>NZ_AP024510.1:2400000-2751878 GCF_018406465.1 Longicatena caecimuris
TTTTAAAGAACTTGGTGTTGTTTGTGAGTTCTCATCAGATTGAGTGTCAAAAGTGACATATTTTAAAAATCTTTCTTGTACTTTCATATCTATCCTTCTTTTATATTGTAAATGACTTATAAATGTTATTTACATAATTTCCTTTCTTAGAAGAATTATACAATGAAACAAGCAAGAAAGCCAAGTATTACTCTTCAAATTCAATACGGTATCTATCTAATTTATGATATATAGAAGCATAATCATCTTTCATAATGGCAATCGTCTTTTCTGTTTCATCATCCAAAATGAAATTTCGTGCGTCAAAATCATGCAATGCTTTTGCTCCCATTTCCATATTATGAACAGCCACTTTCAATACTTCTTTATCACTATCAACCGTTAAATTTTTAATATGTGATATGACATCTGTGATTGTACCCATAATTCCTGCTGAGTCAATAGGTTCGCCTCCATGGGCTAATATTAATCCTGTTAAAGATTTTTCATGAATGTGTAGCATGAGTAAAATTTCATCAAATTCTTTATGCAATGTTTCACTTTTGATTTTTTCACGCAAATCTTCAAATATGGATGCACCCATATGTGTTCCTTTCAATAGTTGATTTAATTCTTCTAATAATTTATCTTCCATACTTTTCACCTCACGATTATTATGGAGTTCATTCTTTATGTCTATTCTCAAATGTGTACGTGCCGAGAAAAAGCCATGCTCAGCACGTACCATATAGGGTTCGAACCACATGGCTTTTTTTCCATTGGCTATGCCTTTGGATATGGATGTGCCTTCACCCGTCCTGTAGCGGTATCTATGAGATACTACAGGCCGATTCAGAAGAATCAAAGTGCATGGAGGATGTTAATAGCTGCAACAACATCACGATGTCCATGATATCCGCACTTACATTGATAGGTTCGATCTTTTGGTTTATTTATTCGCCCGCATTTAGGACATTTTTTTGATGTATTATATGGATTTACATATCTAACTTCAATACCGGCGAGTTGAGCTTTATATGTAATAAATTGTTGAAGTCTTTGATAAGACCATAAATAGGCATTAGAGACTTGCCTGACATTAAAGCGATCATGGATAGAGGTTAATTTTTCTAGATATATCATTCCTACATCATTTTCCAAAGCATAAGAAATTATGTCTTTTGAAATCTTATGATCTTGATCAGCCAAGACATTATGTAGTTTATGCCGGAATTGGCGCAATTTCTTAAACTGCTTTCTTCGTTGCATTTCTTGTATATGACGTTTATATTTACGTAGATAAAATTGGCGTTGCCTACCATTTCCAAAAAAACGATAATGCTGATTATCAAGAGCAGCAACTGCGGGTACTTTCATTCCTATATCAATACCTATTGTTTTACGACTTGTTGAAAAAATGATGGGAATATCTACATTTATAAAGGCATACCAGTTTTCTTGAATATGCATTAATTCTAAATTCATCATTTTACCCCTAGCTAACTGCATTAAAGGTTGTTCATTATGATACATAGGAAGATCAATGAATCTTTTATGTTCAAGAAGACCTAACTCTAGCTGCAGGAGATCACCGTTTAGGCGATAGGAGGAGTTGCTCCAACAGCTAGAGCAGCGGATCTTTCGGCTATTTTTACATCCACAACGATATTCGTATTCTTTTTTAGCAAAATCGAGTACTAAGTGTTTGCTATGAAAAGAGATATGATTACTAATATTTTTATATAGATATTCGTAACTATGATTTTCTTTTATAAAAATATCGGCTATGCGTTTTATCTCTTTATGATATATAGTTTCATACCAAGTTAAGCAGTGCTTTAAGTGTTCATTTAAATCTAATGATAGTTTGATCGTTATGTACATTTGATTTCACCTAGATTTCCCTTCACTTATATATACGATTCTAAAATAGAAAATCGTAATTTTTGGTGAATTTTTTTTAATTTCAATAAAACATTGAATTTATAATACTATTTCTTACATTTCCACCCTTTTATATTTATATTATGAATTCGTGCCGCAGAGGGTCTATGTACACGTTTCTCCACCATATTCTTATTAAATAGAGCCCAAGTCCTAGGACTTGGCCATCTTAGCGTTCTTAAGAGCGCAATAGCCAAGCGAAACACGTTATTATTACCCCAGCCGAGGCACTATCAAGAAGCATCTGACTTTTTCGATATCGCCAAGGTCACCAACACTTTAGACTATTTAGTGACATTCAGCCTTCCTTTCTTTACTATGAACTCCATTGTCATTCTCAAGCTAACATGAATAGTGATTCTCATCACATCAAAAAAAGCAATCAGTGTATGATTGCTTTATTGAACTATATGGAGCGGGTGATGAGAATCGAACTCACGTAGTCAGCTTGGAAGGCTGAAGTTCTACCATTGAACTACACCCGCAACATTTAAATGGTGACCCGTGGGCGATTCGAACGCCCGACCCTCTGATTAAAAGTCAGATGCTCTACCAACTGAGCTAACGGGTCATTTATAATGTTGATTTTTTAAAATGGCTGGGGTAACTGGACTCGAACCAGTGGAATGCCAGAGTCAAAGTCTGGTGCCTTACCGCTTGGCTATACCCCAATAAGAGATGGTGGGGGGGGACGGATTCGAACCGCCGAACCATAAGGAACTGAGTTACAGTCAGCCGCGTTTAGCCTCTTCGCTACCCCCCCAGCTCTATTTATTAAGAATGGTGCCGACTATAGGAATTGAACCCACAACCTACTGATTACAAGTCAGTTGCTCTACCAATTGAGCTAAGTCGGCACATTTATGGTGGAGGCTAAGGGACTTGAACCCCTGACCCTCTGCTTGTAAGGCAGACGCTCTCCCAACTGAGCTAAGCCTCCACATAATTTATGCAATCACTGATTTCCTGAGTCCTTTCCATCAGCGCCTTAATATAATACCATCTGTTTATTTTTCTGTCAACAATTTTTTAAAACTTTTTTATATTTTTTTCAACACACTTTTATAATGCATAATCTTCCCATTTTAAAGCCTTTTTATATTGCCTAAGGATTGATTTTTTTAAAATAAGTTGAAGCTATAACATATATTTTTACTTGACCTCTAAACGGCTCAGACATTCCCGGATGCCTGCCTCCTTCATTTTCTAATATCGCGATAACATTGTCAGCTTCACCTTTTTCCACGCCAAGTAATAAAACAATATCACCATATTGTAAAAACTCTCCATTGCAACCAATTTCAGTAGCAGAATAACCATGCTTAACAAGTAATGATGTAATATTATCTGAATATTCTTCACTAGCTATGATTAAGATTAATTCCATCTTATACACCTCTTGTAATATGATAACATATTTCAATTATTATTTCCGCCACTTTCTAAAAACTAATTATAAAATAGAGAATCATCATGATTCTATCAAAAAAGCCAAAGTATTTTCCATTCATATCGTCAACCTTGGCTTACTATTCTATATACAGATAAACTTTTCACTTACTGTTAAATAATGATGATCCTTACCATATATTAAATTTCGTCAATAACATCATCTAAATCATTGATGATGATATCCTCTTTACTCAAAATCTCATCACATTCATCACATACATAAGCAATATGTATGTTAGAGCCACAGCTTTTATGTTTTAAACATTTATAACTTTTATTCAGATGCTTATCTCCCCATAATAATATAGCATTATAAATATCATCTAAATCACTAGATTTCTCTGTTAACAAATATTGATATCTAGGAGGATGTGTTGAATATAATTCACATGTAAGTAAATCATCTTCACATAACCCTTTTAGTCTCTCCGATAAAAGATTTGTAGGGATACCGACTAAATGTTTTTGTATATCTTTGAATGTATGACACCCTTCTTTTACTGCATGTAAAATCAATAAAGTCCATTTATCTCCAATTAAGTTCAGTGTTTGTGCTATATTACATTTTAAATCATATTGTTTTTTCATGTCATCACCTTTTCCCTATAACTTTCTTATACTAATTAGCATTTAACGTTTTTAAAATCATATTCTCCATCATTTCCATTGTCAAAGCACCTTCGATATATCCATAAGGTTTCCCTTCTTTGTCTAGCATAAAAGTAGTCGGCATACTACCAATACCAAATGTTGAATAAATAAATCCATCATCAAATAAAACAGGTACTGTCAGAGCATTATCCGAAATGAATTCTTTTAAATCAGATTTACCCTTTTCTTGCCCACCTGGATAAACAATTGTCAGAATTGCCACATGCTTATCACTTCTATATTTCTCATAAAGTTTTTGAATATTTGGCAGCTCACCACGGCAAGGCGGGCACCATGTCGCCCAAAAATTCAGAAAGACAACTTTACCTTTGTAATCCTCAAGTTTGATAATCTTATCATGTTGATCTTTTAATTCATAACTGCCTAACTGCTGCAATAATGCTTTCTCCTGTTCACTATTTTTCTCATCTTTATTCTCTCCACCATCTTCTTTTTTATCTTCATTCTTATCTTTAATCATAGCATTATTACTGCTTTGTGTCATGTAATTACTGATAAAGTTCATTTTACCGCTTACCATTGATACACCAAAAAATATTAATATGATTGCTCCTAATTTTACTGTATAGTTCATAATACTCTTATGATTGGACAGCCAATTTAATATACTATCTGTAAAGATACCAATAAGTAGGAAAGGTATTGTTAATCCAAGAGCATATATGACCATTAGAAAATTACTCATCCAAAGATTTTGTGAGCTATTCGCCAAAAGTAGAATACTGGAAAGAGCTGGTCCTATACACGGTGTCCATGCAAAACTAAAAGTAAACCCCATCAAAAACGCAAGTAGTAAGTTCATTTCTTTCTTTAAAGTAAACGGGAGTCTTCTTGTTTTCCCCAAAAAATTAGATTTGAAAAATCCCAATTGAAATAATCCTAATACAATAATAAGTATGCCTCCTACTTTTATGAATACGGACATATGATCTCTGAAAAATGAACTGATCAATGTGATTGATATATTCATCAATAAAATGGCGGTAAATATACCAAATATAAAACTCAGTGTAAAAAATATTACGAAACGTTTTTTTCTTATTTGTTTGTTGTTAACATCACTTCCAATTAAATATCCCATGTACACCGGCAATAATGGGAGCACACATGGCGAAAGGAAGGATAGCACTCCTTCCATAAATACCATAAGTATGCTTATATGTTGCATTGTATCCTGTAAATTCATCATAGGCAGTTATTTCCCCATCTTTCTTTTTCTATCTTTTAAATTTAAAATAACATTTCTTTTTTAACATAGCCAATCTAATATTTTTAAAATTAAGTCTTTTTTATATTTATATTGTTATTTTTGTATTATAACTATTGCAATACAATATTTTAAGGCATTTTATATTATAACTACATATTTTTAGGTTCTATAATTTTCAGTTTACCAATATCAGCAAAGAACTTTTATTCTATTAAGAAACTTTCAGCAATACCCATGACTTACAGTAAACACCATTTTATCTTTATTTTGTTTATAAATTTAACATTTTGTTTATAAATTTAATCATATCAGAAGTTACCAAACAGATCATTTAACGCCTCACTCATTGTAGGATGAGTGAAAATGTGGTTTGCTATGTCTGAAGTCTTTAATCCAAGATTTATTGCAAGCTGAACGAAATTGATCATTTCTTCTGAAGCAGTACACAACAATACACACCCTAGTATTTTATCCGTTTTGGCATCAGCAATTGCTTTTAACACGCCTTCTTTGCATTCATTTACATGTGCTCGTGGTATAGCAGAAACTGCCAGTTTCGCCACTTTGATTTCATACCCCTCATTTTTTGCCTCCTCTTCACTCATCCCTACGCGTGAAAAAGTTGGTTCAATAAAGACAGAATAGGGTATCGCTCCTCTATTATCAGTTGTACGTTTTTTATCACCAAATATATGATCTTTTACAATACGATAATCATCTAATGAAATATATGTGAATTGTAGTCCGCCTTTAACATCACCCATTGCGTAGATGTGTGGCTGAGACGTTTGTAGATATCGATTTACCTTAATAGCTCCACGAGCATCTGTTTCTACACCGGCTTGTTCAAGATGTAATCCATCTGTATTAGCTTTTCTTCCAGTTGCCAATAACACAGCATTTACTGTTAATTGCTGTATATTACCATCTTTGTTTTTATAAGTAACTATCACATCAGAATCATTTACATTTTCCACCGAAAGGACATTGCTTTTAAACTCAAATTGTACACCTTGTCTTTCTAATATTTGTTGTATATGTAAAGCGATATCCTCATCCTCTCGCTTGACAAGACGATCACCATATTCAAAAACGGTCACTTGAGTTCCATAACGAGCAAACATGCTTGAAAATTCTAAGCCAATATATCCGCCACCAATAATTGCTAACGTTTTAGGCTGTTCTTTCTCTTTCATTATATCAGCACTTACGTATATATGTTTTGTATGCTCGATACCTTGAATATTAGGGATGATAGGAACACTTCCTGTGTTAACAAAAAGATAATCACCATATATTTCTTTCGTACCCTTTTCATTTTCATATGAAATTACGTGGGTGTTTACAAAGCTTGCTTTAGCGGTAATTACATCAATGTTAGGATTTTGATTCAGCTTCTCAAAGTTCTTTTTTCTCAAAATTGACGTTATTTCTTCTTTTTTGTTAATAGCATCAGAAAAGGTTCTTTTACCAGCTTGTACAATCAAAGATTTTGATGGTATGCATCCTTCGTTAATGCATGTGCCACCATACATCTTTGACGATTTTTCTATCATCGCGACTTTTTTACCTTGCTTTGCGAACTCTGCTGCCAAAGTTTTTGCTCCTTTTCCAAATCCAATCATGATTGCATCATATTTTTTCATGAATATTGCCTCCTTATCATTTATGAACTCAGTATAACATAGTGACTTTATATTTTAAAGTGATTTGATTAAATATATTTAAATGCAAGCAAAAGTAATTTAAACTCTCTCTTTGCTTTATATCTCGATTTTCATAAAATTTTCAATGCTCCCTTTCATATAAAAAGAATCAGGCAGCTATAACCACCCGATGTCTTTAACATATAATAAACTTTATCAAATTCCTCTTAACTCTTGATATAATCGTTTCGCATAACTATCTGTCATACCTGCAATGAAATCCGTAGCAAGTAGTAAGCGGGCATACACTTTATCTTCTTCACTTTTTACAGTTTTTGCTGTTTCATGATATTGCTCTAAATAATTTTGTGATAAAAGATCAATATACTTTTTTTGTATCTCCGTAATTTCTATATCTGTATCATATGGCAATAAAGCATCGACAAAGCGATCTAACAGAAAGCTGAGAATTTCATTTCCCATCAATTCTAATTTTAGAATTGAAGAATGACAATATATGCGTCGATAGGCAAATTCTTTCAACGCATTAATTAGTTTACCTTCAGAGCTTTCTGTGATTAATTCATCAAAAAATTCGCCATTCATAATTTCATCATAGTGAAGGATAAAAGCATCACTAACTCTTGAAACACTATAAAGTTGTTTTTTTGTAAGCCAAGAAAAGACTGCATATTTATAAGGATCCACTGATGTTTTAGATCCAATTTGCTCCTGGATTCCGTTTTCCAACTCTTTTTCTAATAGCGCTTTTCCTTTCTCATCGCCAGCTTTAATGACAACATCCAGTAAATCTTGATATGTATATAATCCTTTGTTATAACCATCCTCCAGATCAGCAAAAGTGTATGCAAGATCATCTGCCGCCTCTAATAAAAAGCACAGTGGATTACGTGTATTTCGTGTACCGGTATTATTCTTTATTATAGCAAATTGCTCTTGCTCACTTTGAAAATACCCAATTTTCTTTTTTAGTAAATTGCGTTCATGTTTAGGTTTCTGTTTTTCCTTCATCATCGTCAAAGAATCGCATGGATATTTTATAATTGTATCCATAACAGCAGATGTAAGATGCATTCCATTTTTTCCTATTAACCTGTGCAATTTCGTAATAATACGCAATGCCTGGGCATTTCCTTCAAAGTTTTCCAAATCTGCAATTTGTTGCGGATCTAATATGTTGCGCAACTTTCTACCTTTGAATTCTTTTATGTCCAAGTTTTTTTTGAACCAATCGCGTATGCTGAATTCGCCGAAATGACCAAATGGTGGATTCCCGATATCATGTAGCAATCCTGCACAATTTAAAGTTTCCATAACTTTGATAGTATCTGGCTGATGTCCTTCATCTTCTAATTGTTTTTCTAATATCACATTACACACTTGTTTTCCCATTAATTTTGCTAGAGAGCTGACTTCCATAGAATGTGTCAGTCTTGTTCTTACAAAGTCACTATGATCTAAAGGAAAAACTTGTGTTTTATCTTGTAGTCGACGATAAGAAGCACTGCGGATTATACGATGATAATCGCTTTCTATTTCGCTGCGATATCGATGTGCCTCTTTTGTCTTTCTACTTGGAATACGTTCTTCACTAGTGATTAAATCCCATTGTAATCGTCCCATTTTCAAACCTCTTTCTTGTTTTTATGTCATTTACACTATACCTCATTCGAAACTAAAATGGAAGAATTTCACTACATACAATAACTTTATGTTATTAAAAAAAATCATTACTTCCTATTTTTAAAATATTACAATTTCCGCATCTATTATTATCTATTTTACTGACTCCGATATAATATTTCTAGTAAGCACTTATCTCGACGTATAAAAAAACCTTTCGCCATGAATAGCAAGGATTACTTACTAAATTCATAACGAAAGGATATGCCAAATAACTTCATTATATTATTGCATAGTTACTCCCCTTCATACCATGCTATAAGGATTTCATTTCCAGCAATACCGGCAATTTTTTATTGCTGATTATAATCATCAACTATCATCTTATCCGCATCGCTTTAGATTACATAACATCATCTTATCCGCAACGCTTTAGATTTCATAACATCATCTTATCCGCATTGCTTTTAGATTTCATAACATCATCTAATCAGCATTGCATTTAAATGCCATAACTATCATCTGAACAGCATTGTGTTTAGATGCCACAACTAGTATTTAAACAGCATTGCGCTTAGCTTAGGTACATTATTGCTCATTCAATCTTTTCTCAATATCTGCTAATTCTTCTTCTAACTGTTGGATGAACTCTTTCTTTTCTTCTATACGCTCTTCCATTTCATCAATAGCTCTTTGTCCCAATAGACCAACCATTTCATCTTGCATACGCTTGATTTGGCGTTTTTGGTTTTGTACAAGCTCTTGTTTGCGAGAACGCGCATCCATCATACGTTGACGCCATTGCTGATGCTTTTGCTCGTTCCATTGCTTCAAACCATTAAAATAGGCATCCATAATTTCACGGAATTCTTTCCAAACCTGATCTTCTTTATCTTTACCACAGGAACCAATTGTTTTCCATTCCACATTGAGATCTTTCATCTCTTTTGTATTTTCTCTCGTATATTCATTCCTATCAACAATTACTTTAGCTTTAGCAATTAATTCCTTCTTCTGTTCATACTTTTGATCTTGCTCAGCGTGTAATTCATTATAATATACATTTCGACGTTCATAGAATGTTTGTCTGCTTTCATTAAATGCTGCCCATAACTGATCTTCATACTCTTTACCAGCACTTCCAACAGCTTTCCACTCTTCCATCAAATGGCGGAACTCTTCACTTGTTTTCTGCCAATCCTTAGAATCTACAAGAGCAGCAGCTTTTTTAATCAAGTCTTCTTTTACTTGGCGGGCATTGCCAAATTTTGATTGTAATTCTTCCCAATGCTGATGTTTACGATCAAAAAACTTTTGACGTGCTGCATTAAATGCATCCCACAATTGATCATCGGTATCTCTGCCGGCAGAACCTGTTGCTTTCCATTGATTCATCAGTTCATTCATTTCTTCACTTCCCTGATTCCAATTATCTGTTTCGGCTAATGTTTCAGCGCGCTGAATCAGTTCATGTTTCAATACTTCATTACTTTGATATCCCTCTTTACGTTTTGCATAAAACACATCAATATAACTATCAAATTCTTCTGACAATTTTTCTTCATATGCAGAATCCCAATAAGAAATTCTTTTCCATCTTTTCTTTAAATTTAAGATTTCTTTCCAATCTGCTGTCTCTGGCAAATTCTTTGCCTCTTCTATCAAGGCTTCACGACAGCGAATATCTTCATCATAATCATTTACTTCATACAATTCATCATTCTCGTTATACATATATATTCCTCCAGTTCAAATTCCTTTATAGTGTCGCTCACAATATCAATTTTACCTCATCTTGGTGGAAATTTCATCCCCATTTTGAAATTTACTCGCTTATTATAAACGATTTTTTCATTTGGATAAGATAAATTTTCCCAATTGAAAGTACAAACGACATAATTATTTGAATTTGCCTATAAGAAGGGCACCCTATGATATCTATTCTATTAACTGTATCTTCATATAAAATAAAAATGATAAAACCATTGAATTTTGCTTCATTCTTAATAATAGTTTACCATTTCAATTAATCCATCTTATCCACGAGCTTATTCACTGATTATTTTAAAATCTTACAAACATCAATCCCATATAAAACATGCAACGTACTTCCATTATCCCAATGTACTAGCAAACTGCCAATATCATCAACTCCATAAACCGTACCTTTTGTACCTACAGGAGGAGCTTGTACATCATCCATTTTCACTAATTCCACTCTTGTTCCTATCGGATATAACTTCCGCAAACATGCTAGCATCTTAGTTGATATACATATATTATCTTGTTTTTTATACATATTACCGCTTGCCTTTCTATAAAGGATTTCATCTTTTTAATAGGGTCTATTTGTCTTTTTAAAAAGTTATTTCGTTTCCTTTTATTAACCTTTAAATAAGTCATTTCATCATTTTGAAACAACTTCCTTTCCTTTCAAAAGGTTTCATTCATTTTTCGAATTTTATTTATTGTGAAGCTTCCTTCATCTTATGAGAAAACTTCTTTCACCCTAAGCGTAAGACTTCTTTCACCTTTTGATAAACTATAACACATAGTGCGTACAGCAGTATCAAAATACAAGTTACTTAATATATTCGAAAGGAAACTATCGAAAAACTTTCATTCTCGATTCTCCAGCCCTCTTTTAACAATAATGAAACGTATACCGGTTTCAAACATGTAACATTCAAAACACAATAAAAAAAGAAGATTTGATCTTATTTTATCAACATGATCAAAATCTTCCTATTTTTTATTCACCCTTTATTTCACTCTTTAAAAGCAAGAATCCTATCAACGCGCGGATTTTTTACTTTCTACATGTAACACAATCATAAAATGATTTGTAGCAATCCTAATTACCCCTTAAATTAATCCTTAAAAACCGCTTTGATTTCTTCTACTGTTTCCGCCTTCAACAAGGTTTCAATCGCTTCATCGTTACCAAGCTTACGTGCGATTTCTGCTAACAATAACATATGATTCCGCGCATATTCATGATCATTGGAAACAGCAAAGAGGAAAATCAGCTTAACGCCATTCCCATCCAGCGTCTCCCATTCTATTTCATGATCCAACTTACCAATAGCAATACCAACATTGGTCACAGAATCACTTTTACCATGAGGAATAGCCACATAATTGCCAATTCCTGTCATACCTTCACTTTCCCTTAAATAAATATCCTTCTTAAAAGATGCTACATCATCGATATAATTTGCATCCTTTAACCTCTGTGCCAGTACAGTCAAAGCTTCATCCTTATTCTCTGCCTGCACATGCATATCGATAATTCTTTCATCTAATACATCATTCAGTTTCATTGTAATATCCTCCCTATTGAATTAAATATTTATACAATTCTACATTCGATTTCATCTGCTTAAGTTTCTGTACTTTTTCATCTGTTTCTACTAATGAGATGTATTGTTTATAGAACACCTGGATGCGTTTTACTTCATCTGGTGTATCCATCTTGAATCCTAATAGAAACACTACATCTACTAAATCATCATTCCACAGAATAGGATTTTTCAAGGTTGCTATAACGACTTTCGAGTTATTGACTTCACTCTGTGCCCCATGTGGCAAACTGACGCCATTTCCTATGGAAGTCGTCGTTGCTTTCTCTCTTTCCAAGACACTCTCGCAGAATTTTCCAGTTACAAAGCCTTTGTTTTCCATCTGTTGAGACAAATAAATTAACAATTCCGTTTTATCTTTCACATCCAAATTCATAAAAATCAAGTCTGGAGAAAATAGTGGAAAACAAATAGGTGAGAAAGGATTTGGCACATCATCTGTCTTAAGATTCAATTCCTCCATATGGGAACGCAGCTTCAGGATACCACCATCGCTTAGAATATTAGAAATTTCGACGATTCGTTTATCATGAAACGGCAAGGTGTGCGGTGTGATGATCATATCCATCTCCGCCTGCTCTTCCAATTTAAAATCATGAATACCTTCCACACGAATTTCATTAATTTCAGGAACCAACTTACGCAGACGTTCTACTAACAATTGTGCATGTCCGCGGCTGGAATCCGTTAACAGACATACCCGATATTGTCTAGTCTTTCGTTCAATGGCAGATTGAATGTACAGCACGATATATCCCAATTCATCTTCGGTAATCTGTAAACCATATGTCTCTTCAAATAAAATGCTGATAGCCCAGGTTGCTCGGAAAACATTTTTATACTCTTTCTTAATAAATGGCACTAAAGAATTGCTTTGCGGTGTTCCATAACGAATCCTGAAAATCGTTGGTCGCAAATGAAATATCAAAGATTCCTTTAATTTTTCATCACTCAGCAAATCAACGTCCAGAATATTTCCGATAACATCCAGCATACGATTCACAAAACCAATCAGTTTATCATCGTACTGTTTTACTTGTCCAAGTGTTTCACTCAACTCACTGCGTCCAATAAACTTCGAACACATGATTTGAATAGAGAGAAATACCACTTCTTCATTCGATACCAGAATATGCATTTTCTCATGTAGTTTTTTGAAGATTGCCACGGTAAATGGATATTCGTTGTAACGCTGGATTAATTCTAATTCTTCATTGTCATAACGCAGATGTGAATTAAAATCTTTTCGCTGATAGGCAAGGCAGCAATAAATCAGAATTTCATGAAAAGAATCATCCGTGAAACGATAATTCCATTCATTTTCTGTTTCGATAATGCATTTTTTTATCAGATTGACATCCAGATTTCCAAAGAAATAGAACATATTCTTTCTAATTTCTTCTAGATCTCCTTTTCCCATAATGAGATTTTTTAAAGCCACTCGATAATTGTTTTCCTCATACTGCATCCGCAAACCACGATTACGTTCATTTACAATAACAATATGATATCTGCCCAACCATTCTTCACATTCTTTGATGACCTTCAATACGGTTGGCGTGCTAACATATAATTCATTTGCCAACTGCTGTGTTGTCATGGTTTCATTAGGCAACATGCGAAACAGACGTTTTAAAGTCAGCATCATTCTTTCCATAGCATCATAACTGACACTGATTTCATCGCTGCTTTCCAACATTCTGACAATGCGTGAGCGTTGTTTTTCATCAGCCTCTAACCAAATACCTACCCTTGGTTTTTTACAGATTTCGCCTAGATCATTATCACGCAGGTAATCTTCTATCGCACTGAGTTTATTTCGTGTCGATTTTTCACTTAATCCGATTTCTGACGCGATTTTGCCTGTTGAGACGATATCCCCATCCATCAGAATTGATAATACCTGGCGTACATAATAATTTGTTTTCGCATCTTTCAAGGACACATCTCCACCTTTCTGCATCTATAAGATATCATGTAATAATCTTCCCTGAAAAAAAGGATAGGGAATTTTAATACGGTATTTTTCCCATATAGGGAAAAAGGGAGGGGCATTTTAATACGGTAATTCATCCGTTTTTTCTTTTTTAACTAAATAATGTATCAGATGCCTATTCATCTTACCACGAGGATTAATCCACAAAAATGGATATATAAAATAAAAAAGTTTGTTGGTGATGGTGGCCTTATCGTAAGAAGGGTTACTTAGGTTAACACTGGCAAATAGAGTAAGTATTTATATGGTAATGCTGGCAAAATAAAAAAAGGCAAATTGAAATAAACCATTGTGATTGGTTTCATTCCATTTTATATTTGCCTTTTTCATCAGGATCGTTTTAACAGTTGTAATGTATAACCATCAGGATCTTTTATAAAATAGAAACAAATGGTCGGATTTGGAGCAATAGGACCTGTTAGTTCATAACCATTCTTTAATAACATCGCAACGAAAGCATCGAGATTTTCTATCTCTAAACCGATGGATACTCCATTTCCTACTTCTTTATCAGCTTCCCTACGATTTTGAATAAGCTCAATTAAGACCTCATTCTTCGTTTTTAACATCGCAATTTCATGTATACCTCCATGAAAACGTGATACTACTTGCATACCGAAAACTTCTGTATAAAAAGCAATGCTTTTCTTTATATCAGAAACGCTTAAGGTTACCCAGGTTATCTTCATAAACTATACCTCTTCTCAGTAATGATGCATTCATGCGAATACATTTATAATGGTTAACAAAATTATAGCATAGGTAATTTTTATCGTCGATACCCGCTAAAACGATGTTTCAAACCTAGTATACATAATTTATGCTAAGCGTTAAAAGATTATAAATCATCCACTAATGCACTTGACTTTGCATAGGCAGAACTGCGGGCTTCAAAGAAATCCGTTTTAATCAAATTGGCATTCGCATACATCGATACCCATTCCATGGATGCCGGTTCTTTTTCATAGCCTTCATATAAGGTTCCAAAGCCTAATGATGTGCTGCGCAAATTTCCCAGGTAATAGATATATTCGCGAACCATTTGCATTGTTAAGCCTTCAATATCATTTCCTATCACATACGAGCCCCAGCGAATTTCTTCTTCTACCCCATAACGCAGCATATCCTTATATTCTTCCACCAACGCAGGTGTAAAAAGCTGTGGTTCTTCTTTTTGCAGTTCTAGGATCATAGAACGGAAAAGCCATAAATGGGTATTTTCATCACGGTTAATATAACGTATCTCTTGTACCGAACCTGGCATTTTTCCCATACGACCTAAATTATAAAAGAACATGAAACCGGAATAGAAATAAATACCTTCCAATATATAATTGGCCATCATCGTCTTCATTAAATGGATGCCATCATGATGGGTAATAAAATCATTGTATAAATCGCCAATAAATTTATTTCTTTCCAATAAACGCGCATCATTTTTCCATTGGTATAAAATATCATTACGTTCTTGCGAAGAACAGATGGAATCCAACATATAGCTGTAACTTTGTGAATGCAATGCCTCTTGAAAGGCTTGTATAGTTAAACAGAGGTTGACTTCATTTGCGGTAATATAGTCCCCTACATTAGGCAAATTTGCCGTTTGAATAGAATCTAGAAAAATTAAGAAGGATAAGGTTTTATCATAGGCATTCTTCTCGGCCTGCGATAATCGACGATAGTCTTTAACATCCTGATTCAGATTAATTTCTTCAGGAATCCAGAAATTGTTCATCGCTTGCCGATACCAGTCAGATACCCAAGTATATTTCATATTGTTAAAGTCATTGAGGTTCGTGGTATTGCCATTGATCATGCGTCTGTTGATTACATCGCAATCCCCATGTTCATTAAATAACGGTTTTCGTTTTAAATCAGTCATAAGTTCTCCTTTAAGATGCACAAGATTCGCATTCTTCTACTTCTAATGCCTTACTACGCACATAATATAGTGTTTTAACACCATTTTCCCATGCCTGGATATATAAATTCAGAACCGTGCGCAATGTAAATTCATTTGTGATATATAAGTTTACAGACTGTGCCTGATCGATATGGCGCTGACGGATACCAGCAGCTTTCACGATCCATTCCTGTTGTATCTGATGGGCGTTTTTGTAAAGCCAGAAAGTCTGTGGATTAAGATCAGGCGCCACACGGGCAATCATACTGCCTTTTTTCTCTTCTAAAAAATATTTGTTCATGATGGGGTCTACACCGGCACTGGTGCCCGCGATGATTGATGTTGAACTAGTTGGCGCAACAGCCAACAAATAAGCGTTGCGCATCCCATATGTGTGAACATCCTGACCGATTTTCTGCCAACTTTCGTTTTGATAACCACGTTTCGTAAAGTAAGCGCCACTGTCCCAGTCACTCCCTTTAAAATATTGATAACTGCCTTTTTCTTTGGCTAAAACATTACTTGCCTGAATGGCATAAGCATTGATCGTTTCAAACAGCGTATCCACAAATTGCAAATGTTCCTCACTTTCAAAGCGCAAACCTTGTTTTACCAGCATGTGATGATATCCGCTAACCCCTAAGCCAATTGCTCGATATTGACGATTTGTTATTTCTGCATATGGAATCGGATAGTAGTTTAAATCGATGACATTATCTAATGCGCGAACGATCGTATGTATGATATGTGAAAGCTCTTGCTTGTTTGTCACATCGATATTACCTAAGGATAGACTCGCTAGATTACAAACAACAAAATCGCCTGGCTTGCTTTTATTTACAACAATCTCTTCCTCATCAACCTTTATGATTTGTGGTTCTGTTAAAGTGATAGCTGACATGTTTTGGGCAATTTCTGTACATAAATTACTACAATAGATCATGCCCTTATGCCCATTGGGATTCATTTTATTTACCTGATCGCGATTAAATGTGAAAGGTGTTCCTGTCTCCACCGCGGACTTTAGAATCAGACGCACTAGATCTTTTAAGATCATTTCACGTTTTGAGATGCGAGCGTCATTCACACAGTCAAAGTAACGTTCTTCCCATTCTTCGCCATAAAAATCTTCTAATTGATAGCCTTTCACTTTCCCTATCTCATGCGGACACATCAGATACCATGTTGCGTTTAAATCCTCTTTCGCCATTTTCCAAAATAAATCCGGATAACAGATAGCCGGGAAGACATCATGAGCTTTCATGCGATCATCTCCATTATTGGTACGTAAATTTAGAAATTCAGGTAAGTCCTTATGCCATGCATCCAAATACACTGCAACCGCTCCCTGACGCACTCCTAGCTGATCCACTGCTGTTGCGGTATCATTGACCAGCTTGATCCAACGAATTACTCCACCGGCTGCTCCTTTAAATCCCCGAATATCACTGCCATTTGCGCGTACTTTTCCAAAATAAAGGCCCATGCCACCGCCATATTTGGAAATTTGCGCAAAGTTATCAATAGACTTATAAATATTAGCTAAAGTATCTGCCACCGTATCAATAAAACAGCTGGATAGTTGATGGTATGGTTTGCGAGCATTGGCCATCGTCGGTGTTGCCATTGTTACCTTTAAGGTACTTAGGATATCATAAATCTGTTTTGCCCAATATACACGATTCGTCTCAGGTATTGCCAGATGCATGGCAATTCCCATAAACATTTCCTGTGGCGTTTCCATCAGCTGTAAATCATGCGTACGCAGTAAATAGCGTTTCACCACTAATTCTAAACCGCTATATGTAAACAAAGCATCACGCTCATCCTTTACGTATCGCTTTAGTTCATCGATTTCTTCTTTCTGATAAGCATCTAACATATAAGCACCATATAACCCTTGTTTGCTTAAATACTGAATCTTCTCATAAAAGGAAGTAAGCTGCAGTTGCTTCATACGGGCATTAATTTCCTGATGTAGTTGGTAGCTCAAAAAACGTGCTGCAATATATTCCCATTTCGGTGTTTCCTTACTAATCAGCTCGACACATGCTTTCATAAGCATTTGCAAGCGTTCTTCATGCCCCATGGTTTCTTTTAAAAAGGAATGAAATTTGATATAAAGTGCATGCAAATCATATGTTTCATCAAAATCTTTCTGGATTTGCATAAAGATGGGCAATAGTTTTTCATCCTGTACCTCATGGCATAGTTCTAAGAGCATTTGCCGTTTTTCTTTACGTTTTTCACGATATAAAATATAAGCCTTAGCTTCATTATAAAATTGATATGCCATCAGCTTTTGTTCTACAAGATCTTGGATATCTTCTACGCTGACTTTAGCTGAGCCTTGTATTTCTTGGGTGATTTCCATTGCGATCTGCTTTAACTGATCCATAGGAACATCCGTCACAAAAGCTTTTTTCATCGCTTGGATCATTTTTTCAGAATCAAATGTTTGAATGGTACCATCGCGTTTTATGATTTTCATATACATTTTCCACCTTTTCTCTTACCGTTAGTATATAGAGAATCTTATGGTTTACGCAACTGAGATGCACAAGGAAGATACTGGCAGAAAAAAAGAATGCCTTCTTAATAGCAGACATTCTCTTACTTAACTATTTCCCTTTTATCATTTTATTGATTTTTGTTTCATATGGTGTATCTTTCATATCTGTTTTCGCAATACGCAAGTGTTCCATTTCTTTTTTCTTTTGATCTAAATAGCTATACTGTAATGCCAACAGATAATGGAACATGCCTCGATCAAAGCCTGGTTCACATGCTTTCACGTGTTCTTCCATCACATCAATATAATCTGTTTTCTTCAATAATAAGATCTCATAAATCAGATTGCATTGTTCATATAATGTTTCATCCGTTACACCTTGCATACGATCAAGGATTTCTTTTGCCTTCACCTTATCTTCTTCATCTACATAGAAGTAAAATGCCTTCATGCATACATCTAAACGCTGCTTCTTGTTGATGCGCATATTTAAGATCAAATCAAACTGCTCACGAATCTTGGTACTATCTCCCATCATGAAGAAGGCATTTAAACGCATATGTTCACGATTAAATGGCGCAAAAAAGTATTTGCAGGCAAGCGAGTCTAAGATAGTGAAGAATTTGTCAAAATCCTGATTTTGTAAACATTTCAATAATTTATTGAATGTACTGCGTTTGTACCATTGTGTACCAACTACAGAAATAATCAAAACGACGATAAAAGCGATCCATACGATTGGTTTCATAAAGCACCTTCCATTTCTTACTCAATGTTTATATTGTACTATAACTTTCTTTATTTTTCATCAACATTTTACATTTTTAGGTGATATTCACAAACTTAAATGTTTTTTTTCATTTTTTTTAGATAAAGCTGATTCATTCAGATACATATTCACTATTATTTCTTACTACTTTTATGATAAAGAATAACATTTGCATTCTTTTGATACCTTTCGAAGATATTTTACATAACAACTTACTATCTATACATAATTTCACAGAAGGAAAAACCATTTTTCACAAAAAACAGTTTTATTTTATACAATTTATACAAATAAATGTATCTTAGCCATCTAAAAAAATAATTACCAAAGGGAATTTTTCAGAAAATATAAGAAAATAAAAAATATATTGAATTAACCTATGAAATTTTTATAATGCCCTTATAGAGGGAGGAAAAAGCAATGGAATTGAAACAATTATTCAGTACGCAAGACAATGAATTAGAAATTATAACGGATTCTTTCAAAATTAATAAAAACATTATTGAATTAAACAGCCGTATTATTCAAGTATGTAATATTGAAAGTATATCCATGGTTGAACCAAAAAAGAAAGGAATTACGATCGGCGTTTTCATAGGTTTTATCATAGGACTTGCATTACTTTCTTATCAACCTTTGGTAGGAACCATTGTCATTGGTTTAAGTGCATTTTATATTTATTGTATTGTTCAAGGGAATAAAAAATTAGGTAAAAATCTTTATATTAATTTAGTATCGGGGTATTATATCGTAATTAATTTTAAAAATGTAACCTTTGCCTATAAAATCATGGAAACCATAGAAAACTATCTAAATGGTTCAAATGAATCAAGTGTATCGATCAACGTTCAGGATTCTGTCATTACCTTTGGTGATGATAGTCCTATTTATGGGAATGCGAAATGAAAGATATAAAAATCGAACATAGCGTGGTTAGTGTTGGAGATAATAGCCCGATTTATATTCACAGTGAACAAGCTATTCAATGGCAAACATTAGAAGATGATTGTTTTAATTTACTATCGAAATTAGCGGTAGAAGATATACAAAGATTTCAACTTAAACAATTAACGAAAAAGATTTTTCATAAGGACACAAATGGCTTAAAGGAATTTATGAAAAAACACGCTGAGTTAT
Source organism: Longicatena caecimuris (assembly GCF_018406465.1). GTDB lineage: Bacteria > Bacillota_I > Bacilli_A > Erysipelotrichales > Erysipelotrichaceae > Longicatena > Longicatena caecimuris. Next base: position 2,420,227 of record NZ_AP024510.1, read on the forward strand.
TAACTTCTAATATTATCAGTGCTATTGTCTCTCAATATTTCATACAATTTCTTTCATCTTTATAAGGTATCTTATAATGTATCTTGAAGGTATACAGGAAGTATTCAGAAGTAAAAAGTCATTTGTCATTCCTCATATCATGCCTATCCTAAACGTCATCGCCTGAACGTCAGATTCTAAACAACAGGTTCTTAACAACAAATTCTAAACAACAAATTCTAAACGACCAGTTCTAAACAACAAATTCTAAATAGAAAAGCTCTCCTTTCTGTGAGAGCTTTTCATGTTATTATTTGAAATTACGCAAACGTAACGCATTTGATACGACTGATACCGAACTAAATGCCATCGCTGCACCGGCAAATACTGGTGATAGCAGTATACCAAAGAACGGATACAAAATACCTGCGGCAATCGGAATACCAATGCTGTTATAGAAGAATGCCCAAAATAGATTTTGCTTGATATTGCGGATAACCGCTTTGGATAAGCGAATCGCTGTTGCGACATCCTCAATACTATCTTTCATCAAAACGATATCGGCACTTTCAACAGCTACATCACTGCCGCTTCCTATCGCAATACCAACTTCACTTTGCGTTAAAGCAACAGCATCATTGATTCCATCGCCAACCATCGCAAGCGTATGGCCTGCCTTTTGTAATCGTTCGACTTCCTTTCCTTTTTCATCCGGTAATACCTGTGCAATCACATGGGTAATGCCTGCTGAAGAAGCAATGGCCTGCGCTGTGATTTCATTATCTCCGGTTAGCATATACACATCTATATGAGCGTCCTGCAATTGTTTGACGACTGCTTTCACTTCCGGTTTGATCTTATCGGCAATGGCAATAATCCCTTGTACCTCTTCATTCCTTGCGACCCAAACGACGGTTTTACCACTTTGCAGATACGTCTGTTCCTGTGCTTCATAAACGGCGGTCGCAATCTGCATTTCCTGCATGAATTTACGACTTCCTACCAATAATCTGCCATCATCCATCTCTGTGCTTAAGCCTAAACCGTTATGTGTTTGTACATGGGATAAGGTTTCATAGGATAGCTGCAATTCTTCTGCCTTTGTTAAGATGGCAGTAGCAAGGGGATGCTTAGAGCCTTGTTCCAGCATAGCCGCAAATGTTAATACCTTATGTTCATCCTGTTGTGTCGCAACATCTGTTACTACCGGTTTCCCTATGGTAAGAGTTCCTGTCTTATCAAAGACAATGGTATCAATCGTGCTTGCTGTTTCCAAAGCTTCTCCGCTTTTAATAAAGATACCTAACTGAGCGGCTTTGCCTGTACCTACCATAATGGCGGTTGGGGTTGCCAAACCTAATGCACATGGACAAGCTATTACCAACACACTCACGAAAATAGTTAAAGCAAAGGCGAAATCTTGCGTCACCATGTACCAGATAATAGCAGCCACTATTGCGATGCTCATGACCGTTGGGACAAAGAATAAAGAAATACGATCGGCAATACGGGCAATAGGTGCCTTTTTCCCTTGGGCTTCTTCAACCATATGAATGATCTTTGCTAATGTGGTATCTTCTTGTGTAGCACTACAACGCATTAAAATACGTCCATCTAAATCAATGGTTCCCTGCTGCAGCTTATCACCTACTGTTTTCTTAACCGGCATGCTTTCTCCGGTAAGCATGCTTTCATCAACGTTAGCACTACCTTCCAACAAGATGCCATCCACTGCCATATGTTCTCCCGGTTTTACGACCAAGGTATCCCCGACACTAACTTCTTCAATCTGAATGAGGATTTCTTTACCTTCTCGCCAAAGCGTAGCCGTCTGTGGGCGAAGTTGCAACAATGCCTGAATAGCACCGGTGGATTTCTTCTTGGATATGCTTTCCAAATGCTTGCCAAACTGCACCAATGCCACAACAACACCGGCACCTTCAAAATACAAAGCATGGACGGCATGGACATTGCCTTGATAAATTTGCATAAGAGATACCAAAGAATAAAGATATGCACTTCCGGTACCAATCGCTACCAGTGTATCCATATTCGGTGCCTTATGCAGCAACGCCTTGATCCCTCTGGTAAAGAAATGATGTCCACTGATCAAGATGATCGTTGCTAACACAAATTGGATACCTGCGAAATTAAAAGGATGCGTCTTATAAGAAATAATGTTTGGCAAAGGCAATTCAATACTTCCCAACATATGGGACATACCGATATATAAGAGGAAAAAAGCCAAGACCAGTGTACCGTAAACATGTAACTTTTCATAAGAGCGTTTTTCTTTTTCGATTGTTTTTTCCACATGTAAGTGACCTTTAAAACCGGCTTTTTGAATCGCTTCTAGAATTTCACTGAGTTTAATACGCTTTTTATCATAACGAACTTCCGCTTGATTCATCACAAGATTCACATCCGCCTGTAAGATACCATCTTTTTTACGCAACACTCGCTCAATACTGGCACTGCAAGCCGCACAGCTCATGCCTTCGATATCCAACACTACCTGCTCTTCTTCGTTTTCCTCTTCCAAAATAAAACCGGCCTTTTCCAAAGCTTCTTTCCAAGCCTTAAAGTTTTTTTCATGATACGTTATCGTCACATTGTTCATGATGAGATTTACACTGGCATCTTCTACCTCATCGAATCGTTTTAAGATGCGTTCTACGGATGCACTGCAGGCTGCACAGCTCATACCTTTTACTGTCCATGTCTGCATTTGCGCATCACTTTTTTCCAGCAATTGATACCCACCTTTTTCCACAGCTTTCTGCATATCCGCAAAAGCCGGCAAATCCTCACCTTCAACAACGACTTCTTCTAGTACAAGATTTACCTGCGCACTGGTTACGCCATCCATTCTTTTTAATATTCGTTCAACAGCTGACGCACAAGCCGAGCAGCTCATACCGCCAATCTGATAAGTCTTTTTCATAGTATACCTCCTAGCAACATCCACTTTTTAACAGCATCACATGGGCTATTTCAAAAGAATAGCTAAAACATCCTCAATTTCCTGAAGTTTTTCATCAGAATCACCTGTTGCAATCGCTGTTTTTACACATGTGTGCAAATGCCCACTTAGTATATGCAGATTTGCTTTCTTTAACAGTGACTGACTGGCCATGATTTGATTTGAAATGTCGATACAATAGCGTTCATCCTCAATCATACGGATGATGCCATCGATCTGTCCTCTGGCTGTTTTTAGATTCTGTAATGCTTTTTTTCTTTCCGGTGTCATAAAGTTACCTCCCCCCAGGGGTGCTGGGTTCATGCTTATTATAAAAGAGGGGAATTGATAAGTCAACGCTAATGCCTACTGCCCTTTCAACATGCAGGTGGTACTCTTACAAATAGGTATATTCATAAGGGTAATAACTTTTAAAGCCTTATTTTATCACCTTATCATTAGGTAAAGAAGTTTATTTTCTTGTAAGTTTATCCATATCAAGTTATACTATTCGTACTGGAAAGTATTTATGAGGGAATAAGTATGTGTGCTGAATTTATAAATTTGACAATGGAGAATCTAGCTGATGAACATTTATGCTGCATCATTCGCAGTAAGAAAAAACATCCCGGTGTTGAAGCAAAACGTCTTTGGTTACAACAACGTTTAAAGGAAGGTCATACCTTTCGTAAACTTAATAAAAAAGCAACTGTCTTTATTGAATATGCTCCATTAGCATCTGCCTGGGTGCCTATTTGCGGTGAGAACTATATGTATATTTATTGCTTATGGGTAGAAAGTAAAGAAAAAGGCAATGGCTATGGTAAGGCCTTATTAGAGTATTGCATTCAGGATGCTAAAGCGAAAGGAAAATCCGGTATCTGTATGCTTGGAGCAACTAAGCAAAAAGCTTGGCTATCAGATCAAAGTTTTGCCAAGAAATATGGTTTCCAGATTGTCGATACTGCCCATGCATATGAATTGCTGGCTCTCTCCTTTGATGGAACGTTTCCTCACTTTAATGAGACCGCTAAGAAACAGCAGATTGAAAATACCGTATTAACAATATATTATGATATGCAATGCCCTTTTATCTATCAAAAAATTGAAAAGTTGCAACAATATTGTGAAGAACATGCCATACCTGCAACCTTTCTGAAAGTGGATTCCTTACAAGAAGCTAAGCAGCTTCCTTGCATATTTAATAATTTTGCCGTTTTTTATAAAGGACAATTTCAAACAGTGAATTTATTAGATGTAGCTACTCTGGAAAAAATCTTGAAAAAGTGATCTGCCCCCTGTCAAGTAGACAGGTGAAATAAATAAAATCAGTAATTGATGACTTGTCGTAAAGATAGGTCATCTTTTTCTATAATGTCTTAAATGAACAATATCCAATAGAAGTAAATCAACGCATTTAACTTTATTCACTGTTGATAACGCTGCTGTCCTTACTTCTTTTGGTGTTTGCTCACAATGTCTTCCTTGTGGTCTCTCATATTATAAAATGATTCGTTTCACACGTTTCTTGTTGTATTTCTAATGGTTGAATCTATTGATTCACCTTGTCATTCATAAAGTGACACCCATCTATATAAATCATTTCCAGATTTATACAATTTCAGATTATAACCTATCTGGCTTTTTCCACGTTTATCACTCTTGTAATCCTGCACTGCTTCAACTTTCTGTTCTATTGTGTATTTGCTTTTCCTTCCCATAAGAAAAGATCCCTCCTTTCATAAACTACGTTTTATTTATTTCCGTTGTTTACTTTAGAGGGATCATATCAACTTATTGAAACTGTTTTTTCTTACTTTTTTATAATGAAATTGCGGTTTCTAGGGCAACTTCCATCATCGCATGAAAGGATGTTTGTCGCTGTTCAGCTGTAGTAACGGCACTTGTGACTAAAGAATCACTGATAGTTAATAAACAAGCCGCTTTTTTACCCAGCACTTTAGCATTATGGAACAAGGCGAAACTTTCCATTTCTACACAGACACAACCATGTTTTTCATAGAATTCTTTATGTCCATCTACATTTTCCTCATGATAGAAAACATCACTGGAATGAATTCTTGCCTCAACTAATTGCTGATCCAATTTTTCTGCTGCTTTACGAATGGCTGCATTCAATTCTTCGCTTGGATACTGTATATCGCCATCAACATCTGCCTGTGCTTTCGCAAAAGTTGACTCACTCCAAGCACCGTCTGCCAGAACTAAGTCAAATAGATCAAGTTTGTCTGTATATGCTCCGGCACTTCCGATACGAATAATTGCCTCAACTCCATAAAACTTAAATAATTCATAGGAATAGATTCCAATACTAGGCATTCCCATGCCACTTCCCATAACCGAAACTCGTACACCTTTATAAGTGCCCGTATAGCCAAACATATTACGAACCGTATTGAACTGTACGGGATTTTCCAAATAAGTTTCGGCAATAAATTTCGCCCGCAATGGATCTCCAGGCATTAATACTACCTTTGCAATATCACCGGCATTTGCCGCATTATGTGGTGTTGACATAACTATATCCTCCTTATGATTACCAGTATTAGTATACCATATCTAATTTCGATATCCTAATGATTTCATATATCATTTTTTATGAAAATGCCTACCTATTTCTATTTTATTCAATTGTATCACAAGGCAGAAATTCTGTACTGATAAACGCTTTTGCTAACTACCTTTTTAGCAAGTCTTCATCACTTTTTTCATGATCTTTTGGTTGAATACTCGCGTATTATTTTTTTATTTTATTATCTGATCATCTGAACGTTTTCTTACATTTTCTTAAATACCATACGCTAGATTAGATTTATACGTTATAATGATTACATAAAACAACAAGAGGTGTCTTATGAAAAAGTTAATTCCTATCATTTTAAGTATCGTAACAGCATTCAGCTTGTTAATGCCTGTGCAAGCCAAAAAAGATGATTCTGCGTTGCCAGATGATAACAAGATTCGCTTGGTCAATGTTACAGAAGACGGCCATTATGAAATCATCAAAGAAAATGATTCCTATGCTGCTGCTAAGGTTTCTCATACCCTTTTACAGCATCAATATGAAAATCTAGGCATAGCAAAAGGACAAACCTTTTTATCGATAGAAAATGGCGTAGTTGAATTTAAAAAAGCACAAGATTGCAGTGTCAATATTACCTATACAAATGCAGCGAATCAAGAGGAAGGTTATACCAATGGGTGTTATGGTGCCGATGGAGCCTTTTTAGAATATAACGATGGCAATGGTATGGTGAAATTTCAATTGTCAGGTGTCATCGGATCTACTTCCATTGAAAATGTGACAATCCATCCCCTTACTACTCTTCCAAATGTTTCACACTTTGAGGTGCATAATGGTATCTTGTTGCATTATTTGAAAAGTGATATTGCCAGTAAGGGCTATGATAATGTTTTGCATTTAGGTCAAGCCCCTTCTTACCTTAAAGAAAAGACAATTTACTATAGCTATGACAGTCATTATTTTTATAAAAGCTTTTCTGCCATGATCACAGATGTGCGCAAAAGTATCCATACACAAGCAGTAAACGCAAAACAGCCATATTATAATTATTATCAATATGTCAATCATCGTTCGACAACCGCTTATTCCTATGAAGATGTTCATGCTTATTTGCAAAACACTCGTCTCTTAAAACAATCTATCACCAAATTTGAAGGTACTTATCTGCATGACATTCTCACTCAGTCTATGATCGTACAAGGGGAAAAAGGGTTTTTTCAATACCAAAATCAGTTTGGCGCAAATGCCCTTATGATGCTTTCCTTAGCCTTAAACGAAAGTGCCAGCGGACGCAGCGCCTTATCTTATAATCGCAACAATTTGTTTGGTCATGCGGCCTATGATTCTGATGTAGAAAAAAATGCCTCACGCTACTTACGCGTAAGTGACAGTATTTACGCTCATGCAGCCCATTACATATCATCCTCTTATTTAAATCCGAACCAATTTCAATACCATGGCGGTCATTTCGGAAACAAAGCGGGCGGTATGAATGTTTCTTATGCTAGCGATCCTTACTGGGGTGAAAAAGCGGCACAATACTATTATGACATTGATCATGCCTTACAAGATAAAGACTTAAATCAGTATGCGATTGGTATTACCGGCACTAAAAAAGTTAATGTCAGAAAAGATCCTAAAGAAGCTGCGAAGACATTATATGCTATTCCCAAAGGCACGCAAGCCAGTTTGCTTCTCTTGGATAAACAAACAGAAGGAAATGCTGTCTGGTATCTTGTACAAACCGATGTACCTTTGACAAATGATCGAAATGTTTCCGCAAATCCAACATATAACTATCGTAAAAGTTATGGGTATGTAAAAGCCAGTGAACTTTCTTTTATCACAAATGAAAAGCATCTAAATGAAAAAAACTATGTCGATGTCAGTTTTGATGCCAATGGAGGCACTTTCTATCCAGGTTCACATACTATCACTATGCAAATAGAGAGTGGTAAAATTCCGATTATCTTAGAACCTGAGAAGAAGAATGCCTTATTTATCGGTTGGGACAAAGAAATTAAAAAAGCTGAAAAAGACATTGTTTATAAAGCAAATTATCGATCTGTAAAAAACATCGCCTTTATTGAAAGACCGAAGCAAACTTACCAACAGCATGATTACCTGGATGTATCAAAAGGAAAGATTCAAGTAAGCTTCGAAGATGGTTCTACACAAGAACGCTCATTGACCACCGATATGGTGAGTGGCTATGATCCTACTACGCTTGGCACGCAGACATTAACAATACGTTATGCGGGAAAAACCTTATCCTATGAAATTCATGTAAAAAAGCAAAGTGAAAGCACCGGATCTAAGCTGCAAGAAAAAGCAGCATATATCATTAAAACCTATAGTGATAAGGTAGGGTTAACGGATGATGCCTTAACTGAACTAGAAAAATTTCAAAATGATGTTTTGCAGGAAAGCAACAACCCCTTAGATGATGATGTATTACGTGCCGTGGATCGCATTTTGCAACCAAATTTAAAGCCACGTCTCAGTGTGCTCATTCATGATGATACCTATGATTTACAAATATCAGGCCTTAGTTTAGCAATGCAGAAAAAGACATCGTTCCTAAATGCATGGATGCCGAAAACAGTCGTTGTGAATGTACATGATTCCATCGACAATGAGGAAGAAACATTGTTTAAAAAAGTCGCAGAAGCAAATTATGTTACCTATGAAGCAGGCTTTACCATAGATGGAAAAGAGGATATGTCCGGTTATGATCCTGAAACCCAAGTTTTGTATTCGATAAAGAAACCTAAAAATAGTAAGGGGAAATTATATCGCATCTTAACTGTGGATGGTGAAAACATACGCCAGTTACCCACGACACAATCCGATACTCGCATTCTTTTCCAGGCAAAGAAAGGTAGTTTTGCGATCGTATCGATCCAAGGTGCAGCGCCTAAAGGAAGTATGGATTTTACCGAAGTCGCTACCATCAAAGGAAATGGAAAAAACTATATCACAACATACATTCTGATACCTTTTGCTGTCATCTTCTTGATCTTAATACTTGTGATTGTCCTTCTACTCATTCGCAGAAAAAACAAAATAGCTTATCGAAAAAAGAAAAGAGCGATATATAAAAATCAATAAAATCATCAGATGCATCTGAAAAAACAATTTGCAGAAACTTGTGAATTGTTTTTTTTCGTACTACAATACTAACTAGAGGTGATGATATGAAACGAAATCAGATAGATAGCGCATATACATGGGATCTTTCCAGTATGTTTGCTTCACAAGAGGCATTTAACACATGTTATCAGGAATGTGAATCCTTAGTCAATGCACTGACAAAACAAAAAGGTCATATAGCGGATACAAAAGAAAGCTTTTGTGATTTTTTTGATCAACAAGAAGAATTATCCCGAAAACTGAATAATCTTATCAGCTATGCCCGTATGTATACAGATGTAGATCCTGATGAAGAAACAGCACAACAAAATCTTTCCAAAGCATATGTTCTTTATCAAAAAACGGTGGTCGCACTAAACTTTGTGGACTTAGAAGTCATGAAAGAGAAAGAAAGTATTGAAAAGTATTTAGCAGAGGATGCATGCAATGCATATCGTTATCCAATGCAAGAAATCTTTCGTCGCATGCCTCATCAATTGGATGAAGAAAAAGAAGTGATGATGGCACAAATGCAGGATATTTTACGTGTACCAGAATCCACCTATGAAAGTTTCCGGCTAGAATTTGAACCAGTGATGGTAGATGGAAAACCGGTTTTTCTAAATGGTGGTAACTACCATCAATTCTTACTAAATCCCGATGAAAAGGTACGTAAAGAAGCATTTGAACATTACTTTCAAGAATATAAACGATATCAAAATGTCTTTCTGAATCTATTAAGCGGACATATCAAAGGAAAAGCTTTTGAAGCACGCTTACGGAACTTTCCTTCTACCTTAGAAGCAAGTCTGTTTGAAGATGGTGTAGAAAAAGCGCTGTTTGATTTGGTAGTACGAATGGGTAATGAGACGTATCGGCCTTATGCCCATGAATATTTTAAGTTACGTAAAGAAATCTTAGGATTACAACAACAGCATGTTTATGATATTGCCCTTCCTTTAGTAAAATCTGTAGATATCACATATACGGTGGATGACTGCTTTGCCATTTTAAAAAAAGCATTGGCTCCTTTAGGTGAGGATTATATCGCTATGCTTGATGTAGCTAGAGAAGAACGCTGGATTGATTTTATGCCACATGAAAAGAAGCGCTCTGGTGCTTATTCTGCAGGTACGTATGATTCCAAGCCTTTTATTCTAACAAACTTTACAGGAGAATATGATTCCCTTAGTACACTGGCACATGAATTCGGACATTCTATGCATTCTTATTATTCCCATAAGCATAATCGCGCAATGTTAGCAGAATATCGTATTTTTGTTGCCGAGGTTGCTTCTACAGTCAATGAACTATTATTAAATGACTATTTATTAAAGCATTCTGATAATAATGACCATAAGGCTTATTTATTAAGCAATCTATTGAATCAGATGATTGGCACGATGTATCGTCAAACCATGTATGCTACTTTTGAATATCAGTTATATGAAGCCATTGAAAAAGGAGAAGCACTGTCCTCAAAAGATGTATGTGATCTGTATGAGCAGCTTAATAAAGACTATTTTGGTGACAGTGTCATTGTGGATGATTTACAGCGTTACGGCTGTTATCATGTTCCTCATTTCTATTATAACTTCTATGTGTACAAATACACTTTAGGCATGTCGGTTGCCATTAGCTTTGCCAAGAAAATCTTAAATGGTGAAGTTGATGCCTATCGCGAGTTCCTTACAAAAGGCGGCAGTGAAGCGCCTTTAGATGAATTGATGCATGCCGGTGTAGATCCTCGCCAAACGCAGGTTTATGAAGATGCCTTCGGTTACTTTAAAGAAATCCTTGATCAGTTTCGCTCTTGCGTTACCCATGAAACTTCACAAAAAAGGTAGGTAGTTCATTTCCATGAGCTACCCACCTTTTTAATAAGAGAATTTATCATAATATTCCATATCTTCTAACATGGAAATATCTTCTATTGGATTTTCATCCAACCGCAATTCATATAAATTTTTTAAATTCTTTAATGGTGTCAGATCTGTAACATAGTTTGCTTTTAATGTTAGAGAACTCAAATATGTCAAATCTTTTAGTGGTGATAAATCCATGACTCCATTATGATCTAAACGCAACGATGATAAATTAACCAATTTCTTTAATGGTCTGATATCAGTAATCACATTGTTGTATAAATCAATGGTACCCAGATTCGTTAAATTCTCTAAAGCAGTCAGATCGGAAATATTATTATGTGATAAACAAAGACATTCCAAGTTTTTCATATCCTCTAAACATGAGATGTCACGTACCGCATTATTCCCAACATCCAATGCCGTCATTTTCTCACAGCCTTTTAATACACTAATATCCGTGATCGAATTATTATACACATTGACTTCAACTAACTCTTTCGCATTTTTTAAAAAGTCAATATCGTGTAGGAAACAGCAGCTTGCCTTAAAATAACGCAAATTTTTCATATCTTTTAAGACTTCCGTATGTGTAACACGATTCTCTGAGATATCTAATTTTTCTAACTTATTCAACCCTTTTAAGATACGCAAATCACTTAGCCCACTTTGGATAAGACGCAAATCTTTTAAGTTTTTCAACTTTTTCAAAAAGGAAAAATCTTTGATGCTGTCAAAGGATAATTCCAAGACCTCTAAGTTAGGAAACTCTTCCAAAATGCTACAATCACTCAAATATTGGTTATTCGTCAGGTTAAGACTGCGCAACGTTTTTTTCATATATTGCAAAGGCGATAAATCAGAAAACAGATTGGTTGATAAATCTAATACTTCAATGTTTTTGAGATAAGTCAGATCCGCAATATCATATAACCACATCTTATTCATATGAAGTTCTTTTAACTCATTTAACGTGCCTAAGATACTGAGTGGAAATGGACCATTCTCAATACTGATATATAACTTATGCAGCTTTTTGGCATTTTCCAAATAAACCAAGTTATCAACTTTACTACGTTCCAGATTTAGTTCTTCTAGATTAATCATACCCGCAATTGCACTGATATCCATGGTATATAAATTATTACGGGAAATATCCAAACGCAATAATTGCCGGTATCCTCTTAAAGCCTGTATATCTCGCAGCATATTCTTAGATAGATTCAAATACTCTACTTCGCGTAGATCTTTAATAGGATCAAGATCTTCAATACTATTTCCACATAAATCCAAATATTGCAGATTCACAGCTGTATCCAGTCCCTCTAATGATATAATGCCGGCACTTCGAGCAGATAAACTGACTAAACGCTCCATTGCCTTTTCATCAATTTCCTCTTCCTTCAATTGCAATGTTCTGGCAATCGCTGCACGCAGGAATTCATCTTTTATCAACATAGGCGTACTCCTTTCGTTTCCTCTTCTTTTATGTATCTATTATACCCCAATTCCGATAAATCTGAAACTGCTTTCAAATATTTTTGCCATTTCGATAAACGGATACAGCCATTGTTAATAAAACATCCAACTTTTTTAGAAAAAGGTTAGATAAAAATAGAAAACGATTGACTTTATGCAAAAGAAGTGTTATTGTAAATCTGTAATAAAAAGCAATAACTATGATTTCAAGATTCACAAATTCTCGGAATTGTATTTATGACTCAATATGTACAGGATCCGATGTTTGTGATTTTTTTATACATTTGAGTGCTTCTTATTAAATTTATAAGGAGGTACTAAAAATGAGTACAGGTAAAGTAAAATGGTTTAATGCAGAAAAAGGTTATGGATTCATCACTTCTGATGAAGGTAAGGATGTATTCGTACACTATTCAAGCATCCAGTCTGATGGTTTCCGTACATTAGAAGAAGGACAGAGAGTTTCTTTTGATGTAGTTGACAGTGACCGTGGTCAGCAGGCTGCTAACGTTGTAGCTGAATAATCATTTATTCAGGGGCTCTAAATTAACGTGGGGTTGAGCGAAAAAAGGCTCTAAATTATTGTGGGGTTTTAGCATCTAACTGCTACGCTCTAAATTAACGTGGGGTTTCAAAAAAGAAGTAATAAGGTTCGGGAATGAACAAATTACTTCTTTTTTATATGTCAAACATTGTATGCATGATAGTTATTTTTTATAGGTACCGCGTTTCTTTCCGTTCATTCTGATTGGAAGCTGTGCATCAGAGAGGCAAGGCAGTGCATCTCTGTTCATGCAGTACATACAACGGTTACGGAAGCGCGCGAAATTCACATATCCATTACCCGTTTTCTTGATCAGTTTTACAATAGAGTTACGAGATTCCATGATGCCATTCGACAACCGTCTTCCATCTACGAGAATAAAAGAATTGATGATTTCTTCTTTCCAGTTATTCAACATTTTATGGATTACTACTATTTCAGGAATATGAGATTTTCGTATCAATGACATCATCTCATTGAAATTTTTTTCTGCATTACTGAAATCGCTGTATGTATTGAAGAGAAGGTATCTATCTTTGATCTGATAGGCTTCCTTTAATTCTGGGGATATAGCCAATATGCGGTCAAGCAGCTGCGGATAATTGATATATTGATTTAACCGTTTATTGAACCTGCGCTTACCTTCTCGTACTTCTTTTTCAAGAAGAAGCCAGTTGAAATTCTTCAGCAGATAATATTCTACAGTGTTTGACTTATATCCTTTCATAATACGGACCCTGACTGCATTCAGGGAATCATTGATATTTTTAACAACATGGAAAGAGTCTACAGCAATTTTGGCTTTAGGAAAACGAAAATGAACAACATCTCTATATGGCTGATACATATCCATAATGAAGTATTGGACATTTGATCTTTCACCTATAGGAATCCTTTCAAAGTAATTGAGAAGAGAATACTTTTTTCTCTCAGGAAGCATATCAATCAGCTGATGAGATTTGAAATCAAGAAGAAGGCAGACATACTTACTATGATTATCCTTCAAAGCATAGACTTCATCGATACATATGATTTTAGGAAAAGTTCTACGCTTTATACGGACATAAAGATCGAAGATTTCCTGAGCCTTAGTTGGAGAAATATAATTATGCCGTGCAACGCTGGAGAAAGTAGAATTTGACTCTTTCAGCTCATTCAGCACATTAAGAACAGTAAGGCTGCTTATAGTATGCCCGGAAGGCAGGAAGGGATTTGATTCAAAAAAAGTTCTGCCACATACAGTGCACACAAAGCGTCTGGCACGATAGCGTATCAGACAAGAACGGCTGTTCAGCGCAGAATGGGTAATAGATTTAGTTCTATAGTCTTTAATATGTGTGGAATAAGAACCACAAGAAGGACAGCTAAACTTTTTAGATACGAGAGTAATGTCGATAATCAAAGAACCGTTTTCACTTTGAGAAGAGGAAGAGGATAAAACATCTTCTTGAGGTATATTCAATAAATCTGTTATAATATCCATAGTGGAAAACCACTCCTTTCGTTAAGAATAATGTTTGACAATGATATTCTACAACGAAAGGTTTTTTTGTGAAATGAACAAAAGAACCCACCCCACAATAGTTTAAAGGTAAGCTCTCTGTAAACCCCATGATAATTTAGAGGCAGGTTTTATCCCCACGATAATTTAAATATCCTTTATTCATTAAGCTGTTGCAAATGAGCCTTTCTAGGTGATATGCAACAGCTTTTTTATTTTGGTCAAAATGCAGAAAAGACGCGAAGCGCGTCTTTTCTTTACATTAAGCTTTTTGTTTTTCTTCCTGCTCTACTTCTTTCCATCGTCTGCCTAAAATAAAGACAATAAGCTGTACGATAACAAAACATAGCATATAAATTGTCCAGTTATCAATAATAACCATCGGCAAACTCATATCCTCCGTTAAGAAGAAGACAATGATTGAAATAATCGCAAGCAGTAAGGCAAGACTTCTTATAAATAAGCTGCGTTTTTCTTCCTGATAATCTTCTTGCTCATCATAAGAATACGTCTTATCATTTTCTAATTTCTCTTCATTTTTACTTTTTGATAATAACAGAAGTATTGCCAGTAATACCGTAATGATCATGCATATGAAATTCATGATCGCCCAGTTTGCTTCCGTGCCTTTCGCTTTCGGTGTTACATTTTCCTTAATTACTTCTACATCCCCATTTGTTAACGGTGTCTCATTTTCATCAACATGTTCACTTTCTCCATTCGATTGCGTATTCCCCATTATGTTTGGTGCGAATGGTCTTGTATCTGAAACTGATGGCATCCTAGGCTGTTCTGCTACGATTGGTCTATTCGTTGTTTCTGGAAGCTGAGGAGCATCAACGGTATTGCCTCCATTCGTTGGAGGTATGGTATCAGGTTTATCTGGTGTTACAGGAGTATCTGGCTCCTCAGGGTTTTGAGGAGTATCTGGCTTCTCGGGATCACTTGGTGTCACTGGTTTTTCAGGTTCTTTACTTGCTTGAAAAACAACCTTAAACGTCGTATCTTTTGTTATGATCATATCGATGGTCGGTTTTTTATTTACCCAGGACGCACTTTCTTGCTCATATCCTTCATCTGCTATAGCTGTTGGAATCTGATCAACCCTTAGTTTACCACTTCCATGTGTTGCAAAATTTCCTTCTTCATCTCGTAATGTCACATATACACGATCAAAAGCAACCGTTCCATGTTCAGCTTCATAATGAACTGCCACTTGATATTTATCTGGAATGCCGTCTCCTTTATCGGGATGCTTTGGATCTGTCCCATGAATGTCTTTGGTGTAATGAACAACGATTTCTTTATCTTCCGCATCCATGCTGCCTGTGATTATATGATCATTTTCATTTTCCAAAACATAGGTATCCACATGTGGAGATGTTATTTCATAGCGATTCAGGTAAGCAATCTTTGTTTGATAATCTTCAGCTATGCGATTGCCATCCTCATCAACATATCGAATAGTCAATTGATAATCAGCCGTTTCAAACTTGGCTTTAAACGTCATCTTTTCTTTGATTTTCATACCAGCTTCTGGCCATACTGGATACCATTGTAGGCTGCTTTGGTCATAGCCTTTATCCGCAATTGCCAAAGGAATCTGCAACGCTGTTAATTGACCGTTCCCAGTTTGTGAAGGCTCATTGTTTTCATCATATAGGGTTACATAGGTCTTCCTTGTTCCAACAAGTGTACCATTTTTTACTTCATAGTTTACTTCAACTTGATATTTATCTGGAATGCCATCTCCATGATCGGGATGAATAGGATCTGTTCCATGCTCATCTTTAGCAAAGTAAGCATAAAATACGGTATTTTCGGTTATCGTATATTCGCTTGGATCCTTAATCTCTATCCCTTCCTTATTCGACACCGTTTTAACGATCCATTTATCAAAAGTATAACCAGCAGCTCCCTTTGGTTTTGGTGTCTGATAATCTATTACATTTTTGAGTTTCGTATTTGCTAACACTTCATTATATTGAGTAGTCCCTTCTAATGCACCATGTTCTGCCACAACGAAATTTACCCTTAATTTTTCTTCACGCTCATCCGGAATTCCATCATGGTTGTCATCCTTTGCAAATACTGCCTTGACAATCGTATCGCCGTGAATCACATATGCGCCAGGTTCTGCAACTTCTAAAAGTGCATGTCCATCTTTATCAACGATCACCCATTTATCAAACACATAGCCATCTTCTGCTACCGGTGTAGGTTCTTTATAATGCTGTGCGTCATGAATTGCTGACTTGACCAAATAATTTTTATATGTGGTTGTTCCAAGTAATTTTCCATGTTCTCCTGCTATAAATGTAACCGTAAAGCGCTCTTCCTGATAATCCGGAATATGGTTACCATTTTCATCCATTGCCCATACGGCATACAGTGTCGTTGTTTCCATAATGGTGAAGTAATCCTTTGGCTGTAACATCTCTTGAGGTGCCTTGCCATCTGTCGGAATCACTGTTAGTGGCTGTTTGCTCCAACCGATGAAGATAACATTTTCCTTTGGATGAGTGAAGGCATTATCCTTTACTAGTACTTGATCTTTTACATGATACGTCATTTCATCGATGACACTTCCACTGCCACCGTTTGCATCATAATTCATCGACAAAGATTCTTGATAATCTGGAATATGGTTACCATTTTCATCCATAGCCCATACGGCATACAGTGTCGTTGTCTCCATGATGGTGAAGCTATCCTTTGGCTGTAACATCTCTTGAGGTGCCTTGCCATCTGTCGGAATCACTGTTAGTGGCTGTTTGCTCCAACCGATGAAGATAACATTTTCCTTTGGATGAGTGAAAACATTATCCTTTACTAGTACTTAATCTTTTACACGATACGTCATTTCATCGATGACACTTCCAACGCCACCGTTTGCATCATAATTCATCGATAAAGATTCTTGATAATCCGGAATATGGTTACCATTTTCATCCATAGCCCATACGGCATACAGCGTCGTTGTTTCCATAATGGTGAAGCTATCCTTTGGCTGTAACATCTCTTGAGGTACCTTGCCATCTGCCAAAATCACTGTAAATGGCTGTTTGCTCCAACCGATGAAGATAACATTTTCCTTTGGATATGTGAAGGCATTATCCTTTACTAGTACTTGATCTTTTACATGATACGTCATTTCATCGATGACACTTCCACTGCCACCGTTTGCATCATAATTCATCGACAAAGATTCTTGATAATCTGGAATATGGTTACCATTTTCATCCATAGCCCATACGGCATATAGCGTCGTTGTCTCCATGATGGCGAAGCTATCCTTTGGCTGTAACATCTCTTGAGGTGCCTTGCCATCTGCCAAAATCACTGTAAATGGCTGTTTGCTCCAGCCGATGAAGATAACATTTTCCTTTGGATATGTGAAGTCATTGTCCTTTATTAGTACTTGATCTTTTACATGATACATCATTTCATCGATGACACTTCCACTGCCACCGTTTGCATCATAATACATGGATAAAACTTCATTCTCATCAGGTTTTCCATTATGATTTTCATCTGGTAAGAAAACAGCTTTATAAGTTTCACTTACCCACACATGATCCTTCTGTGTTGGCATAATCTCAAAATCATATACTTTCTGCTGATTTGGTGTCAGCCAATAAGCAAATACATAATCATCATTCGCATTATCATATACCACTTTTGAACCTGCTGGTTGACCAATCACCGGATTCACCTGTTCTGTTTCCAATGATAATTTTCCTACGCTGAGTACATTTCCCTCTTCATCAACAATCGGCTTACCATCTTTATCTGTGATACTATATTGTATCGTTACATATGCTAATTCTTTATATTGTGCAATAAACGTAACATCTTGATAAAAAGCTACCTTTCCCTGTACATATTCTTCAAATGTATATTTTTCATCGTTTGATTTCCATGCAGGGTCTGCAACATCATAACCATGATCCGCGATAATTAGCGGCATTTGATAGTTATGATCAGTCCAATTTGTTCCTTTTAATACTTCCATATAGAAAGAACCATTCTCATTAGGTAGTAAATTTTCAGTAAAGGGATTATTCATTAGTTTTCCATGTTCCCCTTCTTGAAACGTGATACGTACCCATTGCGTATCATCCTTGATCCATTTGGCAACTAACGTGATTTCCTTTACTTCTTCATCGTTTTGGACGAGTGTTTGATATGCTGTTTTTGAAGCGACTTTGGTGTCCTTGTAATACCAACCATCAAACGTATAACCCTTGCGCATTGGCCGATACCCAATATTCACAATGTCATCAAATTGCACTATTTCATCAGCAATCGATGCATTATTTTCATAAAGACCGCCTTGTAAATCATAATGCACCTTATATGCATGCAAAGGTTCCCATAAAGCGGTAAAGGTATAAGTGATGTCATAATCATTTTCATACTTCCAAACATCTTTTACTTGAATTTCATCATGCGCATGGTAAATCTTATCCTCATCCTGTAATTTCCATCCTTTGAAAACATACCCTGGACGAGTTGGTGTTTGTTCACTCACTTTGATTATATTTTCTTTTACATTTGTATCTGGATGATGATAAACGTTTTGATCAGTAATCGGGGTAACCGATGTTCCACCATTTAAGTCATATTTAACTTGAATATTTACGATTTTAGCAGCAATCTTAAATTCTCTATATTTCAGATTCGGTGTGGACTGGCTATAGAAAAAAGCCGTAGTACATCCTTTCTCAATCGCCAATTCTCTTGCTTGCGTGTTCTTAAAAGAATGGATTGGCGTATAGATTCCTCCACGATAAATTGCTTCTCCTGTAGTAGCATCCAATCCTTCCATAGTTGATGCATTATGATGCAAAAACTGTGTGCCTGCCGAATAGCCTGTTGGCACTTTTACGAAAAATTCCACATAACCATTTTCATCAATCACTTCATGTGAGCGGCCTTTCTGCATCTGCTGAATGGTTTTT
The DNA here is from genome assembly GCF_018406465.1 of Longicatena caecimuris. Classification (GTDB taxonomy): domain Bacteria; phylum Bacillota_I; class Bacilli_A; order Erysipelotrichales; family Erysipelotrichaceae; genus Longicatena; species Longicatena caecimuris. Next base: position 2,439,198 of record NZ_AP024510.1, read on the forward strand.
CCATCCTCGCTATAAAACACCTCGACATTAGAAGATTCTTGCGCAAATATAAAATGCCAACCTTCTTTTTCAGTATTCTGATATATTGCTACAAAGGTGGCATTCGCCGAAAAGATAAGCTTCGCTATATCTTCATTTGTATATAGCTTATCTTTATCCTGTGTATTTGATTCATCTTCCTGCAGTGACCATCCCATAAATACTTGTCGCGAATCATTTGGGATAGGGGTAGGAATTTGATTGTCAATTAAAGAATTGTTTTTATATATTTGCTGTTCATATTTATCGGAACTGCCATCGATTGTTCCATTGGCAGGATCAAAGGTAATGGTGATAAGTTCCTCTTTATTCCCTTTATGAAAAACGAATTTTGTATCCTCATAAATTGGTGTCTGATTGGGGACGATTGCATTTCCACCAGGGCCATCTTTCGTCCAAAATCCACCATTAACGATTGGTGCATGTTTGGGCATTTCACCATGCTTCACATACTCTATTGTTTCTTCTTGATTCACAATGTAAACTACCTTATGCATCGTTTCTTCATACGGCTGTGTTCCTTTTGTTAATGACGCTTGTTTTTGATCTTTTGCGACTTCTATCGTAAGCACTTTATGCAAATTACTGCCATCATTCGCTTTTAAGGATATCTTACTTCCAGAAATAAACGGCTTTTGATCAAGCATCATGTTAATAACACGATAACCATTTACCAGTGAAATTTGGGTATCACCAGGATCATTACCATCCGTTAAGATCATATTGATATCATCAAGAATTTCATCAGCTAACAGAACCTTAACAGTCAAAGAAGGTTGCTTGTTTGCCATTTGACGCAACTGTTCTTTGGTAATCACTTGAACAGAATCATTTTCCATTGTTACTTCCACAACGTTGCCCGTCGTTGTCTTTGTCGTTTTTGCCGTGATTGTCATAAAATTACTCGGTACCAGCTGTAACAACAAGGCAAATATCACAAATATTTTAGCGCATTTTCTTCTCATCTTCTCCATCTCCTTTCTCTTTCATTTATACTCCCTAACATAAAAATAAAGCCACCACTGACTTTACTTTTTCATTATATGAGCAGACTAGTTATAAAATGGTTTTATTTTAAATCAGCTACTGTTTTCTTTTGAAAAAAAGACGTGTTTGGGCTTAGGTAACATTTGAAGTGATTCTTTTTAACCCCTTTTTTCAGCATGTTTTTATTACTTTTCACAACGATACATATCAGTGCATAAGAAACTACATCCTTGGTACACTAGATAACGATAAAAACGATATTTCCCCTCAGATAATAAAAAGAATATCCAAAATCTTTAGCGATCTGAATTAAGGGTTCGTTTAGGGGATCAAACTTTAGAGGGCTTAAAGATTCGTTTGTTTTTTTCTTTCTCCCTAAATTTCTGGTGAAAACCTCTAAAAAATTTGACTATCTAATAATTAATTGCCCTAAAAAAGAACAGAATCGCTTCTGCCCTTTTTGTGCACTCTTTTTTTTATTCTGCTTCCTCTGGATCAAGTAATTTTGCTTCCGTGACATAATAATTCAGACGTAATTTCTTATTACGGAATTTTTTATAAAAGCGATGACTGATACGCTGAATAATCAGATAAGCATTTTCTACCGTCTGACAATCTACTAAGACAATAAATTGTCCTTCATTGATTTTCGCAAACAAATCATTCTTACGTAAGGATAACGCAATCAGATGTTTCACCTTGTTCACTACTTTAAATACTTCTTCTTCTTTATCATCTTCATGACTGATTTCAAAAGATATCAGATATAAACGCTTATTATCTCGCATAGCGCTTTTCATGACCAACTCGTACATGTACTTAAACATTTCAAAGGTACAGTAGAATCCGCCTTCTTCCTCGGTTCGTCTTGATAGTTGTTTCAATAAACTATCAATTTTTACACGTTCAATGTTTTCATGATCACTCATGATGGCATCATATAATTCTTTAAATCGCATCGATAAACCTGTTCCAAGCTCTTTTACAAAAGATTCATTTAAATCATCATAATATCGCAATGCTTTGTGATAATCACTCGTTTCAAGTAAACCTTTCATATAATAATAGTGCAGACCTTCATAAAACGGTTCTAATAAGATTGCCTGATAATTTAAAGTCATCATTTCCTCATATTTTTGCTCTTCCAACAGTTTCTTACATATCTTTATCACGCATTTCACATACGCATGCCGATAGAATTCACATACTTGTTGTGTCCACATAAGCTGTGAATTTGATATATAAAATTTCCCCTTATATAGGTCTACCATGCGATACGCTATCTTCATCGTTTTTGCACTGAGATTCTCCTCAAATTTGATTTCTTCCCAAAGATTACCAAATTCTTCCGAATCAATATGCCATTCAAAATCAGGATTTAACTGATAACCCTGTTTAACGGTCAAGATCAATTCCTTACCTTCAAAAAAAGGTATTTTTTGTACATCCTTTCGAAAACGATGAATCGTAAACTTTAACGCGCTTATCGGATTATCGCTTTCCGGCCATAAAATTTCGATAAGCGTATCTTTGTGCACCGGTTGTTCACGGTAATAAAGAAATACCTGAAAAAGATTTACCAGCTGTTTTCCAAGATATTCGGTGATAATCGCTTTTTCTTTGCCACATGTAATCGTGAATTCATTAAAAAGTGTAACGTCAAAAATTTCCTTTGCCATTTCGCCACACGTCCTTTCACTTATTTTCTATAAGTTTTGAAATGCCCTACTATCTATCCGCTAGAAATAATGTACATAATGTTGTTCCACCTTCCATAAGGCTCCCATCCTTACAGAAGAAATTCGTTATACTGTTTTTAAGATAACGATGAAGATAGCTGCATTTACATCCTATTTTTGATTGCAGTTTTGTGTATGGAAGGATTACACAAACACGCGAAATAATCCCATCCTTCGTTACTATTTTAGCATTCTATTACATGCAAGTCAAATAAGCGATTATGCAAGATAAAAAAGTAAATAATCTGCCATTTTTATGCATTTTTAGGACAATAACCACATATAATATATTCTTCTTGTTCGGTAATTTTATTGCGTAAATAGTAATTATGGTTAGTTTTTATGAACACGTTAAAAAACTTTGTCGAACAAAGATACTTATGACCAAAACACTCTGAAAGCCTATACAAAGCACTGTATACATGCTAGAATAATAAAAAGAGGTGATGATATGGACCGCCTGGAATTAATACGCGAAAAAGTTGATCAAGAAATCAACAAATTACAAAAAGAAGAAACACGTAAATTCGCTTATATTCATACGTATGGTGTTGCACAAGCCGCAGCGCTTTTGGCAACCATTCGGAAAGCTGATGTAGAGCTTGCCTGCATAGCGGCTATGCTACATGATATTGCTTTATATACGGAAAATTGTCCTCATGCTGTTCACGCCAAACGCAGTAGTGAATACGCGGAAAAGCTATTAAACGAAACGAAGGCCTTCACTGAAGAAGAAGTTCAGATCATTCGTAATGTCATCGCTGTTCATTCTGATAAAATGAGTCGTCATGATGGTACGATATCGGAAATCTTAAAAGATGCCGATGTCTTACAACATTACTTATATAACGTAAATATTAAGCTATCGGAAAAAGATAATTATCGTCTCTTCTATTTGTTAGAAGCACTAGAAAAAATACAGAATCAAAAATAAGCCTGTTTCCTACATGATTTCTCAAATATTACCCAGACATGTCCACATGCTGTATATATAAGAGTTGATCATGAAAACAGGCTTTTATAATACATATCAAACAATCCTAAGCATTATGAAGATGCTTGCTTTCTCTTTTTATATTCCGTATGCATAAACCAAGTACTGCATAATAAGGTCATACATTCACATAACAAGGTCGCAAGCCATATGCCATCTCCTTGAAATAGCCATCCCAGCACCCAGATAGAAAAAGCTATGAATACAAATCCCCGCAACATAGAGATTGTAAAAGAATATCGGTTTTTTTCCAAAGCTGCAAAATAACCACTATATATAATGTTATAGCCAATAACCAAATAACATAGGGAAAACATGCGAAAGGCTTTTACACTATCATGAAATAAGGGCTGTATATTTGTATCAATAAATATGGAAACTATAAGCGGTGCTGCCAACAGGCAGAAACCAAGGGCAACAATTGATATTGTAAATGTTGATATACGGGCATAGCGTAAAAATAATGCACAGGTCGCGGGCTCCTTTTTTCCATGATAAAAGCTGACTAAAGGTTGTGTTCCTTGTGATATTCCTGTAAAGGTCATCATCACCAGATTGTATATATACGTAATCACCGTATAGGTGACAATTCCATCATCCCCTATATATCTTAAAATAGCATGGTTAAAAAGAAAGACGATGACGCCTGCCGACATTTCCGTGATAAAGTCAGCTATACCGATAGGCAGAATGCGCTTATACACCGACATATCTAAAGTTGTACGACACCAATGAATATTTCCCCTTTTCATCAAAAAATGAAGAAAGAATACGGTAAAAGTTAACACCTGTGATAATCCGGTAGCTAAAGCTGCCCCTTTGATTCCCATAGGAAATACAACGACTAAGACAAAGTCCATCACAATGTTTGTGACTGCCCCAACACTTACGGCTGCGGTAGCTAAACGAGGAAATCCATCTGTTTTTACTAATACTTCTAAAGAATACGATACGATGAAAAAAAAGCTGAACCATGCGATTGTTCCCAAATAATCCAGCACATAGGGCATCGTAGCTTCACTAGCACCTAAAAAGCGTGCTAAATCATTTAAGAAATATTGTGCAACCAACGTAATAACGATACCGCAGACGCTTAAAAACAGTGTATTTCGCGTAAATGTCTGATTCGCTTGTACCAGCTTATTTTCTCCTCGAAAAATAGCCACGACCGTCGATGTCCCAACGGAAAATAAAATGGAAAAAGCAAATATAAAATTTATATAGGGCATAGCGATATTGACTGCCGATAAGGCTTTTTCACCAACAAAACGTGCAACATAAATACCATCGATCATCGTATATAAATTAAATACTAGCATTGATACTATGGATGGCACGACAAATTTTAAAAACTGTTTTTTATGATTCATAAAACACCTCACTTGCATGAGCATTATAAACCTTGGTATAATACCAGAGTCAAGAGGTGTACATGAAAAACTACTATAAAATTAATGAAATTTCTAAATTATACAATATTGGCGTAGATTCCTTACGTTATTATGAAGAAATCGGTATTCTTCATCCCATGCGTGACAAGAATCGCTATCGGCAATATACGACAAGTGACATTTATCGTTTGAACATGATCCGCGATTTACGTAATTTAGGATTCTCCATGAAGCATATTGCCGCCTATTTAGAAAACCGTACAATTGAAAATAGCCTTGCCTTTATGGAAGAGGAAGAACGTATTGTCGATCAACGTATTCAAGAGCTAAAAAAACTGAAAAAGGATTTACAGCGTCGTAAAGCTTCTTTATTGAAAAGTACCAAAGTTGTCTTTGATAAGATGGAGCTTTTGCATCTTAACCAACGTAAATGTGTTTCCTTAGCTACTGATGATATTCACGATGATATTGAATATCAATTGATTAAGCTCAGCAAAGAATATGAAGACAATATTTATACAATCGGCAATTTTCACACTGGCTGCTTTTTGAACATTGAAGATAAGAACCATATTCATCCTTCCTCTGTTTTTATCATGGAAGACACTTTAACAGATTATGAATTCACATTGCCTGAGGGTCTTTATCTCAATCTTTATTACCAAGGACCGCGTGATCCTGATTATCAACATTTGAAAATGATGATCGAATATTGTCAACAGCATCACTATACGATCGTATCAGAAGCCATGGAGTTTTTTGTCATTGATGTGCATGAGACACGCCAAAAAGAAGAATATATCACCCAACTGCAATTACAAGTATGCCAAACGAAATAAACAGTAGTATCTCACTTTCTGATGACGTAGGATATTTAAAAAAGCTTGCTTAAAACAGTTGTGTTTGCAAATTTTTAACGCTTCTACAATTACTTACATATCCATTGATCTTATCTGGTCCTTTTATTCCTAGCTATTGAATTGGTAACATCATGCTTATAAGATATTATAGAAACATTTCACATAAAAAATCCCGCTTATCACGGGATTTTTTGTCAATCTGCAATTCCTTCCTGATGTCAGATCGACTCTTCCTATAGCTGAAGAGGCTATATATTAGAGGAGGGGACATGCTATTTATCCATATCTGCCTCTTCAGCAACACCTTTCCTTATGGAAAGATGGGGGAATTCTTATTATACAATCGTTAATTCTGTTTCTTGATCGAAGAAATGTACCTTACTTAAATCCATAGCAAGTTCAATCGTTTCATGTGCACGGGCTTCCATACGTGCCGCAACCTTTGCTTCTAAACGTTGCTTGCCCCATTTGCCATGCAGGATGAATTCATGACCTAGCAATTCGCTGACATCTACATCAAATTGGAAATGTGCCGTTGGATACGTATCGGCAACGATACCTTCACCATGCAAATCTTCTGGACGAATACCCATCACAATTTCTTTGCCATCATATGGCTTCAATGCTTCATGGAACATTTCCGGCAGTTTGATTTCATGATCATTACAGATAAAGCTGTGTCCTTTGCAAATCCCGGTTAAGAAGTTTGTGGCAGGTGCTCCCAGGAATCCGGCAACGAACATATTGGCAGGATTATTATAGATTTCCTTAGGACTTCCGATTTGTTGAATATACCCTTTCTTCATAACAACAATACGGTCAGCCATCGTCATAGCTTCGGTCTGATCATGAGTTACATAAATCGTTGTCGCATTGATACGCTCATGCAATTTGATAATTTCACTACGCATCTGTACACGTAGCTTTGCATCCAGGTTTGACAGTGGCTCATCCATCAAGAATACTTTCGCATTACGTACAATCGCACGTCCTAAAGCAACACGCTGACGCTGTCCGCCTGATAAAGCTTTGGGCTTACGATCCAAATATTCTTCAATTTCCAGAACACGTGCAGCCTCATGCACACGTTTGTCGATTTCTTCTTTTGGCACTTTTTTCAGCTTTAAGCCAAATGCCATATTATCGTAAACACTCATGTGTGGATACAATGCATAAGACTGGAAAACCATCGCAATATCTCTATCCTTTGGTTCCACGTCATTCATCAATTTGCCATCAATGTAAAATTCTCCGGCACTGATGTCTTCCAACCCGGCAATCATACGCAATGTTGTTGATTTACCGCAGCCGGATGGTCCTACAAAGACGATAAACTCTTTGTCTTTAATCTCCAGGTTGAAGTCAAATACTGCCTGGACATTATTGTCATATATCTTATCAATATGTCTTAATGATAATTCAGCCATTCTTATTACCTCCTGTTATTTGTATTTTCTGTTGTATAAATACAGCAGAACGAGCAATCCCGCAAGGCCGATGAATTCCATGCCTAGATTTGCCACACTGACGGTTTTCTGTCCGACAATGATCAGTCCAAGAAACACGAAGAACAAGATTGCCATGATTATATTTTTCACTGCATTATTTTCCATCATTTATCACCATCCATCTTATTTCACCAGGGGCGAGTGTTACTGCGACATGATTGCCTTCTCCATCATACACATTTGTTTTTTGTTCTTGATTGGTATTATTTAGAATTGCATACATGTTGTTATCCGGGTATGCATGAACTTCACAATAGAGGTTATCCGCATACCATTTTTTAAATTCTTCTTCTTTATGTGCCGCATAATAGAGAGAACGCAGCAGTACGCGTGTATTCTGCGTGCTGTATGGAAGACCGGCAATATAAACGCCTCTTCCTTTTCCATAAGTATGTGCACCTAAGTGTACTTCGCCGTTGCTGTAGGAAATAATCTCGGTATTTTCATTCAGCGCATAAATGTTTCTCATACCTTCACCAAAGTCCAATTCTTCCACTACATCTTCCGTAATGAAGTGACTTGCTAATGGGGTGTGGAAATATTTATCCGTGTGTAGTGTGAAACCTAATTCTTTATCGACACCTAAAGCATCCGCCAGCTGGAAGAATCTTCCGCCGTTTTCAACTGCTGCTGGTTCACCAATACCGACAAATCCACCGCCATTATAGATCCATTCACGCATCATGGAGATTAATTTTTCATTCTTCCAAACATCTCCGCCGGAGAATGCGGTGTGGGCATCCCCTGCATTGATGATAACATCAATATCTTCTGGGATACCATGTTCCAACACCTCATCGAAGCTGAGGAAGACAACATCTACGCTGGCACCACTAAGCGATTCCAGCATACCATTGTATGAGTAAATTTGTTTGCAATACAAGCCATGGGCAACCATATATGCATGCCAGCTGCGTAAAGCACCCCAGCTGTTTAAGATTGCTACCTTTAATCCGCAATATGGTGTTTGACCATGTACACGATCATAGATTTCACGGAATTCATCACAAACTTTTTCAATATAGTCTACAAACTTTGGAAATTTGTAAGCTAAGCTAGGATATCCGCCATAGCCGATACGATCAATTGGTTTACGCATAATCGCACGACGTGCACTTAACCAGTTATCAATTGCCTCAATCGTCGGATCATTTCCTTCATAGAAGGTATCCGGGAAGAAATATGGAAGGAATCGTCCTTCATGGTATTTCACTCCGGGAATATCGGAAATCAAGCGCAAGGTAGCACCTCCGCCAACACTTCCGACAACAGCATCTAAGCCGATTTCCGGAAAGTATTTGCCATAAGGCTCCGTACCAATCCAGTTATCTCCCAAAAACATCATAGCTTCTTTGCCAGCATCATGAACCAACTGTACCAATTCTTTTGCCGTTTCCGCAACAAAGCGCTGTTGGAAATCAATGTATTCCAAATATTCTTTGGTTGGTACACAGAAAGTTGAGTTGTAGTATCCATTATCTACAAATACTTCTGGGCGTAAGCGATAGCCATAGGCTTTCTCGAAGGCTAAAATTGCCTCAGTAGAAACACTAGCGCCATATCCACACCAATCCACAAATTTTTCTTTTGCCAGCTTATTGAAGATTAACGTAAAGTGATAGAAGAACGTTGTAAATCGTACGACATCACAGCGTTTATTCTCTTCATCAGCCAACCAGTCTTTTAAATATTGTACGACATATGCGCGAGAGAAAGGTTTTCGTACATCAAAGGGAATTTCATGAGGTTTATCACCCCAGTCATTGGTGATGTGATTGTACATCTGTGTTGGATCCCATAAGATATAAGCCAGAAAAGAAACGGTATATTCATGGAACTTCTTAGCATGATGTATCGTAAGCGTATGGTCTTTTGTATTTATATCCCAATCCTTCACATCAACAACTTCTTGTGTTGTACGATCAATAACTTCCCACCATTCCTTTGGATCATGGTCATAATCCGGTGTTACCTGCTGATCAAAATATTCAGCCGCAAAGGCAATCGTAATTTCTTCTTTATCGGCTAGTGTATAAGGACTCATCAGATAAATCTGCTGACATTCCTCCATATGCTGCTGAGCAAATTCATTATGTCCTCTGGCAACAAAATAAGTCGTATAAATTTTGGCATCTAACGATTTGATTCCTTCATCCAGCTTAGTGCCGTCACTGTCACGAATGGCATCGGCACCCCAGCGTTTCAGCAGGTCTTTACTTTCTTCAAGGAAATTAGATTCTCCAGGTAATGTCACTCTTCCAGTCGTTTTTCCCATAATCGTCTCCTAATCTTTCAAACCGCCAAGGCTCATGCCCTCGGTCAGTTTCTTCTGTACTAAGATGTACAAAATCAGTGTCGGAACCATGACGATTACCAAGCCGGCATACATAACACCAAAGTCTGCAGCCGCTCGCTGATCTGCCATCAAGAATTTCAAACCGACTCCCAAAGTTGAGTTGTCTTTTTCCATTAATGTAAAGGCCATGATATATTCATTCCAGAATGCTAAGAATTGGAATAAGATAACCGTAATGATACTAGGTCTGGCCATCGGTATCATAATCTTAGTCATTGTCTTAAAGTATCCGCAGCCATCAATCAAAGCCGCCTCTTCATAAGCTTTCGGCAAAGTTTGGAAGTAGCCGCTGAGCAAATAGATCGTAAATGGCAGCGACGTTGCCGCATATATCAGTGACAGCATGATTTTATTGTTTAAGAACACATCCTGTACCTGTAATGCAATTTCCCAATGGAACAGCATAACATAAATCGGTAATACAATATAGTTCGTATTAATGAAAAGTCCTGCCATAAATAATGCATTAAAGAATTTCTTTCCTTTGAAACGGAACCGTGCCAATACATAAGATGCAGGCAGTGCAACGATCAATAGGAAGAATATACTCATCGCCGTTACAATGACGGAATTCACCAGGTAGTCACCCATGCGTGCTTTTTGAAATGCAGTCGCAAAGTTTGACCATAGTACCTGTGTAGGTAAGCTCCAAGGACTGCGCTGAACTAAATCAGACTGACTCTTTACACTGGCCATGAAGACCCACACGATTGGTACGATAATAGTGATTGCTAACGCGATTAGAGCGACGTAAACAAACACTTTATATAGCGAAAATTTCTTTTTTTCTTTCATTTTGTTTACCTCCTAGAACTCTAATACGTCACGTTTTGTAATATTGTTCAAAATGCCCGATAAGGCAAATGAGAACAGGAAGATACATACACCAGCAGCCATACCATAGCTGTAGTTGCCGGCAAATGCTTTATTATACATATAGTTCAATGGTACTTCTGTGCCTAGGGAACCTTCCGTATTAATCTGGACAAACATGAAGCTTAAGTTGATCGTAGAAATAACGAAGAATGTAAGTGTTGTTCGTATATTATTCCAGATAAGCGGTAAGGTAATCATAAAGAACTGTTTGATCTTACCGGCACCTTCCAAAGAAGCTGCTTCATACAGGTTTTCCGGAATGGATGACATGCTCGCCATGTACATAACCATATAGTAACCAATTGCCTGCCAGATCAATGCTACGATAATAGAGTAATTTACAATATCCGGATCCCCCATCCAAGCTCTTGTCAAGCCACTCAAACCAATCATTTCCAAGAAGGAATTCAAGATACCATTGGATGGCTGATAAATAGCCGCGAAGATACCGGCAATAACAACGATACTTAAAATATTAGGAATATAGAAGATGACACGGAAGAAGTTCTTTCCTCTGAATTCCTCTCTTGTCAGCAGGGTTGCGAATAAGATAGCTAGTATTAAAGTAACGAGTGTTACAAGCGTAATAGTTAAAATAATATTCTGCATAGATTCGATAAATCTTTCATCAGAGAATAATACTTTAAAGTTGTCTAAAGCGACAAATGCACCGTCATGAATCAAATCTGTCTTATCAAAGAAGGATTCTTTAAAGACGGTAATCGTTGGTACAGCAATAAAGAGGATAGCCAATATTACTGCGGGCGCCAGACATCCGAAGATAAATGTACGCTGGGCCTTCTTTTTGTTCATATAGAAACCTCCAATCTTTTTAAAAAGCGATGAACTGGATGGCTCATCGCTTAATTATTACCAACTTTTTTACTTATTTAACTGGGTTAGCTTTCAGTTCTTTCCACAGTTTAATCAGTTCAGATTTCCAAGTGGCTACATCTTTCTTGCCAGTTGCGATGTCATCAATTGGTCCATATAAAGATGCGTTGAAGTCCAGTTTAGGAAGTGCTTTTTTGTCGTATGCTGCATAAGATGCACCAACGATAGTTTCCACGTTCTTTTCACTATAAGTAGCGAATGCTTTACCTAAGTCAGAGTTCTTGTCAATCTTGTCAGTGATACCCTTAACAGGAGCAACGATATCATGTTTCAACATAATTTCAGCGCCTTCTTCAGAGTAGATGAATTCCAAGAATTTCTTAGCATCAGCTGAATTTTTAGCCTGCTTAGGAATCCAAGCCTGTTCTGTAAAGGATGCAATTGCACGTTTACCATCTTTTTCGAATGCTGGCAGAGCCATAACGCCCCATTTGAATCCTTTTTCTGGAGTTGTTTTGCTCATTTCATTCTTTACCCAATAACCATTAGGCATGAACAATGCTTTACCATCAATAACAGCCTGCTGGTTGTTTGTAAAGCCATCTTTTGCGTTAGCGTTAGCTACCGTATCTTTAAACAGATAACCGTTTTCTTTAGCAACTAATTTACCAACTGTTTCAAGAATCTTTGTACCTTCTTTTGAAGTCCAAGTAGAATCATCATAAGATAATGCTTTATCTAGGATACCTAATTGTTTGTACATACCGATCAATGTGTTATCGAAGTAACCTTTTACTGGATATGTGAACAATGCTGGTCCCTTTTCTTTCTTCAGCTGATCACCTAAAGCAAACATTTCATCCCAAGTAGATGGTAATGCATATTTCTTACCTTCACCGATCAATTCAGCATTGTAGAAGAATGCACCTGGAGTATACATGATTGGTGCTAAATAGTTCTTTCCATCACCTAAATATTTAGATACGGAACTATCAGCAAATGCTTGATCAACATCTTTTGCGTTTGCGAATACATCAGAGATATCCATAACTTCGCCGCTGTTCAGCTGGCTTTCTGTGAATCCTGATTTCTGTCCTACGTTGTAGTAAACCAAATCAGAGTAAGTACCTGTAGCGTTTTCTTTATTCAAAACTGCTGGTAAGTCTTTTTCAAAGCGCATCTGAACGTCTACTTCTGGGTATTTCTTTTCAAATGCTGCTTCCAGATCCTTCCATACTTCCTCTCCGTTACCACCAGAGAATGAGTCAAATTTCAGAACTCTTTTTTCTCCGCCGGATTTGTCAGCGTCATCTTTCTTGCTGCCGCATCCTGTAACAACGCTTGCAACCATCAGGCCGGCACAAGCTAATGCTACCATTTTCTTCATAAAACTGTTCCTCCTTCATTTGGATTTGTTTTCCATACCTAAATATTACATAATGAAAGCGTTTTATACAATCCCTATATTGTTCTGTTTTTTATATTTATTGCTTTTTTGATAATAGAAACAATATTTCTTCCCTTTCATTCACTTACATTCTATTTCATATGAAATATCAGCTAAGACAATTGGTAATACATGTACTAAAAATTCCCGATACCCACAATATCCAATCGTTTCCTCTAAATAAATATCGCGTTTGCGCTTGCATCCTCCACGACAAAAATTAAGATAGGAGCACGTTTGACATTGTTTAGGAAGTTCTTGTTTTAAGAATTGCTCTGCCCTCTCACATTGTCTTGCTGACGTCAGGGAGTGAGTAGCAAGCGTTCCGCAGGCAAATTGTGGCAATGCATAAAAATCACATGGATAGATGGTACCATCTGTTTCTATGACATACTGAAATGCACAGCGTCCCAGCCGCCCACAAGTTAAGGGTAAAGAATCCATGCACATGAGATACAGATCATCAAATAAGCCGATATGTAAGGGATGCCCCTTTGAAATGCCTTGATGCCATAAGTGAAACATCTCGATGTAAAAGCGAGCAAATCCCTGTGCCGATAAATAACGATGTTTATTTGTCAAATCCGGTAAACAGGGAATCAATTGCACATATTCCATCTTATGCTGGATAAAAAAATGATACAGGGCCTTAACATGCGCCACACTTTCCTCATGCACCACACTTAAGATATTCACTTTCACACCATGCCTTTGTAATAATTCATACGCACGCAGTACACGCCAATACGTCTTTTCCCCTTGCGCATCTTTTCGCATATGCTCATGCAATGATTCATAGCCATCAAGTGATATTCCTGTTAAAACATCATGCTGTTTTAAGAAAAGGGCCCAGGCTTCATCCAGCAACAAGCCATTTGTCTGCAGGCTGTAACGTATTTGCTGTTTATGTTGTTTTTCATTCACCCGTTTGATAAAAGAGATAAAAAAAGGCAATCCAGCTAAGGTAGGTTCTCCACCTTGAAACGCAAAATGAATACTTCCCTCATCATCTACACATGCAAAAGCGCGTGCAATGACCAGTTCCATCACCTCATATGTCATAACACCTGCAAAATCTTTGCGATGATTTGCGACATCATGGTAAAAACAGTATCCACAAGCCATATTGCAGGCCGCACCTGCCGGTTTGATTAATACACTAAGCTGTTTCATATAGAACCTTCCTTCCCTGATCTTTTCTTTTTCATGCGTATTATTTTATTACATCATTTGGTAGAATGAAATATATTTATTATATAAGATGGTCTTTTTTATGAGTATCTTGACATCTTTTTCGGCATCATTTTACAAACCGTCTGTTTTTTCTTATAATGAAGATGTTGTAGCTTACGCAAAGCAAAGTATCTGTTTATAGCGTAGCGTATCTCCATATAAAAAGTAAAGGAGTTTTCTATGAAAAAAGCAAATGTCCTCTTATTGATGTGTGATCAGTTCCGCGGCGACTGCCTATCCATTGCACATCATCCGGATGTAAAAACACCTTATTTAGATTCTTTAGCAAATGATGGTGTCTTATTTGAACAGGCCTATTCTGCTTGCCCCAGCTGTATTCCCGCTCGCGCTGCTTTGTTAACAGGGCGAAGTCAAAGAGCACACCGGCGTGTCGGCTATGAGGATAATATTCCTTGGGAATATGAGCATTATTTGGCAGAAGAGTTTAGCAATGCCGGCTATCAAACGCAATGTATCGGCAAAATGCATGTTCATCCGCCGCGGTTATTATGTGGCTTTCAAGGATTGAAGCTGCATGATGGGTATTTGGGATGTTATCGAGGCAATGATATACCACATTGGATGCATCAAGAGGTCTGTGATGATTATCTGTTTGACTTACAAAACAGTTTAGATCGTCATGCGGATGTCAATGCCAGCGGTGCTGAGTGTAATTCCTGGGTCACTCATCCATGGATCTATGAAGAACGATTGCATCCTACCAATTGGTGTGCTGATAACAGTATTCGTTTTTTAAAGACAAGAGATCGCAGTAAGCCGTTTTTTCTCATGAGTAGTTTTGTTCGTCCGCATCAGCCATTAGATCCTCCTCCTGCTTACTATGCGATGTATAAGGATAAGCAACTGCGCGAACCTGCACAAGGTGATTGGGATAATGAAGCGATGACAAAGCAATATGGCTTTACAAGTGATTCCATCTATGGTTGTAATGATGCAGCTATGCGTCATGATGCTATGGCTGGATATTATGCTTCCATCACGCATGTAGATCATCAGATTGGACGTATTCTCAGTGCCCTTCGTGAAGAAGGAATGTATGAGGATACCATCATCCTCTTTGTCAGTGATCATGGTGAAATGCTGTTTGATCATAGCCTATGGCGTAAGGTTTTCCCTTATGAAGGCAGTACCCATATTCCCTTCCTTATGCATATCGGTAAAAACATTGCGGATCTTCTTCCTAAACGCATACAGGGTATCTGTGAATTACGCGACATCATGCCAACTCTGTTAGCTTTGTGTGACTTGCCGATTCCTGAAACGGTGGATGGTCTTTCCTTGTATGATACGATTTTGCATGATACAGAAATCAAACGCTCTTATTTGCATGGCGAACACAGTTTTCATTCGGGATTCAGTAACCACTATATCGTAACGCCAACAGACAAATATATCTGGTATAGTGAAACTGGCAGGGAACAATATTTCCATCTCGCCAATGACCCAAATGAAACACACGATGCTCTTCATGATGTACAATACCAGCAACGCATTGAGCAACTGCGTAAATATTTAATCGCTGAATTAAAAGATCGAGAAGAAGGATATAGCGATGGTTCTCGTCTATTTTCCGGTAAATGTGCCAAAACCATCTTACAACAAAAGTATTAAAAAATGAGGGAGTGACTTATCTTCACTCCCTCTTTTTTATCATCATTTTATCGAAAACCAACGAATTTCCGTGGCCGCTAGGGTAAGAGCATAACTTTCCCTATCTGTATATACCGTAGTCGTCTGTTCTTCATATGTGTTATTCACGACACAATAGCTTTGGGTATTTGGATATACATTGACCTCCACATTAGGATTTTCACTGTACCATGTCTTGATTTCATCCTCTTTGCCAGCCGCATAAAATAAACAGCGATATAACAATCGAGCATTTTCAAAGCTGAATGGCAATCCGCGCAAATAAACACTGCGTCCCTTTCCATACGTATTGGCCGCAAACATGATATTATGACGGTCATCTTTTAAAACCGTGGTTCCATTTAATGCATATATATTTTTTACTTCTTCACCAAAATCGATCGTCTCAGCAAAGTTCTCCGTTAAGAAATGCTCTTTCTCTTCCCAGTTGTATTTATCCGTAGACAAAGAGAATCCTAATTCTTTATCGACGCCTAAGACATCATAGAGTTGGAAGAAATGACCATTGCGCTGATAAGCTGTTGGCTCTCCAACACCGATAAAGCCGCCACCGTTGTATACAAAGCGACGCATTGCTTCGATGATACGTGGGTCAGCCCAATACTCGCCACCACTATAGGCAGTATAAGCGTCTCCGGCATTGATAATAACACCGGCATCATCTAAAACATGCGGATCCTCTAGAATATCATCAAAGCTGATGAATGAAACATCAAATGGCATACCGCTTAAAGCCTCTAATACACCGGAATAAGAATAAATCTCTTTATACCATAATGCATGCGCCACCATATGGGTACCCCAGCTGCGCACCTTTCCCCATGCATTTAATATCGTCACTTTAAATGGCATACAATAAGGCTTTGCCCCATGTACATGATCATATAACTCACGGAATTCATCACAAACATGTGTGATATACTCCACAAAATCAGGGAACTGCAAAGCCAGTTTCAAATAACCGCCATAACCAATACGATCCAATGGAGAACGTAAAATAGCACGTCTTGCGGTTACCCAATTGACCTTAGCTTCCTGAATAGGATCGCCGCCTTCACAGAAGACATCCGGGAAGAAATATGGTAAAAATCTTCCTTCGGTATACTTCACACCAGGAATATCCGAAATCAAACGTAAGGTCGTACCATTGCCAACAGAACCAACAACAGCATCAATTCCTAAGTCCTTGAAATATGGTCCAAATGGTTCTGTACCAATCCAATGATCGCCCAAAAACATCATGGCCTCTTTTCCTTCTTCATGCGTAATATCGACAAATTGTTTTACCAGTTCGGCAACCTCACGCATCTGGAAGTTCATAAAGTCTTTATATTCTTTCGTAGGTACGCAGAAGGTTGAATTATGGTAGCCTTGCGAAATGATATATTCCGGACGGAATTTGTATCCGACTTCCTTTTCAAATTGTTCCAAAATATATGGGGATACACTGGCACTATAACCAAACCAATCCACAAATTTCTCTTTTGCTTCTTCATTAAACATCAGGGTAAACTGATGGAAAAACGTTGTATAACGAATCACATCGACTTCCGGATGTTCCTTACACCATGAACGTAATTTTGCTAAGACATACGCTTGCGTTTTCGGCTGACGAACATCATAGGTCATCTGATGCTCCTCATCTTTCCAATCATTGGTTATCGCATTATACATATGTACTGGATCCCATATTACAAAAGCCAGAAAGCTTACGGTATAAGCATGAAAAGGAATTGCCTCTTGAATGACGACCTCACCACATTCTTCCTCATACAGCCATTGTCCATAAGGAATGATGTCACCACTTGTACGATCAATTACTTCCCACCAGCGACTGATGTCATCAATCGTATTAACTTTTAATTGTTTTTCGTAATAATGTTTCATTAATGGAATGCGTAGAGTTGAAGTGGATGCTGTCATGAAATCACTCATCAGATACATCTGCTGGATTTCTTCCGGATGTGCTGTGGCCCATGCATTATCTTTGCGGGTCGTATAATAAGTCGCATACTGTTTCACATCCAAGTCACTCAATTCCTTTGGCATGTTGGTACCATCGCAATCGCGAATGGCGTCTGCGCCCCATAAATCAATGATGCGCAGGGTGTCTTCAATTACATCTACATCGGTCGGCACGGTTACACGGCCTTTGTTCGTTTTCATAAACGTCCTCCTTGTGTTATCTGACAACATTGTATGTATTCCCTATAGTCTTGTCAAATGACCTAATCCTTCATTTTCTCCATTTTTGTAACAAGATTTCTAAAAAAAGAATCGATTTATCGAGCTTTTTCCTCTTCATTTTGATTTTTTTAGATATATTGGCAAGTTTGTTTTTTTAACAATATCTTGTCAACTATGATTTTTTTCTATATAATGGTAAAAAAGGGAGGACAGATCATGAGTATTCAGCGTTATCAGATGGAAGATGTGCCTCGTTTAGATAAAATGTCTTATCGTCTTTTGTATATTTCTACATCACGCTATGAAGGGGACTGGCACAGTACGCCACATGCGCATCATTGCACCGAACTATTTTATGTAATCCGCGGCAAAGGAAGCTTTCTTGTCAATGATAATGTGTTCGATGTATGTGAAGATGACATGATCATTGTCAACCCAAACGTCGTACATACTGAGATGAGTCGTGGTGATTCCCCATTAGAATACATCGTATTGGGAATTGAAGGATTGCAGTTCACCAGCTTTTCTGAACAAGAAGATGAAGAGGAAGAAGAAAAAGATTATAGTGTACATAACTATTATGAATTTAAGCATGAAATCCTGTTTTATTTGAAGACCTTATTACAAGAGATGGAAGAAAAAGACAACAACTTTGAAGTTGTCTGTCAAAACTTATTAGAAGTACTAATTATTAATATGGTTCGTCGTACGAAAGCAAATTTGTTGATTGCGCCTGCAAAAAAAGTGGCCAAAGAATGCCGCTTTGTGGAACAATACATCAACAATCATTTCCGTGAAGAAATATCCCTCGAATTACTAAGTGAAAAAGCCTTTATGAACAAGTTTTATCTCGTACATGCTTTTAAACAATACAAAGGAATCTCTCCCATCAACTATTTGATACAATTGCGAATCAAAGAGGCGAAAGAGCTTTTATCGACAACCAATTATTCCATTTCCCAAATTTCCGAATCAAGCGGGTTTTCTTCCCAATCCTATTTCTCACAAGTATTTAAGAAAGAAACCGGCATGACGCCGAATGAATATCGAAAAACCGTTCACTAACCTATGTACAGATGGTAAAACACCATCTGTTTTTTTTACAATTGTTTACTGCCCCCTTTTGCCTGCAATTGTAATACATTTGTATCAAAGCTCACAATGCGCTTTTCTTCTCTACGCCAACGTTTCATGCCTAACTGGATCAGTTCCTCTAACAGTTTTGTAAAAGTCAGACCACTGGCTTCCCATAAATAATACGCTAAAGAACCCGGAATAGAATTAATCTCATTGACATAAATATCTTTCGTATCCGCATTCATCAAAAAGTCAATACGGACAACCCCTTCCGCCTGCAGCGCTTGAAAGCTTGCCAATGCATAGGACGTGATTTCTTGCGCTTCTTCTTTTTCTAAGGAAGCCGGTACGCGACGATTGGTACCAGCCATTCCTTTACTTTTCGCATGTCCTTCATATTTGTCCTGAAAGGATAAAATTGTATCCTGTTTTACAACTTCTTCTAGGACACTGCATTTGGCATCTTCCATATCCCCTAACACAGATGCGTTTATTTCTCTTAATGGGGTGATCACCTTTTCAATGACGATCTTATCATCATATTGAAATCCCTCTTCCATCGCTTTCTTTAATTCCTGCGCATTTTGTACTACCGCAATCCCAATACTACTGCCAAGATTGCTTGGTTTTATGATCATCGGATAGCCAAGGCGCTGTGCTTTCGCAAAGAATGCTTCCTCTAATGGCTCTTGTTTCCACCAATAAAACCATGGTACTAAAGGTAACCCTTGATCTTGCAGGATCATTTTCATAGCTACTTTATCTTGTCCTAAAGCACCGGATAATACACCACACTGCGCAAACGGTACATGCAAGGTCTTTAAAAAGCCTTGAAAGCTTCCATCCTCTCCGTTTGTCCCATGTAAAATCGGCAGTACAAAGTCAATTACGCGAGATGTTTTCCAAAAGTGATGTTTTTTCCATTGCATCAACACCCGTTGATGTTCACGTACAAGCTGAACTTCATAATTTTCCTGCGTAACCTTTGTTAAATCTTGAAATACCTCCGTTTTTTGAAATGAGGCATCACTATACATTCTTCCATCCTTGGCAATATATAAAGGTACGATTTCATAAGCATCTGGAAAAGCCGCAATTGCCTGCATTGCTGAAAGGATACTGATCTCATGCTCAACGGAAACACCGCCAAAAGCTATGGCAACACTTAATTTCATAACATCCATCCCTTTCCTATTCGCATATTTCAGTCTATGCAATAGCAGGATAGGCGTTACGCAATCCGCTTAGTGGTTAAAAGCGTCCGGCAAATCATTTTCTAATAAAACATAGGCGTCCTTTTCTTTAATCTGTTGTAAACAGGCAAAGGCTTCTTGAATATTCGTTACGACATGCAATCTTTCTATCGGAAACTTCTTAGCGATTAAGCCTTTTTTTATTTTTTCGGTCTGTGTTGGGCCTACCAATATAACATCATCTACACATGCAGCCATATAAGCTCCCAGCAGTTCATTTTCTTTATCCTGTGCATACCCCAAGTCAATCAGACCGGGGGTAATGATGATACGCTGTTGGGGCATTTCTCTTAACACATCCAACGCATAACGAGCCCCCTTGGGATTGGCATTATATGCATCATCAAGCAGTGTATAATCCGCCATCTGTTTCTTTTCTAAACGATGGGTTACATAAGGCAGCTGTTCACATTGCTTACCCAAAGCATCCCAGGACATTCCTAATTGATGTGCTACCGCAACCCCACAAGTGATATTCATCAGATTATGTTCCCCTAACAAACGGGTATGAAAAACATGAGCAACGGCCTTATGCGTAATGGTAAAACGGCTGCCTTCTTCATCATAAGAAACATTTCCATACCGATAATCTGCTAACATATCCTTACCAAACCAGATGACACGGCAATGAACACGTAATGGATAAGAACGTATCCATTCATTATCCGCATTTAAAAATCCTATTCCCTGTCTGCCTAATTGCTCAATCATCTGCATTTTTTCATGCAAAATGTTTTCCATACTATGAAACGTAGCCAAATGCTGTTGGCCAACGGCTGTTACAATACCATATTGGGGTCTGACAAACTTCATCAGCTCTTCAATCTCATGAACATGATCGGCTCCCATTTCGCATAGAAACAGCTCATGCAGTGGCTGTAGATATTCCAAGATGGTCTTTGTAATTCCCATGCGATTATTATAGGACTGTGGAGTCGCCAAGGCATACCAATCTTCTTTCATCAGCTGGTACAATACATTTTTCACACTTGTTTTCCCATAACTTCCTGTAATACCTATGATACAAAGATTTTCATGATCCCGCAGTTTTTTCGCTGCTTTCTGCATATAAGACTGTTGGATAAAGCGCTCGATAGGTAACATGATACATGCCGATACAAGAATAAGCACCCATGGCAAAAAGTAGAGGTATGGCGTAAAGAAAATCTGCCAAAAGATATTGCCATACTGTTGCAATACCCATAAAATCACAAACATCAGGAAAAGTTGCATCCCATATAACCGTTTTGCTCTTGGCGTAAATACCAACGGCTTGCGATATTCACTTTGTTCTTCTTTGCGCCACATCAAGTAACCATATATCAATAGCAACATGCTTAATAACAGCTGGGGAAATTGATCGTTTGAAACAAAAAATAAACCATATATCAAAAAAAGCAACAATACTGTCTTCACCAAATGTTTGCGCAGCACATATAACTGTTGTTTCAGCCATGGCAGATAGCGATCATTGCGATAGCGATTTTGCTGGAACATATGCAGACTTTTTTTCAAGGGCACAAGCACAAAAAACAGATAACTACATAGCATGAAGGTTTTCATGAGATGCCCTCCAGAAAAGCATCCACAATAGCCTTAAAGCGAAGACTTTGATGAAAGTATGCAAAGTGATCATCTTTGGCTAATGTCACAAGGGTCGCATGCGGCATCAATGTTTCCATCATTTTTCCCATCCATAAAGGCGTTTGTTCATCTTGTTCCCCCCATACTAAAAGCGTTTCAACTTTTATCTTCGCTAATTCCGGTGTAATATCATCATTCACACTTTTTACCAGCACACTGCGCATGATATCACTAGCCTGTTGATAATCAACACTGCCCATTTGTATCTGACGATGCCATTTTTTCATGAACTTATAACTATACACACGGATATAATAAGAAATCCCATGTTTTTTACGTATGCCGGCAGCTCCGGTTAAGATCATTGCCTGAAGCGGATATTGCAATGCATAATGAAATGCGATGCGGGCGCCAAAGGAATGGGCAATAATGATCGGTTGATTTATTTCATAGTAATCACATAGCTCATGCATGGCACTCGCATATTCCTTGAGGTCCCAAGCATGATCGGGTTCTTCACTTTCACCAAACCCCGGTAAGTCTAAATTGACAACTTTATAGTGCTCACATAAATGATCTTGGAGAAATTTCATCATATAGGCATTTTGGCCCCATCCATGTAAGAGGAGAATGCCCTGCCCTTCTCCTTTTACGGTGACATTTAACTTACAATTATGAATCCTGCACATACACATCCTCCATTCGTTTCAGTATATGAAAAAAGGAACATGTTTAGACAATATTTTCTTATCCATACGAAAAAAACTCTATGAACATATCGTGTTCACAGAGTTTATTTTCACACAAACAAATAATTATCGTCCTTTTTTAGTTTCTGTTTTGGGTTTATTAATACGGAAAATAACACCATCGGCTGTATTTTCTCCACATACCTCATAATGATTCGCGTTAACGACTTTGGATACGATACTTAATCCTAAGCCAAACTTACCGCCTTGCCCTTTTTCATATGGTTTAAAGAGTACTTTGATACGATCTTCATCCATACATGGACCATCATTGGCAATCGTCAAACCTTCTTCTTCACTCAAGTGAATGTCGATGGTCGTTTTCGCATAACGCAATGCATTTTCTAAAATATTTTCCACGGCAACGCGCCAAGGTTCGGCCAATCCATCAAACCACACTTCTTCCAAATCTGTCTGAATGGTGATTTCCGGCTTTATGAATTTGGTATTTTGCACAACTGTTTCCACGATTTCCTGCATATTGCTGGAAATACCTTCACAATCCTGTGAAATCAGATATTCAACACGATTCATGAACAACAAGGAATGTACTTTTGCCTCTAAACGATCCGCATTTTCAATGATAACATCAACACTTTTCTCCAAGGTATCGTATGGATAAATACCATCCTTGATACTTTCTCCATAAGATTTAATCGTCGCAATCGGTGTCTTTAAGTCATGTGATATATTGTGAATCATTTCTTCCTTCGTCTTTTCCTGACGCAATAACTCATCTCGCATGCTGACCAGAGCATCCGCCAATTCCCCGATTTCATCCTTGCGATTTACATGCAGCTCGGCATCTTTTCCCAGTTTCACACGTTCAATATAATTACGTATCTGATTCAATGGATGAATGAGCGTAATGACCCACATCATTAATACGATAAAGAAGAAACCAACGACGATTACCGTGATATAGACAACACTGTTTACTAAAACATTTTCCAGCTTATCCATATTATCGCTATAGGTTTTAGAAATCAAATACTGTTTATCTGTGATGCGCAAAATACTGTAATAAGAATCCAGATCATTGCTGGCATTCTTAAAGATTCCATGATATTTTTCCAAATTTCCTCGCATGACCTTAAGCAAATCATTGCGAATCTGTTCCCATTCCCGACTGTTTGTATCAATATTTTTTTCTGCCGGGGCAATCAAGATAGGAGTATCGCCATTTTTGATCATGACCGGATAATTTTCAATATTACTGGCATTGCTGTACGCATCCAGCGTTGCATTTGCACTGATCAAAGCACTTTGTGTATCATCTAGCGATTTAAATATCTGTTCTTTAATTGCGTTATTAACACTGCCATTGACATATACAAAGAAGAAGACCGCAAAAAAAGTAACGAAAAAGAAAATCAGCGCAAACAGCTGTTGTGTTAAAGACAGCTGTTTAATGAATTCATTAAAGCGTTTCATTAGCCTAAACGATAACCATAGCCATAAATCGTATGAATGTTCAGATTCGGCAGTTTCTTACGCAAGCGACGCAGCGTATCATCAACGACACGATCACTTCCATAATAGTTTTCTTCCCATACATTCGTTAAGATGGCTTCACGGTTAAATGCCATACCTTTATTTTTAATAAACATCATTAACAAATCAAATTCCTTAGTGGTTAAATCAATTTCTTTTCCACCGTCAAAAACCTTGCGTTGTTCTTCATCAAGTTCATACCCATCTACCATGATGCGGTTATTATCATTACAATAGACGCGCTTCATCACATTGTTCACACGTAAAACCAATTCCTTTGGTGAAAAAGGTTTTGTGATATAATCATCACTTCCTTTTTCCAATCCAATGATACGGTCAAATTCTTTATCACGTGCTGACATAAAAATAACCGGGATATCTTTTCCCTGTAAACGGATTTCTTCAATTAAGTCAAACCCGCTCTTATCATCCAGCATGATATCCAAGATCCATAAGTGTACATCATCGTCACCGACATGGGCACTGGCCTCTTCATACGTATAATAGGAACGAACCTCATAGCCTTCTTTTTTTAAATATTGATTCACTAGGTCGTTGATTGCTTTTTCATCTTCGACCACACAAATTACTTTTTTCATAAGACTTCACCTCTTTCCTTTATTTTAGACCAAATTATGTGAAAAAAAAAGGGATTTTGAAATGTCCCTTAAGTTTCACATAAAATAACATCAGTTTTTATGGTTTTTCCTATAAATCAAATAGCCAAAAGCATAAAACATAAAAAAAGTCTTTTTTTTATCCTATTTTCCCTATTTATAGAAAAACTTCAAAATACCACATCACCCCAAGGTGAATGCCCCTTTCATTCACCAAATATAGATGATGTGTTTTGTTTTTTCTATACTTACAGATGCTTTCTTTCCCTTTGCCATTGTCTCCACCCAAATCCTAGTAGCATTAACATACCGCCCCAAAGAAGATAATGGTTTTTTCCTGTAAATCCGGTATCTGGTATGGTCTGCTGTTGATAATTGGGCAAATGATAAGATGCTGTGGAAGATTCTTTCTTAAAGGCTGGAGTACCCGTAACATTCCCCACGATTCCCGTTACTTTAAATTCTTTTTCTTGTGTATCATAGCATAACTTCCACGATCCATCCGGCAATAAGTATCCACTCGGTGCTTTGTATTCCATCAACCGATATTCTTTATCTATGGAGAGTTCCGAAAATGTCACATTTCCATCGCCTGCTGAAATCACACGTTTCTTAGCCTTCCAGCAAGCAGATGAGGAAATCAAATTACCATTGTTGTCGACCTTTAATTGCTCATTTGTATGATCATGAGAAGTACTTGTACAGTTCAATTCATAAATGCCAAAACTTGCATTTGCTAAGGGGACATCATTCATTGTCGTTTTGGTAAAGGTAAAATCAGCTGTCTTCTTTATCGTATTCATAAATATCACATGATTTTCGCCCTTTTCAATTACACCATTGATTTTATTATCATAATATATTGTTTCATCATTCACTTTTATGGATACGTTATAGTTATTACTTTGTTCTGAATCTAGTGTTTCCTGAATAAAATATTTCTCATTAACATCAATCGAAGGAAAGACCAGTTTTTCTTTATGCTTTAATTCGGCATTTAAAATACCATAAGAAGTGGTGATATCTTTTTGCTTAGAACCATCGGCATTATATATTGTAGCGCTATATTTCTTTGAAACGGCATCTTGGAACATGACTGTAAACTTAAACGTTTCATTTTGATTATCACCGATTACCTGTTTTTCAATTTCTAAAGATGTCGCTTTTTGATCCATTACTTGTATAACGGTTTGTTCCATAAAAAGACCTGCTACATTTTTACCATTCAAGTTAAATTTGTACATAGTATCTGTGCCGCTATAACGTTGTTCTACCTGAAGTTTTCCCCAACCGCTATCCGTTTGTAAAAAGGATGGACCACTCTCTACATCATAAATCCCATCAGTATTGCTAGCGTGATATTTCAAATTCGTGGTTTGCGGTTGTTTTATATACGTACCCGTAAATGTATCTGCGGTTGATAATTGCATTTTCATATCTTGAAGTGTCGTATCGATATCATCTGCTTGCGCATAAAGTAGAAAGCTTGCGATGACATTTTTTATATGCTTTTTCACAAGAATTCCATCATCTTGTTTTTTTGCATTCGCAAACACGCCTTGATCCGTTACCTTGATTTCAACGATTTCTTCATTCAAATCATAGCCTAGCGGAGCTTTCGTCTCCATTAAATAATATGTTCTTCCACTTAACAAAGGCTGATTTTGCGCTCCAAAGCAGGCCTGCCCCTTCGCATCTGTTGTTTGCTGCTCATAAGGGATATCCTTAACAATTGTGATCGTACCATTTTCATTCTTAATATTGTCTTGGTCATAAAGCGTGAATTGGGCATCGGCTAATGCTTTGCCATCCACATTAACTTTTTCAACACTGAATTGGTTTCTTTTGTTTGTTAAGACAATAGTAGAGGAATAGTGTACCTCATCTGGCAATTTGGAAAAGCCATTCAAACAATTGCCCGCACGATCACAAAGTCGTATGTAAGTATCATATCGTGGAAGAGGTGGTGGTGTTGGCATGACTTCCCATACCATATTCGTGCTGGTGTAATTGTATGGCAAATCCATGATTGCCTCATACGTATTATCTGCTCCTAAGGATAATACTATTGGATTAGCCTGATATGCCTCTGCGTACTTACCTTCGCCCTGTGTACTGGTACTTTTCCATGTTTTTGATGTTGTTTGATAGAGCAACCTTCCTGTATCCGTATCTTCAATAAAAGCAGCCACATTCGGGTATTGCGCCTTGTTATTATCAATTTCGCTGTTCTTGTTAAAACGGATCTTTTGTTTCACTTGTGTGATAGCACCACTTTCCCATTGGTTCTTCACAATAAAATATGGATGATCTGTATCACCGATAAGTGCTAGATGTACATCCGCTGCTTTTTGATAACCAGCAGGAGCCTGTTCTTCTTTTAATACATAATACTTACTTTTGGCACGTAAAGCGGCTAAGGTTAGATCGGTATTCACGTTAGGATCTACGCTAATGTTACCTTTTGTATCGGTGATGCCTGTAAATACAGGTGTATCCTGCTGAATCGCATAGGAACTATCTGCGACATACAATGAATAGGTCGCATTTGCTATTGGTTTCCCTGTATCATCAATCTTTTTTAAATCCCATGTTTCATAAGGCTTTATCCAATTTACATTTAGATTTAGCGATACAAAATCCGTAACCGTAATCGTTCCTTCGGTCTGATTATTTCCACCAGGCGAAAAAGCAAGTGGTGCATATCGGTATAAATTTTCGCCCTTCAAATTCTTATACTGTTTATTTTCTAAATCTATGCGCTTAGTCTCTAAATAAAAACTCTGTCCACCATATACCGTTCCGGTTCCACCCGTCTGTGTTTGCCCTGTTGTTGTGTTATGAAGTGTTACCCCATCTTCTAATGGAATATATACAGCAACTTTGCTTACCGCTTGCAGCGTAATCGTATTGGTTCGTTGTATTTTGCTGTTTGGATCATAGGTAGCTTGCAAGGTATCCGTGTTAAACTGCAAGATACTTGGTGATGGATAGCTAGTAATTAGATTGTATACGCCTCTTAATCCAATACCATGCTGATCCCACCAATCAAATCCATGTCCCCCATACAAATCACCACTATAAGCATAGGATGCCAAAATATGGGTGTAAAGATAAGCAATATCTTCCGTTTCCGTAAGGAATACGGATTGTCCCGCACCCCCATAGGCATAATATAAAACTTTTAAGAGATTATCATTATTCACTACCGTCGTCTCATAATTACCATTAGGAGGTGTATTTTTACTTGCCTCCAGACAATATGCAAGTTTCCCGTCAATGGTTCCCATGACCGTACTCCAATTGCCTAACCAGGAAGGATAATAAATCTCTCGAATACGTACAAAGGAGGAAACACCTCGTGGTTCAGCAACAGCCACGTTTTTATCTGTATCATTTTCTCCATCCTTTTGCTTTACTATCGCATGTTTCTGTCCATCTGTTGCCATGTTCTTAGTGGTTGGTTCTTCACTTTTCGCAAAAGCGATATGATCCATAGTAGAAAAAGAAAAAAGCAATAACATAGCAAAAAGTATTCGTTTCCATTTTCTTACCATCTCTTACCTCCTCTACTCTCCTTCGTTCTATGCTTTTTTATTGAAATACATCCTTTTCGTTTAGCACATAACAATAAGAAGATTACAAAACTACCTAGCATACTCATCGTATGAAAAATCTGTTCTTTTTGAATCCATTCTTGACTTGTTTCATATACCTCACTACGTTGTTTAATAGTTCCTTTATGCTCCCCTTTTCTTTCACAGTACACGACATAACGCTGGGTATTGTTCGGATAAGGATGACAGGTGATAAGCGTCACCATATCGCTAGAATCTACAATCTTTACCGCATCAATATCTTTGGGTAAGATGACAACAATTTTCCTTACCGTATACGTTAATGTACGCCAAGGATTGGTGATATGAATTTCATCATTGATCTTTAATTTTTCTATATCGCGAAACATAGATGCTCCAGCATATCCACCCCGATGTGCAGCAATAACGCTATTTGTATTTTCGCCACCTATCGGCATACTCGTTTGCGACAGGATTGCAGCGCCTTTGGCGAGATGCTCTTTGCTGGCACCGATGTACAAAGGCAGCTTAATCTTCATGCGTGGTATTTCAAGATAGCCAAATACATTCATAGGAAGGCTTGCCATCTCTTTCGAAAAGATGTTTTCCTCATAACTCCAAGCATCCTTCAGTCCAATCTGTTTTTCTTCATAAATTTGCTTATTATAACGTTCTACTTTCAAATACATATTTTTCGTAATAAGCTTTTTATTCGCTTCAAAGCTATCCAGACATTGTCTAGTTTCCATGCGAAAAGATAGATGTTTCATATCAGGATATAACAACAAAGCAAAGCCGCCGATACATAGCAAGATGGCTAAAAAAGCTATTAAATAGCTAATGTTTCTTTTTTTCATATGCCCGATATCCTTTTTTTAATGCGAAGAAAGCAATACCACCGACAAATACGATCACATATTCCAATTTCCAATTATTTTCTATCCTAATTTCCTTTTCTTGCTCATTTTTATACGCAATACGCCTTCCCCTTACCAATAAGCGATGTGTATTTACGCCATAGGGCGTACAAGTCATTAATGTGATCAGATCTTTTTTACTCTCAAAATGAATGTACTTCATATCCTCAGGTTTGATTATTTGAATATCATCAACTTCATATGCATGCACCTGATTCAGTACATGGATATAAAACAGATCATGTTTTTTCAATTCATCCAAGCGTGAGAATAATTCGGCACTAGGTAAGCCTCGATGAGCGCATATCATCGCATGGTTCCCTTTTCCTCCAATCGGAAGAGATGTCATTTCCAGATGGCCGCCTCCCTTACGCAATACCTTTTCTGCCGTTCCATGATAAATCGGCATATGAACATTCAATTTTGGTATACGAAGATAACACATGACACCATCTTCGCTAAGCCGCAAAACATCTTCATAATTGTTCGGTAAGACAAAACCGCTCCCTAAAACAAAGGGATCATGTACGGGTTGTCCTATTAAATTCTCATTATATATCTTAGCTTTTTTCCACTCTTTTTCTATTTCCTCTTTACTTGCAGTATTCATTTTCGCATCATAGGTCTGTATAACATTCCATTGCTTTTTTTCTGCGATGTAATTGCTAATAGCGGGATATAGAAAAATGGCAGCACCTGTAATAAACAATATTACAGGTGCCAGGAAATAAACACGGTTCCATCTTTTTCTCTTCATTCAGATAAAACCTTAAAAAGCTTAATGAAGGTTACTTTCTTTTTTTCGCATCGTGATCACAAGCGTAGCAGCCCCAATCATTAATCCCAATCCTAAGATGGTAAACAACATGGTGCCCATACCACCTGTCACTGGCAAATCAAAGCCTTTTCCATTTATGACCGTAAATTCTAAAATAATATCATTGATTTTCACTTCTTCACCTAATTGGATAGAACCGGTCTTAGTAACACCAGAACCAGCATCCAACATACCGTTTGGTTCACTGTCAATCAACGTAAGGGTGATTTCACCATTAGGAAGCACATAGCCGCCAGTTGGTGCCTTTGTTTCTTTTAAGATAAATTCACCAGTTGCGATTCCTTTCACCTGCAGCGTACCGTCAACTCCAGTTGTTAATACAGTTGTTTTTCCTGTTTCAGAAGCTTCTGCTAAACGGTATTCACCATCTGCCATTTTGATAAAGGCTAATGCCTCGCTTCCATTCTTTTTCTTTACTTCAAATTCTGCACCTTGCAGATTCGCATTATTTTCTCCGACCTTATGTAAGATAAATCCATAAGAGCGTGCTACGACCTGAGTACTGCCTCCATAATTGAAAGGACCATTCACAAAGGCGGTATTAATCAACGCATATTCAACATTCTTATTCACTGTTCCCGTATATCTCAAATATACCATTTCTCCACCATGTGCAGCTACGAAAGCATCATTAAAACGTACTGAGAAAGTTGCATCTGCAGTTGGCGTTTCATATTTTGTAAACCCTGTTGTAAGCTGCGTTGTGCAAGCTTCATCTGCATATACTTTTACATCCTTGTTATATGTCAAACCTTCTGGAAATTTATCGCCAACATTGACATATCTGTTTTCAACATCTGGTGCATAAGCAGGGATCGTGGCACTGATCGTATACGTAAGCTTCTGCCCCACTTCCACTGTCTCATCATCAACTGTTTTAGCAATCGTACCATCTGAAGACTTTAAAGATACGGTAGTGTTTTTCAGATTCCAAACTCCATTGTCAAACGTTGGGGTTAAAATCGCTGTAGTTGGCTTATAAATACGAGAAGAATATTTTCCCGGTGCGGATGGCTCTGGTGTAGCTAACACAAGATATCCCCCCATGTTAGAATTCGGAAATGCTACACTACCATCTGATTTTTGCGATGCGGTTACCCCTAAATCTAAAGTACCATTTCTAATATCTTTTGCCATGGTCTGCCAGAATTCATCCTGTTTTGCAGTATCCATAGAACCGTTAAATTCATCCGTTACAGCATTATGGATATCACCAGTTTTCGCTATGTAATTTGTACCATGGGCATTATCATATGCTTTTACCCATTCCATAACATCCGGATGCCATAAATACATAGGATTCTTTGGTGTATTGGTTGTACTATCTACATCCACACCGATAACCTTATATAATTCAACATTCGTATCACCTTTTATACCTGAAACAGTAATCATAGCAGTTGAAGATGGCGTAATAGCAGCTTTTACATTACCGTAGCCAATTGGCACAATCATGAGTAACATAACAAATATTGCCATCATTTTTGTAAATTTCGTTTTCATCATTCCTTACCTTTCCTTTCTGAATAATTTGTATGATCTAAAACATAAATATGTTTTTAGCCTCCCTCCCTTCTGGTTCGATAACGGTACATCCCAAAACCTCCAAGCATTAGAAGAATACCTCCTATTACATAAGCGATTGTATTTCCGCCATGCCCTGTGGAAGGCAAATCATTAGGCTGATAATTCGGCAAACGATAGTCTGCTGAAGACATATTTATTTTTTCAAAGGCAGGAGTACCTGTCACTGAACCAACAATTCCGTTCACGATAAATTTCTTTGTTTGTGTATCATAGGATAATTTCCATTGCCCATCCGGTTGTAAATAGCCGCTAGGAGCTTTATACTCTATCAATCGATATTCCATTTGCGTGTTTAAGTCATGAAATAGCACTTCTCCCGTTGCGGCAACCGAATTCGTATCGGCAAACTTCTTCCAGCATTTTTCGGTAGTATCTTTTAGCTGTCCATATTGATCAACCGATATCTTTTCATTCGCATGATCATGTGTATCCTCTGT
Organism: Longicatena caecimuris; assembly: GCF_018406465.1. Taxonomy (GTDB): domain Bacteria; phylum Bacillota_I; class Bacilli_A; order Erysipelotrichales; family Erysipelotrichaceae; genus Longicatena; species Longicatena caecimuris. The sequence goes on from NZ_AP024510.1 coordinate 2,471,451, forward strand.
GCAATTCAATTCATAAAGTACAAAACCTGCTCCTGCTAATGGCACTTGCTTATTTGTCGTTTTTATAAACCGAAAGTCTGCTTTACTATGAACCGTATTTGTAAAAACAACTAAATTTTCTCCATACGCAATCGTTCCGTTGATTGACGTCTGTTTTTTAACTTCGCCTTGATTTACTTGCACTGATACGTCATAAGAAGCAGGAATATTGATTTCGGCAATCTCATAGCTTGTCTGATAGTTCATAGTAGGTATTCGCAATGTTTCTTTATCCTTTAAAGAGAAAGTTGCTTCTTTGTCGATTGTCATTGTCTGAATTAGATTTCCAGAAGCATTATAAATTTCAGCTGTATAGCTTTGTGCTTTAGGCTCTGTGAGTTTGATCTTAAATGTAAAGGCACTTGACGTCGCTTCGCCATCCACTTGTTTTTTAATTTCAAGTGAAGATACTTTCTGATTGGTAACCTGCACAATTGTCTGATCTTTAAATGAACCTGCAACATTTGTGCTATCTAATTTTTGTTTGTTTGCATTTACCGAGGCGCTGTCATGTTCCAAACATTGCTGCAGATTTAAACGGCTCCATCCCACATCTGTTCCTAGATACGCTTTTCCTGTGATGCTATCATAACCAGTTGCTGTATATTGCAAATGCGTACTATCGGGTTGTTTGTTCCATGTGCCATCTAAATTATCGGTTGTTTCTAATTGCATCTTTAGACCATGCAAAGTAGCATCGATACCATCTGCATCGGCATATTGCAGCATGCTGCTATACAAAGAATCGATACCTTTTTTCACATAGATCCCATCGTTTTCTCTATTCGCATTTACCGATACTCCATTCGTATCGACAACCACCTTCACGGCGAGATCATTTTTTACATAGCCAGCCGGTGCTTTGGTTTCGATGATATAATATGTTCCCGCAGAAACGGCAAACTTCGCACCTCCGCGTAATGTCACACCATCCAATGCTTCTGTAAGATTTTTCGTGGTGACTGTTTGCAAAACTTTCGCTCCACTATTGATCGTATAGGTTCCATCTTCCTTAACGTTTAGACCACTTTCTTCATACATCGCAAATTCTGCTCCCGTCAATGGCTCTTGAGCAGCATCAAGTTTTTGAACAAGTAGGGTATCCGCAACATCAGTAATCTGGAGTGTAGCTCCATATGTATAAGAATAACCGGTCGCCACATCTAATTCATCTATTTCATATGTATAATTTATTTCATCAACACTACTTTCCATACTATAATAATATGCAATTTTAAAATCGGAACCACCGGCAAAATCATACGCATTGATATTTCCCGGCAGCGGAATATTTTTTCTATTTTCCCCTGTCATTCCTTTTTCAACTAGCACATTAGGATTTTTACGGATAGCTGTTTTTAAGGAAGTAAAACTACCATCTTTTGCTACTTTCCATCCATCCGCATCGTTTCCATACACCGGTTTCCACACACCATTATCGTTTTTCATAACGACAGCAAATATGATACCGGAAGATAATGTTATATACGTACTATCATAATTCAAGGAACTGCCATCTATCTTCTTTATCGTCTTCAAATTAAAAGTAGGAGCTATGTTTGTTCTTGCAAATGCACCACTATTCCATTGATTGTTCACCTTTAATGCATAGTTACTGCCGGCTTTTACGAATTGCAATTGTATATCCTTCGTTTGGCGATATCCTTGCGGCGTTCCTGACTCTTTTAAGACAAAGTAATTGCTAATGTTTTTTAAGCTTTCTAATGTGATTGGATTGCCTTCATCATCCATAAATGCCGCATATCCATTTTTATCTGTAATAATTTTGCTGACTTCATTTAATGTCTGATAGGAAGCATCTGCTTGATACAAGGAGAAAGTAGCATTTTCTAACGCTTTGCCATTTTCGTCCGTTTTTATAAGAGAAGTTTCTGTTTTAGGTATTAAATTATATCGTAAACGTAAATTTGCTTGTGCATGTCCTCTTTCTAAGTAGAAAAATTTCAAAGTATGTATGGTATCATCCGCAAATGTATTGCCACTAAAGCCGGTAGTGGTTGCTTTTCCTGCTGCTTCAAAAGCTGCTTTGATTGTTGTTCTTTTATCAAAATTGGTACCTATATTTCCATAGACTCTAACCTCACCTGTTTGGAAATTAATATCTAAATTCGTTGCCGCATGACAGCCACCAACATCCCCAACAAGTACACCATCGATAAACACCCATACATCATCATCTCCCATAAAGCTATATGTCACAGGTTTCCCTCTGTTTGTACCTCCTTTTTGTTGCACAAAGGATGTCGTCATGGTAAGCCCAAAATAATGATTTAGTTTTGCATCTACTTCAGATAAGATTTTTGAAGATAGTTTCCCATTCGTTTCTTGAAACATATCCGATGCACTATTGAGTGGAAAAAATTGCCCACCTGATAAGCCTTTATTCTCTTTCATAGCTGGCGTATCATATAACGTAAAGGTTTTTTGTTGTTTATTAAGCTCGGCAAAGTTTTCATCACTATTGTATGAATAATAACCATCTTTATCGATTTGCAATAATCCTTTCACATTTTCATATGATTTTTTTCCACCTGTAAAAATATTATTATTTAGATTGGCAGGGTCAAATAAATAATCAAGTATATCAAAGTCTTGTACAAAAATATTACTATTTGTGCTATCCTTGTCACCACTTAAGCTAGAACTTTTTAATCTAGGGTATCCATCCTTATTGGTATTCCCATTTTTATATAAGACATTTTCAACAATTCCTTGTTTCGGGGTAGAGGAACTATCCGTTGTATTTGCCCAACCATAATTCGAGCCGATTCCAAATAGCAATCCATGACGAACACCAACATCTACACCTTTAAAGCCATTGATGCCATATAAACGATATTCCTCTTTAAATATATTATCGGGATCATTTTCATTCGTTATCCAATAATCAAACAGATCAATTTTTGTACTTGATGGGCTAATTCCCTTAATCGTATGATCTGCCAGCGATTGCAACGCGATGTCGGTTTCTTGAAAACAAACAGTACAGGACAATTCTGCGGCTTCTTCTGATAAATGATACGTTGGATCAACAATCGTCGCTGAAATAACATAGTTTCCTGTCCAGATAGGTTCTGGTATCTCGGTTACATCCCATGCTATTTTAAGTGGTTTTTGTCCACCATTCTCATGTACAAGAATTTCAGAAGGCAGCAACGTCAGTAACTGACGGTGTGATATCGGATTCTTTTGACTTGCCCCTGACACAGGCAATTCCCAATCTTGCTTTTCCGTTTTAACGATATTTACATCCTTTGGCCAACTCCATTGATAGATCATAGAGGTCGTGGTGTTAACATCTTCTGTCTCACTGGCATAAAGTACATCAACTTTTGTAAAATGAGTCATCGCACAGACATCTGCTAATAATAGAAAAGAACAAAAACCTAATAGCAATTTTTTAATATTCTTACTCATAAAGCGTCTCCTTTCTCACGTTTTACAAACGATGAAGTAAACCTTTTTGTGCCATTACATTAAAGAATATATACAAAATCGTATACGATATCGTATACGATTTTGTATGTTCAAAAAACTATAGAATAACAAGTTATTTCGTATGAAAATACAGAAAAAAACAAAAAAAAACACCAAAATACGCAATCTTGGTGTATATTTATAAAAGCATACCTTTTTGTACGAATGAAGTTACTTTTAATTTCCAGAAATATAATCTTTCTTCTTTTTATTTATAACGTATTTTTGGGCATTCGTCAATCTAAATTGGAAAATTTTGGTAATCGCATAAAATTGTTATCATGGACAAATCTTGCTTTGCTAGATGCTAATCAAGCTTACAATAAATGAATTTCAAACATACTATCACAAACACATTACAAATATAAAAAGGGTGCTTTTTTTAACACCCCGAAGTATTCTTATAATTGTTTTTCTTTGATAAAATCAATCACACGATTTACATAAGATGCACAAAGTTCATCTGTTTCAGCTTCTACCATAACACGAATCAATGGCTCTGTTCCACTTGGTCTTACCAAAATTCTGCCATTATCGCCTAATTCCTGGGCAACAGCATCTACTTGTGCCTGCAATTCTTTATCTTCTAAAGCAGCCTGTTTATTCTTTACCACCGTATTAATCAATAATTGCGGATATATAAACAACCCTTCGCTCAGCTGTTTTAATGACTTTCCTGTTGCCTTCATTACTTCCAGCAGCTTTAATGCGGTAAACAAACCATCTCCGGTGTTTTCATGTTCATAGAAAATGATATGTCCACTTTGTTCACCACCGATTGAATAGTCATGTTCCCGCATGCATTCAAACACATATTTATCACCGACTGCCGTTTGTTCATAACGAATGCCCTTTTTATCAAACGCATGATATAAACCAAGATTGCTCATAACCGTAGTAACTACGACATCCTCATGTAACTGCCCTTTTTCATGCATATAACAGCCACAGATATACATCGTATAATCACCGTTGATAAGTTCGCCATCCTCATTTACCGCAATCAAACGATCGGCATCTCCATCAAAGGCAAATCCCACATGGTAATCGCCATCCTTCATCATCTGCTGTAATTCTTCCGGATGTGTAGAACCACATTTGGTATTGATATTCACACCATTAGGAGCTGAATGAATAACCTCTACCGTAGCGCCTAATGCGGTTAATGTTTCTGCTGCACAGCTAGTTGCTGAACCATTTGCCAGATCCAAGGCAATGCGCATGCCGTTCAAATCTAAAGGTACGATATCTTTTAAATGAGATTCATATAATTCTAATCCTTCATCCCATTCCAAAACTTTTCCTATTTTATCTTCATGCGCCAAGTCAATCATGATTTCACCATCGATATAACGTTCGACTTCTACTTCGATTTCTGGATTCATTTTGCACCCTTCGTGGTTAAAGAGCTTGATCCCATTATCATGATAAGGGTTATGGGAAGCACTGACCATGATACCACAATCAAAATGCTCCTTTTGTACCAAATACGAAACGGAAGGGGTAGGACATACCCCTAATAGATATACGTTTGCTCCTGTGGAAGTTGCACCAGCTGCTAATCCCATTTCAAACATATCACTGCTAAGGCGTGTATCTTTCCCAATCAAGATTTTTGCATGGCGCTTTTTTCCATAATACCATCCCAGATACTGTCCGATGCGCACTGCCATATCCAAAGTGAGTGTATCATTGGCGCGTCCACGTGCACCATCGGTTCCAAAATATTTTCCCATAATGTCATTCCTTCCTTTTACTTTTCTTTCACCGCAATTGTTACTGTCGCATTTTTCACTGCATACGTCGCCAGTTTGTTTTTGCCTTCTACAATAAGTGGTTGCTCATACGTACCTGCCTTATCAATCTTACTGACATCTACATAAACATGCAGATCCTCGATCTTAACTTTATCAATGACCTTTTTTGCCCCGGAAATAGTCACACTTGCATTTTGCTGTGTACCATTTGCCAACGCAAAGGTAAAACCATCCATGCCATTTTCGATTTTGATTGGTACTTTATTCATGACACGTTCTTTTTTATCTGCCAATTTCACAGATATATTTACAACGCTTTCACTGATTTTTGTCACTCCATTAGGAGGAACGATCGGCATCGGGAAGTCACGATTGCTGGTCAGTGTAGATGCCGGTATCGTGATCGGTAATACTTCAATCTGATCCAATACACTTTGTTTTGCGTATACTGTAACCTTATCATGATTTAATTTATACGATTCAATCGCTTTATTTGCCGGTATTACACCATTTGGCACAATGCTTAAGCTTACGCGCTTATTGGGCTTGCTGACTTTGACATGCGCATTCATCTTATCCGGAATAATATCTACATCCATCTTATTTCCTTTATCATCATATGCAGCTATCGTCGCTTCGGTCGTAAAATCACTTGTGTAATTTTTCTTAACATCAATCAAAGCTTTGACATAAGCAATCGAATCTAAAGTTTCCGCAGATGCCCGAACATGAACTTCGCCCTGCTCTAATTCTGGTTCGCCTAAATCGTAGATACTGTCCATATTCGAACGATTCACAAAATCATATCCTAACGTAAAACTGCGAATTGATTTTTTCTTGATGGTCACGATGCCATTGCTCGGTTCCAATACTACTTCAACACGACTTGGTGCACCCTCTGTCGTATATTTTACTTCATGTGTTCCTTCCGTAAGATCCGTCAAATTCGCAACGACACGGAAATTTTTCTGTTGTTTCACACTTTTGATATCACTGATATCCCCAATGATACGCACCTTTACCATCTCATCCAAACCAGTGACTTCATAAGCTTGATTGGATACGACCGCACTTACCTTATACTCTCCTAAGGTTTCCGCACTCTTCATATTTTCAAACAATCCACTATTATCAGAACTCATCCCGAAATAAAACAAAACAGCAACCATTAAAGCAACAATCTTGCCATGCTTCTGATTAAATAATAATTTATCTACCCAACCGCTAATCCAGCGAAAGACACGGCTTAAACGAATTTCCACATTGGCATATGTTTTCGCAAAAGTTTGGGACTTTTCAGCAATCGCCTTGGCTAACTCTGTCTTTCCTTCTGAGCTTAGCTGTGTTCTTTTTTTCTTCTTTGCCATTAAGAATCACTCCTTTCATCATCATTCTGTAAGGAGGAATCATCTTCTTCATCTGCTTTTTCATAATGCAATACGATTGCCTCAGGTTCAATGACATCATTAAAAAGATCATCGGCCATACCCATACTACTTAATGGATTTACTTTACTATGGTTTTCTGTATCATCATGTGACAGCTTCAAATCTTCTTTCTTTTTCTTTGTTTCTTTCTTCTGCTTCTTATTATCTTGACTTTCCTCTTTCTTACGATTTTCTTTTGCTTTATCCGCTTCTATTTGCGCCTTGGTACGACGTTTACGCTTTTTCTTTACCGGTTCCATCAAAGTCTCTTCCATCATAGATGTCTTATCAATAACCTCTTTGGTTTCCTCTTCCATGTCTTTTTTATCCGTCACGGTATCCGTATCAACAATTGTTTCAAATAGTTGATCTAATGGTGCATCCTGTTTTACAGCAAGATCTTCTATTTCAATCTTTTCCTTACTGTTTTCTACGATCACCACATCCTGTTCATGAACCGGTGCTTGTTTATCCTTCTTTTTCTTCGTATATTTATTAGCTGTTTCAACATTGTTTTTTGCCCGTCGATTCTTTCCTTTGAAATAATGTGCAAAAAACCCTTGTTTCTTACCGGCAGGCAGCTTGTTGTCCGGTTTGCTTTCTTTCTTTTTCACACTGCTTTCTTCTTTTTCCTTCACATTGCTTTGTGTGCCTAAGATATTCATCAAGAATTCCCGCAAACTTGCTTCCGAATACACCGTAAGTTTTCCTTCTTGGGCAATCGAAATATTCCCGGTCTCTTCACTGACGATGATCGTGATGGAATCGGTAATTTCACTAATACCAACAGCAGCGCGATGACGTGCTCCATAACTGGTAGGCAGTTCTCTGGAAGTCGGTGGGAAATAGGCAGCAGCACAGGCAATCTTTACCCCTTGGATAATGACGGCACCATCATGCAGCGGCGTTCCATATTGAAAGATGGAGCATAATAACTCACTGGACACGACGGAATTCATCGGTGTTCCGGTTTTAATGAAATCACTTAACGAATGTCCTTGTTCTATCGAAATTAAAGCGCCGGTCTTTGTCTTAGACATCTCCGCACATGCTTTAACTAGCTCATCCACTAAATTTTCACGTTCATTCACTGTCAACGTGGAGATACGTGAAAAGACGCTGGTCTTACCAATTTTCTCCAGAATACTACGAATCTCCGGTTGGAAGATGATGATAATTGCAGGCACTCCCCAATTCATGATGGATGTTGTCATAGCTGCTATCGTATTTAATTCCAGATAAGTGGCAATGGCCTTAACAATGATAACCAATAGAATACCTTTAAAGATCTGAATGGTTCTAGAATTATTCTTAACGATTTTCAAACAATAGTATACCAATGCCCAGACGCAGGCAATATCAGCCAATTGTCTGATCAATACCCATAGATTATTCAGTGTGAAATAGCTCATGAGAAAAACACTCCTCTCGTATGTATTATTATAGCATAGAATCAAACACTCCCATACAAAAAGCGTCAAGATTTTGCCCCACACTTCTATCTTTTTTCGTTTTGTAAACAGATTTTACCAGAAGCAAACCCTGCTCCTTTCCTGAAATAAAAAAAGATCCCACCTTTCATAAACAACGTTTATTTATTTCCGTTGTCTACTTTAGAGGGATCCTATCAAACTACATCTCTTTCATTATTTCATTAATACAATCCGCAACACTATCATACACTACACCAATTTGTTCTTTGATTACACTGCGGGCATGTGACAATGTACTGCCATGAAATTCTTCCAGCATCGGCAAATCGTTAAAGGAGTCTCCGATTGCATATATGGCATCATGATCCAACCCGAAATGATCTTCGATATAATATAACCCCTCAGCTTTGGATACCCCATGAGGAACAATGTCTACACAATTCACATTAATAAAAGCTGTCGCATAGCCTTTAAAATTCGCATTAATGTAATGCGCGATTTCCTCTGCCAGAATCGTATCGTTCAAAGATACGACCAGCTGCGCAATCTTACCGCGGTCTAAAATAGTTTCTTCCGCATCAGAAGCATCCGGCATATTTCCATATTTATGATCAATCTGATTTTTATCTACACTGAATTTATATCGATGATATCCATCATTAATAACATAAGAGACACAATCTAAAGTCTTAATATAACTGATGATGTCCAATGCATGATTATATTCCATAAACATACATTCCAACAAATTACCATCCCCATCATATATGACACCGCCATTGTTGGTTATGATAAAATCATAGGTAAATCCATTACGCTCGATCTCCTTTTGTAAAGACTCCATGCTGCGTCCGGTAACGATACCAAACAGATTACCGGCCTTGCGAAAACGTGCAATTGCCTCAATATCCTTTTCTGCGACCAGCTCTTCTGTACGCAATGTTCCATCATAATCACTAGCGAGTATCTTCATAATCATCCTCCATCTTGCAGTTTTATTGTATCAAGTTTTACGAAAAAAACAATGTTTTCGTATAACTTTTTAGGAACATCCCATACTACAAGCAGGAGGTGTTAGAAATGGCACGAAAGAAATACCGTCCTGGAATGAACTGCGAAAAAACTGGTAAATATGCTTGCTATGATGCAAATGGCAACGAAATGTACCGTGATATCGACGTTGAAAAGGACAGACGTTTTCCTCCTTCTCAGGAAGAAGGATGCTACTACGAAGAGCAGTAGTATTCTAACTGACTGTTCGCACGTATGTGCATAAGAAAAATCCTTCCCATCCTTATCGGATATATGGAAGGATTTTTTTATGTTTAAACCGTATGATCTCGTTTTTCTGAAAGTTTCTTTTGGTTTTTCTACTATTGAGTTTTTTGATAATCCAACAGACGATATACAGCTCTGCCATTGCGAATACCTAATTGCAAGATTTTGATACTTTCTGTTTCTTCTTGCATCACCTTTACCAGACAATACTTATCTTTTAATAACTTTTCTGCCATCGCCTTGTTCATGGTTTTTCCAATCCCCTGTAAGAATCGATCCTCTTTCCAAAGTGCGAATTTACAGCCATTGCGATAATTGACACAGCCAAAGCCTTTCGTATTTTCCACGATTTTATTTCCGCATACTGGACAAATGCCAACGGCTTCACGTTTGTCATCAATAGGCACACTCTCCACCTTTACATGAGAAAGATCCTCTTTTAGATGGGGGATAAAAGCTTCCAGCACACTGTCTACCAGCGTTTTCACATCTGCTTTCCCTTCCTTGATATCTTCTTGAATGACCCACCATTTGGCAGTTAAATCAGCGGTTTTAATTTCGTCAGGCAATAGGTGATAAAAATCCTTTCCTAGCTGTGTGGATAAGATTTGTTTTCCCTTCATGACGACATATCCTCGTTTCAACAAGGTTTCCACAATTTGTGAACGCGTAGCACTCGTACCGATTGAACCGTTTTCGCCTTTTTTCCCTTTATCCTTTTTCTTTAGAATATCCTTAATTTCTTTATCCTTCACATACTTTGCGATGCTTGTCATGTCTTTGATCAACGTTGCTTGAGTATAACGTTTTGGTGGATTTGTTTCTTTTTCCACAAAGACATCCTCTTGTAAGACTGCCTCATAATTCCCTTTTGGTAAAGTAAACTTGCCACTGTCTGTTTCTTCATGATCGCCATCATCTTCTTTTTCTGGTTGAAAGAACTGTTTATAGCCTTCATCTAAGATAAAGGTACTGACTGCTCTTAATTCCCCTTGTTCGCTTTTGATACTGGCAATCACTTGTCGTTTTTTAATTGGTGGTAAAAATTGCATGATGTAATAACGGCATATTTCTTCATACACTTTCCGTTCATCAGGCAATAGTGCTTGGATAGGGAAATCACTCATGGTAGGAATGATAGCATGATGTGCCGTAACATATTTATCATTAAAGCATTCAGAATGAATTTGATAATCTACCGGATAGCTTTCCTGCAATTTTGCCATAACATGTGGCAATACTTTATCAGCCTCTGTAAAATGTTCTTCCTTTAAATACTGCGAATCACTGCGGTTATACGTGATTGCCTGATATTTATCTCGCAGCGTTTGTGTAATCTGATCTGTCTTTGCCAATGTAAAACCATATTTGGTATTCATATGTGCTTGCAATTTGGCTAGATTAAAAGGTAATGGCGGCCGCACTTCTATTTCTTTTTCCTCAACTTTTACTTTTTGTACATCCTGTTGATGAACCTGTTGTGCAATTTCTTCCAATATCTCTTTATGCAAGATATGTTTTCCATCATCCAACAAATCAGATTTCGGTTTAAAAACAAAAGGAATAAGAACATCTTCATGTAATAGTGCACCATCGACATGCCACTCATAATACTTTTGTTTTACATGGTTATCAATTTGCTCATCCCTTGTCACAATCAATCCAAGGGTAGGACTTTGCACACGTCCCACACTCATCCCACTGCGTCTTAATGCTAAGGAATATAAACGCGAATAATTAATGCCCACCACATAATCCGCCACTGCTCTGGCATAGGCACTACGCCCTATAGCTATGAGCTTTTCATCATTATCAATAAGCTCATGAAAGGCTTTTTTTATATTCGCCGGAGTATTATCATTGATATATACCCGCTTAACAGGCTTCGTATTTTGCGCATATTGTAAAATTTCATCGATTAGAAATTGTCCTTCATCATCCGGGTCACCTGCATGAATGATTTGATCACATTGCTCTATCAATGCCATGATCTGCATGACGCGCTCTTTCTTATTGCCATCAGGAACTAGCTTCCAGTTTTCAAAACAAATCGGCAGATCTTCTTTACGCCATTTTTTATATTTTGCATCATACTCATCTGGTTCACAAAGACGCAATAAATGACCATATGCCCAAGTAATCGTCACATTCTTTTTGACGATGACTCCTCGCACTTCTTTACTTGGTCCATCAATGGCCTTTGCGATTGCTCTTCCTAATTCCGGTTTCTCTGCAATGATCAAGGAATGCACACAGCCTCATCCTCTCTTTTACACTCATTAGCTTGCATGGTTTTGGATAATATCTTACCTCATCCAGCCAGCAGGTACTGCCAATTATAGCATATTTCGGCAAAAGCATGAAGAAAATCTTAGTAACCAAATTGCTCATGATCATGGTATTGCTCGCTATGGCAAAGTGTTCAAAAGACTGACTAGCCCTATATTCTTTTTCACATTTTTGATGATCCTATCGTATGTACCTTTATTCACATACAATAACCTTGAATATGGTATCCAGAATTCCAGATACATTTTTTTATAAGGAGATTCCTATACAAAAAGATCACTCCTTTTGTAAACAACGTTTTATTTATTTACGTTGTCTACGAAAGAAGTGATCATATCACATGTTACTTTCTTTATCCTTCTTTATTTTACAATCAAACGTGCCATGACAATACCTTCACGTTCCTGTAAGCGCTGCACCAATTCTTCACTTACTTCATCATTGGTTTCTAAAATGGTATACGCATAATCTTTCTTACCTTTACTAGCCATGTTTTCAATATTGATACCATGATTACCTAGCGCTGTGGATACGCTGCTGATCATATCCGGAATATTTTTATTAATGATACAGATACGATACTTGGTTTCCTGTGTGATTTGCATATCCGGTAAATTCACAGAGTGCGTAATATTGCCATTTTCCAGATAATCCATGATCTCCTTAGCTGCCATCACCGCACAATTTTCTTCACTTTCCGGTGTTGAAGCACCTAAGTGAGGAACTCCGATAACATTATCAAACTGCATCAGCGCATTGGTAGGAAAATCGGTAACATAGCTGCCAATCTTACCTGCCTGTAAGGCTTTTACCATTGCTTCATCATCAACAAGACCACCACGAGCGAAGTTTAAGACACGTACGCCATCCTTCATCATGGCAATGCCTTCCGCACTGACAATGTTTTTCGTAGCTTCCATGTAGGGTACATGCACGGTGATATAATCACATTCCTCAAAGATCGTTTTTAGATCCTTTGCATGATGAATGCGGGACTTTAAGGTCCATGCCGCCTGTACGGAAATATAAGGGTCATACCCATACACTTCCATATCCATGGCCGCCGCTGCATTTGCCACTTGTACACCGATGGCACCTAAACCAATGACGCCCAACTTTTTTCCGGCAATCTCCGGACCGACAAATTGGCTCTTACCTTTTTCAACCGCCTTGGAAATATCTTCACCTTCCAGTGATTTCACCCAGTTCACACCTTGAGCAATTTTACGGCCACTTAAGATCAGCGCCGCAATCACCAATTCTTTAACCGCATTGGCATTTGCTCCCGGTGTATTGAAGACAACAATACCTTGCTCACTGCACTTATCCAATGGAATATTATTGACGCCGGCACCGGCTCTCGCAATACATTTCAAAGAAGCTGGAAATGCTACATCATGCAGCTTCGCGCTACGCACCATGATGGCATCATAGTCATCAAAGTCTTCGCTAAAGCTATATTTGGTTTCATCAAACTGTTGAATTCCTGCTTCTGCTATCTTATTAAATAATTTTACTTTCATATGGTTTTCCCTCACTTATTTTCTTCTTCAAATTTCTTCATGAAGGCAATCAGTGTTTCTACACCTTCCATAGGCATGGCATTATAAATGGATGCCCGCATACCACCTACTGCACGATGGCCTTTCAGGTTGCTCATACCGGCTGCCGCACTTTCCTTCGCAAACAGTGCATCCAATTCTGCATTCGGAGAACGGAAAGTCACATTCATCAAAGAACGATCACTTGGATTTACCTGTGTCTGATAGAAATCGCTTGTATCTAAATACGTATATAACAGCTTCGCTTTTTCTTCATTACGCTTTGCCATGACAGCTAAGCCACCCATCTCTTCGATCCATTCCAATACTAAGCCTAAAATATAGATGGCATACGTTGGTGGTGTGTTGTACATAGAATCTTTTTCGGCAAGTGGTGCATAATCCATCATAACAGGTGTAAATTCCTTCGCATGGCCAATCAGATCCTCACGTACAATGGCAACAGTCAAACCGGCGCAGCCCATGTTTTTCTGTGCTCCGGCAAAGATGATGCCATAATCCTCTACCCGAATCGGTTTTGATAAGATATTGCTGGACATATCCGCAACGATAGGCACTCCCTTTGTATCCGGTACATATTTCCACTCTGTACCATAGATCGTGTTATTGGCGCACAAATAAACATAATCCGCATCCTTGTTTAATGCCAGCTCCTGCTGTTTTGGAATATACGTAAAATCTTTATCCTTACTTGTTCCTGCCAAAGCAATATCCCCATATTTCTTCGCTTCGGCATATGCTTTATTGGCAAAATATCCGGTGACGATGTAATCTGCTTTCCCTTTTTGCAGCAGATTTAAAGGCACCATTGAAAACTGTGAAGTTGCCCCTCCCTGCAGAAATAATACTTTATAGTTATTAGGAATTGCCAGAATGGTTCTAAGTCTTTCCTCTGTCTTTTTAATAATGGCATCATATGCCTTGGAACGATGACTCATCTCCATGACCGACATTCCACTGCCCTCATAATTCAGCATCTGCGATTGTGCTTTTTTCAATACCTCCAGTGGCAGCATGGATGGTCCAGCTGAGAAGTTGTAAATTCTTTTTTCGGCCATAATTCGGCACCTTCCTTTCTTTTTACTTTATGTATGTGATGATAATTATAGCACATATGAAATGAAATGAAAGTGATAATGTAAAAAGCTTATAAATTTTCTGAAATAGTTTTCTTAACATAAACAATCCGGCGATGCTTGTCCTTGTATCAAAGACACAATAAAAAAAAGCACTATCCTAAAACGCTTTTACATTAACGTCTAAAAGATAATGACTTTTTACTCTATGCAGATGGCATAAGCTCCTCTTTGCTGCCTTCATCATAAACATATGTTTAGGCAAAAACAACTTGAATCAGCATCATATAAACAAACGTGCCGCCAATGATACTGATCATATTATTACGTTTCCATATATGCAATAAGACAACACATCCAATTCCCAGAAACTCTGGAATTCCATAGGGATATGACATAAAGGCTGTATGGCGGACACAATATATGATAAGACAAAGCATGATTGCCATCGGTAATACTTTGCCAAGATATAGGATTCTTTTAGGAAGTTTATCCGGGTTTTTAAAGATGAGAAATGGTATCGCTCTGGTTAGGAAAGTACAAAAAGCTACAACTAAAATAATGCTCAACGATGCCTGTGTCGTTATCATGATCGTTCTTCCTTTCTTCGTTCAACATTTTTCTCAAAGATCAGCAAGAAGATAACCAGAAGCAATAATGCCGGTAATAAAAAGTTATCAAAGCCAAAGACAACAATACTTATAAGAATGGCGAAAGCCGCAATATAAGCAGGCAGATGATTGACAGTATGCAGCCATTGTTCTACAAAGATGACAGTAAATAAAGCTGTCATAGCAAAGTCAATTCCGGTTGTATCAAAATTTAACAGACTTCCTAAAACGGCACCAATCACTGATCCTATGACCCAGTAGCATTGATCAAAGAGAGAAATGAAAAACATCAACTTCTTCCCATGTTCCGCTTTTTGATCAGGAATGGCACATAATAAAGAATAGGTTTCATCTGTTAAAGAGAATATCATATACCACTTCTTTTTTCCCATTCTGCTAAACACATCTAAAAAAGATAATCCATAAAACAATTGTCTGGCATTTACTGTAAGTGTAACTATTGCCGCCTCTAGCAAATGAAAACCAGAATGAAAAAAAGTTAACATAACGAACTGCATACTGCCTGCATAAACAAAAAAACTCATGAAAAAGGCCCACAGCGCAGAATATCCTTGTTGTTCACATAAGATGCCAAATGCCATACCTAAAAAGACATACCCAATCATAACCGGAAAGCTTAATTTTATAGCTTCTTTCACAATTTCTTTCAATACTATCACCCCTATTTAGTTTCTTATTGTAATGGATTTATTGAAATATTACAACTATACCATAGACAATAGCTTTTCTTTATTGAATAAGAAATGATCGCATAGTTAAATTATACTTTTTCGTTAAAGTCGTTTATTGTCAATTTTTTCATTCTTTATTATTGACAAGATGACCCCCTGCATGATATATTATGTAAGCACTCAAGAAATGGGGTTTTAGCTCAGCTGGGAGAGCACCTGCCTTGCACGCAGGGGGTCATCGGTTCGATCCCGATAAGCTCCACCAATAAACATAGTAGATTCCGAAATATCGGGATCTTTTTTTTGGTAAAAAACGATTACTGAGATTGGCAAACACCTTATTGTTAAAACCACAATTGCTTATACGTAATCATAATAAAAAAAAGGCATTGCTGCCTCAATATATAAAAAAAGTAACCTGGGGACAGGTTACATTTAGGAACGCCTTTATCCTGTGCGTGCAAGAATTTAGAGAACAAAGGCTGAAATGTCCAGAATACGTCTGAGATATCGGCGACGCACATTCAAATACTGCATGGGAGTGCAATACTTCAACGTCTGAACATGATCCTTTTCCACCCATTGGGCTTCCCCCGGATCCCCCATTGCAAGAACTCACCCCGTTCTTGCACTTTTATTTTATCCTAAATCTTTATGTAAAACAATATTTTTGGTAAAAGTTGCCATTTATTTCAAAAAAAGTTAATTAAATACAAAATATGGCAAAAACCGTGATGACGTATAATTAATTTCGCAAAATTAATTTCATAAAAATAGACATGGTCTATAGCCGTTTGGTAAAATTAAGTCACCACAACCAAATCTATCAAAGGAGGCTATAAAACCATGTCTGATAAGATTATACAGCTAAATGAGGACTTAATAAAGCACGATTTAAAGGATCTTGTCCGCAGCAGTGTTGAAGAGACTTTAAATGCCCTGCTTGATAAGGAAGCCGACGAATTAGTTAACGCTGAAAAGTATGAGCGTTCTTCTGATCGCCAGGGATATCGTTCCGGCCATTATAAACGGAATCTCCATACAGCTGCAGGCGAAGTGGAGCTGAAAGTTCCAAAACTCAAGGGCATTCCTTTCGAGACGGCCATTATTGAAAGATATCGCCGCAGAGAATCTTCCGTGGAAGAAGCTCTGATTGAGATGTATCTGGCCGGTGTTTCTGTACGCCGCGTTGAGGATATCACCGAGGCTTTATGGGGAACAAAAGTATCTCCTGGAACCATCAGTAACCTGAACAAAAAGGCTTATGAACATATCGAAACCTGGCGTACCCGTCCGCTTTCTGGAAGCTATCCTTATGTTTACGTAGATGGCGTTTACCTGAAACGCAGCTGGGGCGGCGAAATCCAGAATGTTTCTGTTCTTGTTGCCATTGGCGTCAGCCAGGATGGCTGCCGGGAGATCCTTGGTGCCGCTGAAGGGATGAAGGAAGATCGTGAAAGCTGGCGTTCTTTCTTCGTATGGCTGAAGGAACGCGGGCTTACTGGTGTTCGATTGATCATTGGAGACAAGAACCTCGGCATGCTTGAAACGATTCCAGAAGTCTTTCCGGATGCCAGATATCAGCGTTGTACAGTTCATTTTTACAGAAATATATTTTCTGTTACGCCCCGTAACAAGATGAAAACGGTAGCGCTTATGCTCAAGGCGATCCATGCACAGGAGAGCAAGGATGCTGCTCGTGAAAAAGCGCTCCAGGTATCGGAAAAACTCCGGTCTATGAAGCTTGCCAAAGCTGCCAAAAAGGTGGAGGACGGAATCGAGGAAACCTTGACCTATATGGATTTTCCTACGCAGCATTGGACCCGGCTCCGGACCAATAACGCGATTGAGCGTCTCAACCGTGAGATTAAACGCCGTACAAAAGCGATCGGCGCTTTTCCTGACGGGCAGAGCGCCTTGATGCTCGTATGTGCCAGACTGCGTCATGTAGCAGCAACAAGCTGGGGAGCCAGACGTTACATGAATATGGATCATCTTTTCAATCCAGAAGAGGATCAGCTGTCTGATATCATAGCCGGCTGACTACCGGCTGCCAAACGGCAAGATTTTAATTTTGCGAAAAACTATTGACACAATCTAAAATAATAATTATAAAGATCAATTAGACGTATATAATTTTCCTTACTTAAGAAAATCATCTCTAATTTATTTAATAATTGCATTAATGATATGTATTGATTTGTAGTTATATAATATTTTAAAACAAAGAATTGCAAGAACAAGCATTTCTCATTAATCATTTCAAGTTTCTTTATTGCAGTATTATATATGTTAGGATCATCAAGAGCATCTATAGATTTTCTTGTCATGATTAAAAATTTCAGTATTATTGAATATATAGGAGGCATTATACCTAATAGACTCTCATATCTTAAAGCAATACCTGTGGATATTGTTAAATCATCGATATAATATTGCCTTAAATTCTTGAATATATTATATAGTTCTGAATAATATACATAATTTCTAACACGTTCGAGCAAATTTAGAATTTTGTCACAAATCCTGCCAATGCCCTCTAAATCAAAATATTCAATCGCCTCATACAATGGTTCCATCATCATCTCAACAGCAGTGTCAACTTCGGGGAAATAATCAAAACGCAGCTTCAATTTAGCAAGTAATTCATCATATACTTCATCAGAACGACTACATTCGCCACTTTCAATTCTTTTTAAGGTATTGATCGTACAAATACCATCACAAAATCTTAATAACGTATACTCATTCTGTGTATTATGACGTTTTTCTTCACGGTAGATCCTTATTAATTTACCAATGACACGAATTCTGTTTTTGTTTTTAATTCTCACTAAAATTCTCCTCTACATAATCACTCCCCCTCACATAAGTATAAAGTATTTTCCATTTTTTGGAAATAGAATTAACAGAAAAGCGATTGAACTGAATTATTTCAAAAAAACAAAGAAAAAGAGCTATTCGCTCTTTACTAAAAACATTGGTAAATATTCCATAACATGAATAACTTTGTTCAAAATACGGTATATATAAGCAGCTTCTTCTTCACTTTTCGGCGTCATGGATTGGCTTTGTGACAAGGTATTCATACTGCGATAGGTCAATATATTATAGAAATGACAATTGGCAGCCTGTAGATATGGTATAGCTGTTTTAGCCGCAGCATAATTTTCTGTTTTCAATGATAATAGAAAACGTACATAACAATCCATTGCTGAATGCTGATCATATTTCTGTAAGAGCTCTTTGCAACTCTCATATTCTTCAAAATACAAAGATAGCGCATAAAGATAATGATGTGCACAGAAGGCATCAGAAGGATTTAGATTTAAAATCTCCTGGAACTGTTGTTGAGCTTTGCGCATACAGCCAGCTTCATAAAGTGCGCACGCATAAGTGAACTTAATATGAAATAAAGGTTTTGCCTGCTCAATAGAGTAAAAATCATCTACCTTGCGTAAGAAAAAATCTTTACCTAAATTCATAGTAGCTAATTCCATTCCCTCTTTATAACGCTGTATTCTTACTGCATGATCTTCTTCATAGGTTCCAAGCATCATATAGGCCTCAATACAGTCTTCACATATATCTAATGCTTCATAAGCTATTTGCTGTTTCTTCTGCCAGGAACGAACACGCTTACTCTCTTCAAGCTTTAATAAAGCCTGTTGATAGGATTGTTCATTTTTAGTATAGCCGACATGACTTTCTTCAAGAAATGCATCAAGACTCATTTGAAATGTCATGCCTATATCAATAATGTCAATTTGCTCTTTCATACTTACCTCAATTCATTCATAACCTGCGTAATTAAAAAACAGATGTCTGTTTATGTAAAATTTTTAATGTGTTGTAACGCCCATCGCTGATTGATTTCATGAAATTTTTTGGTATCTTCTTCTGGCATGCGTTGCTTAACTTGCAGATAGGATTCCCATGTTAGGGCTAATACATCTTCTTGATCATTTTCTGTATAAGAAAACCAAATCGTTTCACTTTGTTTATCCCTATCTTTATAACGAAGTGTATTAGGATAACGCTGTTGTTTCTTCAGATAGATATAAACTTTTAATTTCAGAATCTCGATGACTCGATCATCGAAACCTTCTTCCAATATATGAATCTTTTCTGCAATGTCACGAGCATCGGATATATAACGTTTCGTGGCGGACATATCTGCATACAGGTGATGATCCGCCGCTTTCTTTTCTTTTTCTGATTTCATCAATAAGACAAAATGATGTTGTTTATCCGGATATATACAAGTATGAAAAAAAGATATGCGTGTTCCACATCTTGGACAGGTAAACGCATAGAATTCTTCCTGTTCCAATTGTTGCTTTAAATCTGGTTCAAATTCCGGAATTACTACGGTATCACTAGACTTGTGCGTATGCCAAAGACAAGTCGGACATGTTATTTCTACTAAGATCGATTTCATTAAATCACCAACTATGTACATTATACACGCTTACGCCAAAAAGTCACGTACTACCTGTCTCTACCTTATAGATACCAACACCTTAGTAAAATCGTACCTATCCATTCCTTTTCTTCATCAACTTTTGTAAGAATTTGATGAATATTAACAAAACTTCATAAAAAAGGCTTTCAATCCGTCCTTTTTCTATATTATAATAATGGTTGTTACAAATGAATAAAGTAAAATTACTATATGAGGTAAAGCAATATGGAAAAGAAAGAAAAAAATACCCGTAAACGTAGTCTGATTATTGACATCGTTTTACTGGCAATCATGCTGATTGTCAGTGTCATCAGCTTTTACATCGCTTATACGTTTGGTCTGATACCAATGAAATGGATAACAATCTTTGCCGTTGTTGTCGGATGTAGTTTCCTCATCCTTCTTCTTTTGAACTTTAAGAAACTTCCTACATGGGGATTGGTCATGAAACGTTTTGTATTGATCGTCTTAACGGTATGTATTGGGACATGCGGTTATTTTCTGGATAAGTCGCGAACGACCATTAATAAGATCAGTAAAACGACTGTGAATGAAGATGGCTCAACAACCAAAAAATCTAAAATGTTCGTCGTTGTGAAAAAAGACGCTGATATCCAAGACTTAGACGATTTAAAAGATCAGACGATCGGATTCCAAAATGGCAGTGATGAGGATAATGCAACTTATATGAAAACATTGTTGCAAAAAGAAATTTCCTTTCAAGAAAGAGAAGAAATGGATTATACGGCTTTAATAACAGATTTAGAAAATAATGCTGTAGCTGCTATTGCCATGAGTGAAACTTTCTACAACATGTCAGCGGCCAATATTGATAAATTCTCGGAAGAAACAAAGATCATTGAAACCTATGAACGCGAATTAACAGACAATCAAACGAAACATAAGGATATTACAAAAGAAACCTTTACCGTTTATCTGAGTGGTTTGGATAATGTAGGCTCTCCGGATCAGCAGACACGTACCGATACCAATCTGATTTTAATCGTCAATCCGCGAGCAAATCATATTGATATGGTGTCCCTTCCAAGAGATGGCTTTATTCCAAATACAGCGACCAACAATGTCAATGACAAATTCACCCATACGGGAATGTATGGAATCGATATCAGCGTAGAAACCTTACAGCAGTTCTTTGGTATTCCTATTGATTATTATGCCCGTGTCAGCTTCAATTCATTGATTCAAATTGTTGATACCATAGATGGTATTGATGTTGATGTTGAGATTGATTTCTGTGAACAAGATGAGAACCGCAGTTTCAAAAAAGATGATCTCATCTGCTTGAAAAAAGGCGAACAACATTTAAATGGAAAACAAGCCTTGGCATATTCTCGCCATCGTAAAACCTTAGGTTATGATAATCCAGGACGTGAACGTGCTCAACAACGGATCATTAAGGCTATTATCAATAAACTTGTTTCCCCTAGTGCTATTACTTATGTAAATGAATTACTGGAAATTGCGCCTAATTACGTGATTACAGACATGCCAGCAAATCAGATTACTAAGTTTGTTTCCAGCGAATTAGAAAATATGAAACCTTGGACCATCTCTTCTATTTCCAGTGATAACGGTGTTTATGATACACGCTATGTCGCAAGTATCGCGGAAAGTGAAGGTAAAAAGGATGTATACCTGTTTAACAAAAATGAGGTTCATGCCTTACTGAATGCTTATGATGGCGCCAGCAAACAATTGGAAATGAAGGAGTATCACTTTGATCTAACAAACCTTTATAAAGATACACCAGCTGTTAACGATGATCCTAACATTGTTTGGGATAGCATGGCAGACGATCCACATTAATGTTTGTATGCAAGAATGACACACGTCATTCTTTTTTTATACATAAGCGTAGAACAAGCTATACCAAAAAGAAAAGCAGAGAAATCTCTGCTTGCATAAACATTATTCTGTATCAATTTTTCAAAGTTTCATCATTATAAGTACGATGGGTAATCTTATGCAACCAATCCTTCATCATCGCAATATCTTTTTCATCATTTAAGATATATTCCATGATCAAGGTATCCTTGCCACAATTAAACTGTGCAACAATATGAAGATATTCTTCTAACTGTTCAATGATACCCTTTCCTTTGACATCTCCATCCTCAATCACAAAACTTTCTAATGCATTTTGTGGATTGCTCAGCATTTCCAAATAATCCTCAACATTCTTTTCAAATTGATAAACATTTGCTTTGATTAGCCATCGCCAAGGTTCATCACTGGTTTTATACGGAGCCATGAAATGCAATGTTTGTGTACTGTTATCAAAACTATTTTCACTGCATCCATCCACTGGTATGTTCCAATTCCCAAAAGGATACCATACCAGATGGCGGCGATATCCGATATTCGCAATCGGCTCATCTACACCATGATGAATCAACTTTTCGCGCATCAGACAATCACACAATAGTTCATATATATCTAAAGGAAGGCCAATCGTATCATCTGCCTCATATGCAGCTTCTAAGTAATCAATGATCGTATGCGCAATCTTATCTGTAGTCTCATTCATTCCACTGTATTCATAATAACAATCTTTCCATAATAAAGCAATTGCACAATTTTTATAGTACTGGGCATCGCGCGCTAAATTGTTCCATACAAAGAATCGCTGTGCCAGTTCTTCAATTTCCAATGTTTTAAACGCATGTACAGAAAGGTATCCCATAGGTGTAACGACCCTATCGGCTTTACTCATTGGCTGATAATCATCACTGCGCCAACAAATGCACAGATTTTTATATTCTGCAACATGCTCCTCTACATACGTTGCGATATCCTGCAGCCAGCGATAAAAATAGTTATATTTCAGTGTTTCAAAATTGCGTTGTTCATAATACTTGGTGGGATCACTCACTTCAAAAGGCCATTCACTTTCCGCTATTACATCATCAAAAAAACGGCATGCGAAAGCATGAAATCCGGGACCGGCGACATTTGTCTGCGCCGTCAGAGTGATAAAACAGCCTTCATAACTGCATTCAATATAGCCCTGTGGACAGACTTCAATATTCACAAAAGTATCAAAATCTTCAAACTTTAATTTCTTTTCCTCACATTGTTTTTTTAAAAACGCACTAAATTGCTCACGTTGTGTTTCTTTTTCTAATTTACCTTCTAAGACAATTTCAATTGACATAATGACTCCTTTCATGACATTGTGTACATACCTCTTCCTTTTATGATTGGTTGAAAAAGGAACTGATTACTCAGCTCCCTATTCTACTGCTAATACTCGATAAACCGACTTCATTTCGCCCTCAAAAACCAGATTTCGTTTGGTGTAATCGTAAGAACGATTGAAATCATAATCCATGATCTTCATAACCTTGATACGCATTTCTTTCTTTAAAGCACTTTCTTTTAAATCCGTCTTTGCATAACTGACACTTACCTTAAAAGTGAAACCATCACAAGTTGTGTCATTATATACAAACTGTGCTTCTTCGCTGCTTTCCACCTTCACCGCACTTACTTGCGGAAGCGCATCCTTTCCATATTCATTTACGATGGTAGGATAGTTGCCATAATAATATGCCTCGGCAAACTCTATGTATTCACGAATACTGTCACTTGGCAGATATTGCAGACCACCAATGTCACTGCGTGACTTTTTATTTGCTAAAGTGAAGAAATCATAAACAAAATTCACGGCAACCTGTTTGGCCTCTTCTTCACTGATCGCATGATCTGGATTTTTCTCAACAGCTGCACTTAAGGAATTAAATGCTTTGATTTGTTGTTCGCTTGGGTTTAACGGTTCAACATATCGATCATTTTTAATAAGTTTAACTTCTTCCTTTTTTGTCTCACTATCACTGCCTTTTTTATCATTCTTTTGATCATTGGAACTGCATCCGCCAAGAATTAGTAGGGATACTGCAGCCATCGTCAAAACCAATTTTTTCATTAAAGGTTTCATACTTTACCTCCACAACTATAGTTAAGTATACCACAGATGATAAATGAAAGTACATCTGCCTCCGTAATTTTTAAGAAATCCTTAAGCAAATTACGTAAAAACAGCATGCATTGCTACACTTGTTCAACACATGCCGCCTTTTTCATCTAAACATTTTTGATCAGTTCTTGTATCCTTGTAAGCATATCTTCCTTATATAAACCGCCGCCTTGGGCAATGCTGGATCCAGCATTTCCCTTTAAATGATACGTATCCGCAAGCATCTCATACACTGCCTTCACATCCAAACCATTGCCTGGATTTGCAGCAACGACAATATGCGCATTATCATACATCTTGCCAATCAGAATTACCGCCTTCTGATATGTATCACATAAGAAGGAAGCCATTTTTACTAACGATTTATTATCAATATCCTCAAACTGTTCAATGATCAGCTGTTCTTCTCTTTGCCCCAGTTCCTTAGCCAGCATCTTATAGTATTTTTGTTTCCAATCACTTACTTCATTATGAAGTTTCCGCGTTTCATTAATGATACGTCCCACACCGGTATCTAAATATAGATGCGAAATTGCTAATGAATGACTGACTTCATCCAACACCTTATAACGGCGTTCTACACAATCCAATAACTGATCACCGACTAGATATTTGATTTTATACCCCTTATTGGTTTTCTCAAAACCACGAATAAACAACAATTGTAAATAACGTAAAGAAGGGACGTGCATACAACCACATAACGTATAATCTAGGGCTCCGATGCGAACGATACGCAAATCGTCACGCATGACATCCTTTTGTGGCAGATGTGCCAAAGCTTCTGCTCTTGTCGGATATAAAATACTGACATTCAGATCATCGCGAATAAGTCCGTTACATAGCACTTGCAATTCAATTGCCATTTTTTCATTGAAATCCGGAAAATCAAATTCCACATCATTTTCTTCATCCCCGACATGATGAGCAAGGGTGTGTACCTTATAAACATTACTCAATACAGCACTGATAAGATGCTGTGCCGTATGTATTTGACATTTACGGAAACGTTCATGCAAATTGATGCTCATAAAAACAGCACCTTCTAACTTCACATCCAGCAAATGCCATAAATAGCCATCTTTTTTCTTAAGACCAAGTACCATATGGTTATCCATCATTCCAATATCACTTGCCATACCGCCACTTTCTACATAGAAAATCGTATCTTTACAGGCATGCCAGTATAACCCGTTTTCTTCCTCAACCTTAAGAACCTTGGTGTTTAATTCGGTTTTAAAGCAATTATCATAAAGTTTATTATACATAAGCGTTCCTCCTTTTTTTATTATCTTTAATTTTATCACAAATTCATCATTATTTCACGGCTATCCTTTCTTTATAATATGTGAAATCATGGGTTTCTATGACTATGCCATATCTTGTACGATACATCGCTTTCATGATATTGAAAATTTTGTATGAATCCTAAATCTTGCATGTATAAGATTTATGAACAAACGTAATCATTTGTTTTCTTTTGAAATTCGCCTAATCATCTTGAGTTTGTAACATATCGTGATATAATGAATAGGCAAATCACAAGGAGTGGTAGAATGAATCAGGTTGCTGAAAACTGGAAAGATTATGAGTGCATGGACACAGGAAATGGCGAAAAACTGGAACGTTGGAAAGATATTATCTTACGTCGTCCTGACCCTCAGGTTATTTGGCCGATTGCTGAAGAAGATGCGCTTTGGAAACAGCCTCATGCCCACTATCATCGCAGTAAATCCGGCGGTGGCAGTTGGGAATATAAAAAGAAGTTTAAAGACAGCTGGACCATCGAATATAAAAATCTTCGTTTTAAAGTTTCACCAACCGGATTCAAGCATACCGGATTGTTTCCTGAACAGGCAGCCAATTGGGATTTCATGATGGATAAGATCAGTCATGCGGATCAAGATATCCGTGTCTTGAATCTATTTGCCTATACCGGCGGTGCCACAATGGCATGCGCCAGTGCCGGGGCAAGTGAAGTCGTACATGTGGATGCCAGTAAAGGGATGGTAAATTGGGCGAAAGAGAATATGATGCTCTCCCATCTGCAAGATCGCAAGATTCGCTTTATTGTTGATGATGTCTTGAAATTTGTTCAGCGTGAAAAACGCCGGGGCAGAACCTATCATGCCATCATCATGGATCCCCCAAGTTATGGCAGAGGTCCTAATGGTGAAGTCTGGAAAATTGAAGAACAGCTATATCCTTTAATTTCCGCCTGTCTTGAAATCTTGGACGAGGATCCTCTATTCTTCTTGGTGAATTCCTATACAACAGGTTTTCCGCCAACAGTCCTTCACAATCTACTGCATGCTACCATTGCCCGTAAACATGGCAACGGTTATATTGAAGCCGGTGAAATCGGTTTGCCAATCACACGCAGCCAAACAATTTTACCTTGTGGTATATATGGAAGATGGGTTAAAGAATAAGGAGAGTTTAGGAAAGTATGAAACATTTTAAAACATTGGCACTTGCATTCTGTGCCGCTGCACTGTTAGTTGGATGCAGCACAAAAGATGCGAAAGAGGATGTCATGAAAAACACCAAATCCTTTATTGATGATGTGAAGGATAAAGTGAATGTAACTGGCGTAGAATATTATACCGGAGAAAGTCTGTTTTACAATGCAAGCGATAATGATCCACAGGTATTAGTAGGTGATGGAACAATCGTTCATATCAGTGTTGATACAAAGGATGGTAAGAAAGCTAACATGTACTACAGCATAAAAGAAGATGGCAAGATGGAAGAAATCGTAAAATTTGCCAAAGATGAAAAAGGCAAGGAAATCCCTGCCGGAGAATATGCTGTTTATTCTGCTGAAAACGAAGTAAAGGATTGGCAGAAATTATCAAAAGAAGAAGTCAGCGAAATCGCTAAATAAAGCAAAAGAAAACAGTATCTCATAGAAGATAACTTGTACTCTTGACAGTGTAGCCATGTGAAAGTGGCTATGCTTTTTTTATGCCTACACAATCATGGCGAATTATCATTTATTATAAGATATGGGTAGATATGCCATCTTCCTTTTCACATAGCGTCATTCACTGTATAAAAACCCCCTATAAGACTTATACGTTTTTTGTATGTGTCTTACAGGGGGTATGATGTTGTCCTTTTCTACATATCTATGAAACCTTTTATGATAGCAGTAATTGTCATGCCAAAATGGTCCATATCCTTTATATGGGTATACTACCTTACGTATTATTCCATATTGGCGTGACGGCCAAACATGGTATCACTTGTCATGTTGCGCTTTTCCATCAACATCATCACAGCAATATCCATGAAAATCCCTTCACTTTGCTCAAATAAAGACCCCATCGGCTGAATAGATTTGATATCTCCTTGTTTGGCACTCTTAGGTGATGGAGCACTGATTTCTACGACGACATCCGCCATCTTTGCTATCGTAGATTCTGTATTGATAGTAATTAAGGCGACACGCGCACCCATTTCTTTTGCCTTTGCGGCATGATTGACTAAACTCTTTGTCTCACCGGAACCACTACAGATGACCAATACGCCATTCTCTGCAATATTAGGTGTGCAAGTTTCCCCTACCACATAGCTATGAATGCCCATATGCATTAAACGCATCGCAAAGCCTTTTACTTGAAAACCGCTGCGGCCGGCCCCGGCACAGAAAATTTCATCACCTTGATCGATCAAAGAAACAAATTGCTTTGCCGCTTCTTGATCAATCGCGGTTAATGTATGTGTTAATTCTTTTAAGACAATATCGGCATATTCTTTATTATTCATAATATACTCCTTCTTTCTTTTCTTAATTTCTAAATTGCTAGGTTTATCGAAGATGACGTTTCATTTCTTTCGCTGCTTCAGCACGCGCTTGTGCATTACAGATAGCACCACCAACAACAATAATACCTGCGCCTTCTTCAACGATAGCATCAATGGTAGAAAGCTTTACACCACCGGCTACTGCAGATTGGGCATGCTGAATTACGCGATTCACAATCTTTAGTTCATCCAACGGATCTTTTCCACTGGATTGTACATCAAATGCCGTATGCACACAAATATAATCAACACCCATGGCATCAATCTCTTTTGTACGCTCTTCCAAATTTGTAACGGCAATCATATCAATCATAATCTTCCCATGATATTTCTTTGCTGCCTTTACAGCACCAAGAATCGTTTCATCATTACTAGCACCTAATACCGTAACGATATCCGCACCGGCTTTAAAAGCTGTTTCGGCTTCTAATTCACCGGCATCCATAATTTTGGCATCTGCCAATACTTCAATATCTGGAAAGTGTTTCTTAAATTCACGCACGGGGCGCATTCCTTCTTCGATGATAAAGGGAGTTCCCACCTCCGCAATATCGACACTGCCTTTGGTTTCTTCTAATAATGTTAGGCAATCTTCTAATGTTAATGTGTCTAAAGCCACTTGTAATTTCATATGCTGTTTCGCTCCTTTTTCTAACTGCTTATAGGATAGTACGTTTTCTTTTCAATCGCAATAATCACTTTTGTTTTTTTAAAAGAAAAAGCATTATTTCTTTGTTTTCATCTTTAATCACAAAATTTAACCAACTTTTACAAGCAAAAACCAAGCAATGCTTGACATGACACACAACTTGTCTTACGATGAAGAAAGCAAAACAAAGAATGGAAAAGGAGGTTTCTTATGTCAAAAAATACCGATACCAGAAGAGATGAAATTTATCGCCTTATTTTAGCAGAAGGCTCCGTTCGTGTGAATGAGTTAGCTGCACGCATGGAAGTCACAACGGAAACGATTCGTAAAGATCTGAATGCCATGGAAGAGCGCGGATTAATTGTCAAAACACATGGTGGTGCTGAAATCTTAAACAGCTATTATCAGTTGCCTTTGGATGTGAAATTGAATGAACATGCTTATGAAAAACAACTGATCGCAAAAGCGGCGTTATCCTATATTCGTGATAATTCTATCATCTTTCTTGATCCAGGCAGTACGACCTTATATCTGTCTAAATATTTACGTCTAAAGAAAGGCTTAACCGTTGTTACCAATTCATTGGCAATTGCGGAAATCATCTCCGAAACACAACATGATCTTATCATTGCCGGAGGTAAACTGCAAAAACGGGGAAAATCAACCATTGGAACCTTTGCGACTCATATCATCGATACAATTGTATTTGATACTTGTTTTCTAGGCTGTGATGGTTTTTTGAATGGTCCGACAACCTTTTCTCATGAAGAATTGGAAGTAAAGCAGCATGTCTTAAAACGCAGTGAAACAAGCATCCTATTGTGTGATTCCAGTAAATATCAAAAGCATTCTACCTTTACCTTTGCACAGTGTCAGGAATTTGATGTCATGATAACAGATGCAATCAGTGAAAAAGATGCTGCCGTTGTCAAAGGCATTGCGAATATCATCGTAGCAGAATGATCAATTGCTTTTTAACCTTTCAAAATTGATAGATTACTTTTTCCCTGAATAGTTTTCATCTAGTAGTACTTATGGTATAGTAAGGGTGTTAAAAAGTGAGGTTTTCTTATGAATGTAACATTATTAGCTACCATCCTTGCCATTAGTTTTTTTAGCATTGGGGTTTATGCATATCGTCGCAAAGAAGTCATGTGGTTTTGGTCAAGTCCTACCTATCAACAATTAACGTTTCATGATCCTGTTACATTTAATCATAAAACTGGTATCATGTGGATGTTGTTTGGCATTGCTTTTTTCCTTCCTGTACCATTTCGCTATTTCCATTTCTTTAAAGAAAACATCTTCATCATGTTATTATCCTGTATTCTGACCATTGGCTTATTCGTGATGATGATCTATTGGCATCATTTGTATCAGATACACCGTAAATAAGCCTTACATAAACTGTTTCTTTAGATAAACGATAAAAAAGAAGTCTCTTTCATCGTGTGTGCAAACAGCAATCAAAACACGCTATCAGACTTCTTTTTTTGACTTATGCTATTTATTTATATCATTGTATCCTTTTTCTAATCCTGCTGACTTCTAACATATAAAGATATTTAGTCATCCATTTGCTGAATATGGGCGATAATTTGTTGCATGATTTCTACGCGGTGAAAAGGCGTTATTAAATAAAACCCATCCACAAAGGATACCATTTCATCAATGGTTGCCTTCGCTATCGTAACCGCCAACACTGCCGCTTCTTCCCTGTTTTTATGCTCATAGCGAGATAAGATGGCATCATCTACTTCAATACCGGCAATCTCATTTTTCATATACAATGCATTGCGATAAGAGACGATAGGCATCACACCACCTAAGATCCATGCATCCAATTCACGATGAGCCTGTTGTAAATTTTGCAGACCCTTGGCCGAATGAATCGGCTGTGTTAAAAAAGCTTGTACACCCTGCTGTATTTTTTGTTTCGCTTTTAATAGCTCCTGCTTAAAATTTGCAGCATTCACATTTAAAGCGCCAAAAATCAAAAAAGGATGAGGGAAGGTAGTTTCATTTAAGTCGCGTATATAACCAGCCAATAATTGTGAGTTAAAGCTGAATACACCTTTTACTTCCTGACGATCTGCCGCCGGTATAGGATCTCCTGTTACGACCAACACATTATAAATATCTTCAATATTTAACCCAAACAACAAAGCTTTTGTCGCATTAATATTACGATCACGACATGTCATATGCGGTATGACATCTATGCCTAATTCACGGTGCAATTTGCAGGCCAACAAAGAACTATCTACCCGTGCACGGGCAATCGGACAATCGGCAATCGTAATTGCGTCTATTCCCTGCTCCTTGAGATATTCCGCATCATTCATAAATCGTTCGATACGGCAATCCATGGGTGGATCAAATTCTACACATATGACTTTTTCTTTTCTTTGTAATTTTTTGCGCAAAGGATTGCAATCCTTATAAAGAACCGGATCATTCGCTGCCGGTGTGGGAAGTGATAACACAGCTTCTTCTTGTAATCTTTCTTTGATCTTTTGAATATAAGAAGGCTTGCTACCGCAGCAGCCACCCAAGATACGAACACCCATACTGCTGATTTTTTCCATTTCCTGCGCATAATAGCTACTATTATCACGAAAATACGTATGGTTGGCTAAAATTGTCGGATAACCGGCATTTGGCATGATAAGAATGGTATCTTTCTTTGTATCAAAATACTTCAATAAACGGCGCATATGCATCGGCCCGCAAATACAATTCAAGCCAAAGCCATGAATATTTTCATCTTCATGTGCTGCTTTCACCAATTTTGTCAAAGGTACCCCTTGCTGCGTATAGCCATCTGCTGTCACAGCAAAACTTACTAGTACGCATACATGGGGACAACGTTCTTTCAGATATGCTGCTATTTCATGAATACCATGATCATTAGGCAAAGTTTCAAATAGAAAACAATCTGCACCCTCTTCTAAAAAAACATCCACCAATTCTTTATATTGCGTAAAAGCACTGCGCGTTCTCGTCTCTACACAGGGACCGATATCCGCAAAGACAGATGCCTGATAAGGGGTTGCTACGCGCTTGGCAATACGATAGCCTTGCCTTAACAACTCTTCTCGTTTCGCCTTACTACAATCCAAGACTGCCTCATTCATCGCAAAGGTATTTGTTTTGATGGCATTTGCCCCGCCTTCAGATATTCTTCATGAATAGCAGCCACCCGTGTTGGAGCTTTTACATTCGCCATTTCACAAGGCTCTTCATTGCCGTATAAGGATGCATAATATGTACCAAAAGCACCATCAAATAACAAGCGCTTTTGTTTCATGAACAATGGATGCATCACCCAAACACCTCCTTTGCGATATCTGCGCTTGCTTTTGCATCTTTTGCATAATAATCAGCCTGCACTTTATCCGCATATTCTTGACTGACAACAGCCCCGCCAATCATGATCTTACAAGGATGCTTACATGCATGCAGTGCTTGAATCGTTTCTTCCATAGCAGCGAGTGTCGTCGTCATTAATGCACTTAATCCAATCAAGGGTATTTGCTTTTCGACTGCCGTTTTTACAATTATATCTACTGGAACATCTTTTCCTAAATCAAATACCTGATAGCCGTAATTTTCCAAAACGACTTTTACAATATTTTTTCCTATATCATGAACATCACCGCGTACCGTTGCCAATAAAATTTTGCCTTTGGTGATGGTCGTCTTTCCTTGCCGTTGCAATTGCTGTCTAATTTCATCAAAAGCGGCCTGTGATGCACTAGCTGCATTGATAAGCTGAGGAAGATATAGTTGCTTGTTTTCATACAAATTTCCTACCTTATCAAGTGCCGGTATCAGATACGCATCAACGATCGTCAATGGTGTTTCCTTTTCCAATAACTTCTTACATAATGCTCTGGTTTCTTCCTTTAAACCTTTTTGAATCGCCATATCTATCGTGATGCCAGCTTTTTCATTCCCTTTATTTTGTTCACCATCTTTTTGCTCAGCAAAGCGTTCAATATACGCTTGGGCATCGACATCCAAACCATGCAATACGCGAAAACTATACACTGCCTCCATCATCGCGGCATGATTTGGATTGATAATCGGCATATTCAATCCGGCGCTCAAAGCCATGGTAAGAAAACTCTGATTTAATAAGAGGCGTCTTGGTAAGCCAAAAGAAATATTAGATACTCCTAATACTGTAGGTACCTGTAATTTTTCTTTCACCATATGTAATGTTTTTAATGTTTCAATGGCGCTTTTTTGCTGCGCAGATACCGTAAGTGTCAGACAATCAATAAAAACTCGTTCTTTTTCTATATGATATTGTTGCGCTGTAGTAAGAATGCGCTTTGCAATTTGATATCGTTTTGAGGCATCGTTGGCAATCCCTTGTTCATCCAACGTCAACCCTACCACATTTGCCCCATATCGCTCAATGAGCGGTAAAATCTGTTGCATGCTAGATATTTCTCCATTCACTGAATTTACGATAGCAATTCCATTATATATCCGTAAGGCTGCTTCAATAACCGCTGGATCTGTAGAATCAATTTGTAAAGGAACATCAACCAACGTCTGTAAATGACGAATTACTTCCACCATCATCTGTTTTTCATCAATTCCCGGCAATCCCACATTTACATCCAACACTTCCGCACCTGCTTCTATCTGTTCCATAGCAATCGCTGCAATTTCATCTAAATCATGATCAAGTAATGCCTGTTTCATCCGTTTATTTCCGGTTGGATTAATGCGTTCTCCAATGACCCGCACCCCATCCATTGTTACACATTTGGTTGGTGTACAAACACAGGATGGTATTTTTTTCGCAACCATTGTTCCTGTCATAGCGTGCTGTTTTAATTCGGCAATAAATGCAGGCGTTGTACCGCAACAGCCACCTATATAACGGATAGGCAAATGTGTAAAACGCTGTAAACTGTTCGCAAACTCATGTGCTTGCATCGCATAAGTATTTGTTAATGGATCCGGTAGCCCGGCGTTTGCCTTGACAATGAGAGGCAGGTTTGTATACGCGGCCATTTCTTCCACGATTGGCAACAGCTCATCTGGCCCCAATGAACAATTGACGCCAACGGCATCGACCCTTAAACGTTCAGCTAACAAGGCAAAGCTGGCAGCACAACATCCGGTAAATGTACGATGATCTTTTTCAAAACTCATGGTCACAAAAATTGGCAAATTGCTATTCTCTTTCGCCGCTAAAATAGCTGCCTTAACTTCCATCAGATCACTCATTGTCTCAAACACGATTAAATCAGCACCCGCTTGTTGCCCGGCCATTACCATTTCCTTAAAAATATCGTATGCTTCATCAAACGTTAAATAGCCATTTGGTTCCAGTAATTCGCCAATCGGTCCTATATCAAGCGCTACTCTTGTTGTTACATTGGCTGCTTTTTTAGCTTGTTGGATAGCCGAAGTTATAATTTTCTGTACACTAAAACCATTCTTTTTTAATTTTTTACGATTTGCCTGAAACGTATTTGCATAAATGATATCTGCACCACTTTCCACATACGCTTTATGAATACTTGTCACAATATCACCATGATAATATCCGAATACTTCGGGCAATTCTCCCGGTGTTAATCCTTTTTCCTGCAGCATGGTTCCCATCGCACCATCTAATAATGTTATCATCGCCTTATCTTTCACAAACAGTTCCTCCTTTACGATATTCACAGTGTTCTTTCAATGCACATACGCGACATCCGCGAACGATAGCTGGCTGTACTGTTTTCGCAATGCCGATAATCGCCGTAACACTTTTTTCCGGCACTAGCATGCAGGATTCACTAACGTGTAAACCAATTTTTCGCTCAGCATCTACTACCTGTAAAAAAGTTTTTTGTGTACTCACTGGCAAATCTCCATAACCACAAGAAAAACGATCGGTCAAGAACGCTTGTCGTTTTGCATATTGTCTGCGAAGCTGTTCATTTACATCATCACAAACTGCTTCAATCATTGCATTCGCACAGGCATTATACACATATGCTTTTCCCATATCACTGATTTCCAACGCACGTAGGCGCCTGTCTGTTTTAATCCCTAAGGTAGCGGCCATGATGATAACAGCATGGCTTTCTTTCAATAAGGCCTGTATGCTCTTCCCTTGCAGTTTTATATAACGGCATTGATGATTTTCTAATGGAAGTGTTCGATAAATGACCTGACATCGCACATCTTGATTAAGAAGTGTCATCATCTCTTCCACTTGCTTATGAAGAAGTTCATCCATCATCTGACTACCCAGATAATGTAAGATATCTTCTTCCTTCACCTTTGGCGGTTTCCATAGCATAAAAAAGCCTCCTTTCAAAAAAACTTTCATCCTTAGGACGAAAGTTTATCGTGTTACCACCTAATTTCATCACTGTTCTTCAGTGACCTCATGAAGCATACCTATGCTCCTGCCTGTAACGCAGCATTTACGCTTTTTTCTACCATATCGAAAAAAGTAGCTCCAAGACCATCTTCTCAGGACATTCCCTAATCTTTTTTCACCATGGCAAGATTCGCTGTATAGTTCTTATCCTGTTACTCTTCTCTTCAACGCATTTTATTGCCTAATTTTACCATTGCGAATCACATTCGTCAATAAAGAGCGATGAAATATATAACATTATATACAATGATTCACTCTTCAAATACTAAAGGTAAAATCCTTATTGTGAACATACCACTCTGTATCTTAAACTTTACTGAAATATATCCATCATTGCTATATAAAGAAAGTAAAGGTCATCCCTTATGATAAGGGATGACCTTTCTTGGTGTATTTACTGCTGAAATATATTCTGCCTTTTATCTGGCGCGAATACCAACATACTTCGTATATTCACCATATTTTACTTTATGTGTTGATGACCAGTAATATGGTCTTACACGATAGCGATATACTTCACCTGCTTTTACATTCGTATCATTGTATGTTGTTCCTTTTAAGACACTTTTCATAGTTTCCCATTTCTTTGTCTTGTTGTTATAACGATAAACATTATAGCCTTGTGCTCCTGGTACTTTATCCCATGAGAACTGTATTTTACCTACATAAGATTTAACATCTTTGATTTTTGTCTCTTTCAGCATCATACCTTCAACAGAACTGCTGTATGGTCCAAAGAATGCGACACCATTGACTCTACCATATGGTAAAACACGATATAAGTAACGTTTTCCAGCAACTGCTGCTTTATCTGTATACGTTGTTTTTGTGGTGGCACCCAGATACTGCCAAGCTTTCTTAACATTATCATAGCGATAGATGCTGTAACCACCTACACCATTTACCTTATTCCAAGAGAACTTCAATTGTTCATCTTTTTGTGTAACACTGCTCAGTTTTGTACTGTCAAATAATTTTGCCGACTGTGCATTTGAATACTTACTGATTACTGTTTTTCCATTTTTCTTGTAGTAAGCTTTTACACGATACGTATCGATTTCACCCTTAGGCTGATCTTTTAACTGTACAGTGGTATTCTTAGTCCAACCAATATTTTCATATTTCAGCGTTTTACGATTATAATGATAAATATTATAACCAGTAGCATCGCTTACTTTATTCCATGTTAATGTCAAGATACCCTTGCTGGCCTTGATTTGATTCAATTTAGGAGCATTTATTGCTGTAGGTACTGGTTCAGCTTTTGTTTTCAACGTCTTTGGTTTTGTATAGTCACTATAATGGTTTGTTCCATCAATGGTTACAAATGCTCTAACCTTATAAACATACGTTGTTTCCGGAGCTAAATTCTGTAGTTTATAAGAGGTTTGCGTCAAGGTTGCAATCGCTACATATTTTTTCGCTTTTGTATCAAGCTTATAAACTTTGTATCCTGAAACGTTGCTTACTTTATCCCAAGAAATTGTTGCTGAAGTATGCTTAATATCTGTTAATGAAACATTCTCAGGAGTTGTGACAGTCAATGCTTTTGTTCTTACTTTATACGTCGTTGTATAAGAACTATAATAAGTTTTACCATCAGCTTTTGCATAAGCTCTGACTTTAAATGCATATTGCTTATTAGGATTCAAGTTTTGTATTGTACAAGAAGTTGTTTTGACTGTTTTTGCCAAATCATATTTATTTGTTTTCTCGTTATACTGATATACTTGGTATCCTTCCACATCTGCTGCCTTATCCCATGATAAGGTTAAAGCATCTTGTGTGACATTGCTGCTTGTAACATTTTTAGGAGCAGCAACAGCTAATGCTTTCGTTGTCACGTTAAGTTCTTTACTATCAGAACTATAATAAGTTTTACCATCAACATTTAGATAGGATCTTACTTTGAATTTATACTTCGTAGATGATGTTAACTGTTTCACAGTATAAGTATTTACATTAGGATTATCAAATTTTTGAATCATCTCATATGCTTTTGTTTCATCACTATATTGATATAATTCATAACCCGTTATGTTAGAAGCTTTATCCCAAGTTAAGGTTGCTTCATGCATCGTAACATCGCTCGCTGTCATACGTTTTGGATTTTGTACAAGGATATCAAAGCTAAAATACTTTCTACCTGTAATACTTCCACGATGTCTATCTACAGCATCACCGATATTTATTTCAATTGGAATAATTTCAAAATATCCCTTGCCTGGCAATACATTATTAACAGCTGGTTCTGAATCAGTAGCATCTTTTCCATAATGTACTAAATATTCAAAATCCGCGCCTTGTCTAAATACTGTCTTCTTGCCCTTTTCATCCGTATAACTAACGACGATCTTTGGAGTTCTCTTGCCACCGGTATAGTAATATCCATCGTATTCCGTAGTAACATCAATCTCATCAACACTCACCTGTCTCCAGCCACATACCTTACAAATTCTAGTGCCATCTGGCTGCGTTTCATATTCATGAAGAGGTGCTCTTGTTCCGACAATTTCTTTATATTCATTTGCTGCAGGACAGTAATATTTCGTACGTTCACGTATCATACAGCTTGGGTCATCATGATACACAATTTCTACATCTTCGGAATAACCATCTGCATTAAAGTAGTACATGGTATCCGCAAATTGTTTCCAGCCGATCTGTTTCTGACCGCCCAAGAATCCCATATATTTACCGGTTGCTTTATCTTTAGCGATACCTGTAAATGATTTCAGGCTAATTGTTTCTTTACAGTGAATACAAACAGCATAGCCATCAACAATTTCATATTCATGTCCATCTTTATCACATTTGTATTCTTTGGTTCTTGTATAAGTATCCAAGATGTTTCCATTTGCTTCGCGTGCTTCAATTGTGAATTCTTTTGTCGTAGCTGAAACACTCATATATACGCCATCAAATGTTGTGATATATTTGTCAAATTCGAAACCTGTATCTGTAGTTGGATATGTCTTATCACCAGTCGTTCCACTAATCAAATAGACAGTTCCATTGTCTTTATCAACTTTTCCACCTTTTAAAGGTTTCGTACGATTATACGTATGATCATGACCTGAGAAAACAAAGTCAATACCAGCTGCATCACATGCAGGCGGAATAATTTTATTGATAATGTCATTACCACCGGTCGGATTGGTGTAATATGCAGGCTGATGAATTGCTAAAACTTTCCAAGTTGCATTACTCTTTTTAGCGTCTTCTACAAGCCAACTAGCTGCACGATTTAGCCTATTCGTATCTTTCGTAAAGTTGATTACCGCAAAATACATATTGCCATATTCGAAGGAATAGTAATCACCATTGTTTTCACTTGGTATATTATAAATAGCCTTACTGTTATCGCCAGTTAAATCTCCTTCATATTCATGGTTACCAAAGACATGGATCATATCAAGACTATTAAACAATTCTCCATAAAGATTTGCAATACCATCCCAATATTCAAATTTTGCGCCATTATCTACTGCATCACCTGTTTGCAATCCAAAATCATATTTGATACCATTGTTCATTAACGCATCAGCAATACGGTTGGTTCTATCCATATCCAATGTCTGGATATCACCTAATACAAAGAAGTTTACGTTCTTATTTTTGTATGGTGTTGTAAATGATTTCAGATCTGACCATTTATCACCGTCACCAACACGATAAACATACGCTGTTCCAGAACTTAAACCCGTTGCAATTACGCTATTTAAACGGAACGCATGGTTATCTTCCACGTTTGCGGAACCATCAAGTTTAATTAATTCTGTCGTTCCGGTTACATTCTTAAATGCCTTTTCTTTGTTTGCATCAAAATCAGCCTTAGTAGCTATCTGCATAATGGCTTTGTTTTGTGATTTAAATGGATCTGTAAACCATGTAACACTCTTTTGTGTATTAACATCTTTACTTGCATGGCTCATAACGTATTGTGGTGAGCCATCCTCATTTCCTGCTATAGCAAAACTATAATCAGTTAAGATGAAGGATACATCTTCGCCTTTTTTAGCATAGATGGAGAACATAGCAACAGCCTGGTTTAATGCATCTGTTTCTATATAGCCATCCGCATTTGTGGTACCTAACGATTGGTTAGTATCCACATTGAAAATTTCTGCACCTTCAACTGCTTTTCCACTAGCATCTACAACATAAATTTTTCCGCTCATTCCAACAAACATCGTATCTGTTTTCAGTGTTAAAGGCGCAATGATTTCGATACTAGTTTTTTTCGTTGAGAATGATTTTGCATAGTGTTCCGGTTTTTCACTGTTATAAGTCGCTTGACCACTTTGTACTAAATAAGTTAATTGAGTACCTTTTTTAACATCACTTGGCATTTTCAAACGAATGGTTGCTACGACTCCTTCACCGGTAACGGCAGCTTCTGTTTTTCGTTTCCCTTTTAAGGTAAGTACTCCCTTAGCACTATTATAGGAATCCTCTACTTTTCCAAAATCTTCATTCCAAATGATTTCATAATTTTGAGCAAATTCTTTCTTTATCGCGATTTTGGTAGTGATTTCATCCAGATCTTCTAAGCGATTTGTTTTGATTTCCAGATCATAAGGTTTATTTAATACTGGATTTTCCGTTGTCGCAGGCTCTAGGGATAACGTTGTATGCTTTGCGTTCTCACCTTTTACCGTAAAGTAATGTGTTTGCTCTGTTTCATTACCACCCTTATCACGAATAACGGTTCTGATGGAATGTACACCATTTGCCAGTTCCATATCATACAGATAAGAAACGTTTTTACTGCTATCTACAATAAAGTTATCCGCAAATATAGTACCGCCTGATTCATCTTGTCCTTTAACACCGACATTAACACCATCAACATACATACGGATTAGATCATATTCCATTCCTTTTGTATATTTATTTTCAACATCATGGAAAGTACTCATGAAGGAAATTTTATTACTTGTGATAACATCGTTGTCACCAAATGTTTGGAATTTTTGATTGTCTGTACTATATTGTACCTTGTCAATGATAGGTGAATCCGTATCATCTACATTCGTACCGTAGACAAATTGCATGTTATCCAAATAGATTTCACCGGCTGTTTTGCTTCCCATCTCAATGCCTGGAACATACATGATTCTAAAAGTAGCACCTTTAGCCAGTTTAAATTTTGTTGCCCCTTTGCCAGTCAAATCCGCTTCTAGGTATTTCCATCCCGTCCAGTTGATTCCGGCATCTTCTTTTGATACATGCGAATGATCCGGTAATTCCTGATTCGTCTGATAGGTAAAGTCAACATACATGCTAGAGCCAGCCTCTACCCATTCACCATTTGCCTGCTGATAAGCTACCTGTCCACGCAACCAGAAATTATCAATACCTTCAGGCGCATATACCCAAACACCGATTGCTGTAGGTGAACCTGGTATTTCATAATTATCCTTTGTACCAAAATAAGCACCACGGGTCGTATTCGCTGAATTCGTGAAGTCATAAGATAATTTTAAAGCATTTTTACCCATTCTGACTTCGCCTGTATCGATATCAACAATTTCTGCTGATACTCCGGTATCTTCAGCACTTGCCATAGTGATAAATGGCGTATCTTCACCATCATGTCCGATTTTCCAATATTCTTTTGCAGGAATGATCGTTTCTTCTCCTGTTTCTTCATTTATTTGTTTCTGATCTTCAAAATCCCATGCAACAGTAGGGAGCTTACCAACGATGACATGAATACTGCCCTTTACATCACGATTATATTTTGAATAACCGGTAACGGTTCCTTCCAGTGTCTCACCATCCGATGTAATAAACGTATTTCCATCGAAATGACCCATTTTTGGATTAGAAACTTCCCATTCAATATCTCCGCCTTTGATATGCACATTACGTTTTTGCCAGCGAACCTCTAGTCCTAAAGAAGATTCCGCTTCAAAGCCAAGACTTATTTCTTCTGTCTTAAACGAAATTTCATCAGGATGACGCACTTCGATAGATGCCGTTCCCACTACTCTTCCTTGATACATCTGGTTTACAACAAGCGTTCCTTCTTTATCTTTTAAAGTAACAACTCCGGTATTCGCATCGATAGTACCAATACTTTGATCTTCAACAGCCCATGTAACCCCTGCTGGCATTGGTGCTTCTCCACCGCCGCCATCAACACCGGTCGCATTGAATTTCACCGTTTGATTTGGAGTATATACTTCATCATTTGGCGAAATAGAACTATGGTCAAATTTTCCATCTTTCACACTTGTCGATAGGAATAATAAACCGCTGGAAACAGCACGTAATTTACCATCAGAAGGATTATTGCGTGCTTCTAAAGCATTCGTTCCCTCGTATCTAGCCATATATGTAGCACTTCCGCCACCATCTAAGTTAATGGCCGTTACACAGC
This sequence comes from Longicatena caecimuris, assembly GCF_018406465.1. Classification (GTDB taxonomy): domain Bacteria; phylum Bacillota_I; class Bacilli_A; order Erysipelotrichales; family Erysipelotrichaceae; genus Longicatena; species Longicatena caecimuris. The sequence goes on from NZ_AP024510.1 coordinate 2,512,825, forward strand.
CAGCAGCAGCTAACAAACTAGCCATCTCTGGAACAGTGTGTCCAGATGATTGATCAGAAATACCATGTGTGGTAAAAGTAACAATAGAGCCATCTGCCTTTAAGCCGATTGCTGCTCTTGTCATTCTTACCATATCAGGAATCATTTGCGGCTCGCCATTCTTTACTAAGAATGGTCCACCACCAACAGCCTGTTCACAGTCATCCATTGGCTGACTGGCATCACGTATCTCTGCTTTTCCTTCTTTTGTAATACAAAAATATGTATCGATTGGTTGTTTGATAATCTTGCCATTCATTACCAGGGCACCCTGTGGTTCCCCTGTCCCCATATGGAAGAAGTCAGCATTAACTGCCGCAACTACCGTTTCATTTTTGATACCATTTTTCTTCATGTAGTCTTCATAGCCCTTGGCCTGTTCTGCCATCGTAGCTAATTCCCATGAAGATGCATCATAATTAGAACCATAACTTGCTACTACTTTTGTTGGAGAATCTTTTGACATCTGGACTTCCATCATGTAGTCAATCTGCTGTTTATCTCCTTTTGTAGTATTCGTAACGATTTCCGTTTCACTGATACCCGGTGCTATTGTTTTATCTGTTTTCTTTACTAAAACATAGCCATCAGGTAATTTGTCGTTATTAACATTGATCTTAGCATGTGCTTGTTCCATTTGAAATGAAAAAACAACATTAAAAACCATGATGAATGTCAATACAAGACTTAAGCCTTTTTTCAACCTTTTTCTCATGAACTTTCTCATCCCTTCTCCTTTACCCTGGAAGCATCAAAACATTTTTATAATTCTAACCATATAAAAAAATACTAAAAATGTTGCGAACTTCTACTATAATGATATAATAATTAGCCTCAATATTCAACTGTCTTCCGTTTTTTCTAAGCCTTTTCCCACAGTAAAAACTAGCCCAGAAATGGTGCTGTATATTCTTTTGACTTAGCTTCTCATACGATTTATTTTAATTGCTAGACGAAACAATCTTCCTTTTTTTTATTTTTTCATTCGGTAAACAAAAAGGGTTCACTTCAGTTCTAGGGTATCCAAAATCTTTAGGGGTCTGAAATTTAGGGGTCACTTTAGGGGTCTAAACTTTAGGGGGCAATTTAGGGGTCTATTTCGGATGAGAAACAGGTGAATCTGTCTGTTTCTTTTTTATAATATTTCATGGTTATGCTCTCTATTAAAAGGAGGTAACTTATGGATTATTCTTATATTTTTAAATTGCTAAGCCTGCCTGATGATGGCTCTATCAGTATCGATAATGTTGAAGTTGCTGGCGATACGAAATATGTCTATATTTCAAGACCGCCTATAACCACTTACTGCCCTAACTGCTCATGCAGGATGCATTCTGAAGGCATCTATAAGAGAAAAATCAAACACCCTATTTTACAGGATTCTACCTGCATTATCTTTATCGTTAGCCAGAGAAAGTGGAAATGCACTAACTGTAAGACTTATGTCAATGAATCTTATCCTTTCTTCAAGCCATATAAACAATCTACTGATATTACACCTATGCTCATCCTGGAAGCTATGAAGGATCTAGCCGTTTACACTGCATCTATTGCCAGGCAGTTTCATCTTTCAGATACGAAGGTTCATGATATTTTCACTGCTTTCGTTGACTTGCCACGATTGAAACTTCCTGAATTTCTTTCTGTTGACGAAGTTCATATTGATATCTCTGAAAATGAGAAATATGCCCTAGTACTTATGGATTTCGCTTCCGGGCAGATCATAGATATCCTTCATAACCGCTGGCAGTCAACCGCAGAGGATTATTTCCTTTCAATTCCTTACGATGAAAGAAAGAATGTAAGGTTTATTATCTCTGACGCTTATAAGTCCTATATGGATTATCCTCAGCAGTTCTTTCCTAATGCTGTATCTGTTCTGGATTCCTTTCATGTAATCAAGTTCCTGACCAGTATGATTAACGACTATATCAATCTGGTGATGAAAAGCTATAAAAAGAAAGACCGTGAAGCTCTTGATCAGTCTAATTTTGAAACCAACCGTGATAATAAAACCATTAAGGAATCTCGTGAAGTTATATTGCTCAAAAAATATAGATGGGTTCTCCTTAAGAATCAGGATGATATTATTCATTCACACAGGAGATATTACCACAGATCTCTCGGTATCTATGCGGATACATATATGATCGAGAAGATGTTCCTTGAACTTGATCCCAGATTTCCTATGATCCTTGAAGCGAAAGAGAAATATATCAGTTTCAATAAAACATCCTTTGATTCTGAAGATGCTGTCATGTCTGAACTTAATAAATTGATAACTGAATTTAAGGCTTCCAGAAGCTATATCCCACGGAAATTTTCTGAATACCTTGATAAATACAAAAATGAAATTGTCCGCTCATTTACTGTTACAGAGGTATCACGGAGAAATGCCACAGACAGCGACCGTTATTACGCACGTCTATCCAATGGGCCAATGGAATCATTCAACCGGAAGCCGAAAGACTATAAGAGAAACTCTAGAGGCTTCTCTAATTTCGATTATACTAGAAACCGCATACTCTGGTCTACAAGAAATCATCCCGCAATAAGAAATATGCCAAAGCCTCAGGAAGAAATACACAGTTACAGAGGAAAAAAACGTGGAACTATAAAGTAAAAAACAATTAATAGATTGATAAAAACAAATAGAGCATAACCTAAAAAGGAATCAGCACTGTTTTTGCTGATTCCTTTTCTTTTTAACTTTAGGGGTCTTAAATTCTTTGTTTGTTTCCTTCATCCCCCTGAAGTTGCCCCCTAAATTTCTGGCGAAAACCCCTAAAAAATTTGATTACCCCAGTTCTACCTGCTTTTTTAATAGCTTTAATCTCTTATTCGTTTATCGGTTTCTTTCTCAAAACCACTTGCTTATTTAGATGACCCCAAAAAGACAATGAGTGTTTAAACTCACTGTCTTCTTGATCTTTTCACTTTTTCTATTTCTTACTTATTTTGCCACTCCAGAGCGAATATCACTAAATGGAGAGAATACACGTTTTCCACTTACCCATTTGTAAGAACGAACTTTGTAATAATAACGTCTTCCAGAAGTAAGTGATGTACTGCGCTTATAAGTAGTATATTTGTCATACGTACCTAATAAAGCATATTTTCCATTTAAACTGCTTGCACGATACAGTTGATAATAAGAAGCTTCACCATCATAATTCCAAGTGATTGATAATGCCTTTCTTACTGACTGTGAAACTGTTAAATTCTTAGGTGCCTTTAATGATGGCGTAGCACTTACCACTGGACTAAATGCTCCCATGACACGTCTTTTATTAATTACACGATAGCCACGTACTTTATAATAGTATTTTGTACCTGTTTTTAAACCAGTGCTATACTTAGTATCATAATATTTATTGTAAACACCGAGCAGAGAATATTTTCCTTTTTCACTAGTCGCACGATATACCTGATAATAATCAAATGCATTATTTTGATCCCATGTTACCTTGATTTCTGTAGAACTCAATTTCTGTAATTTAACATTTTTTACTGTAGGTACTGTTCCTGCGGTCCAACTCAGCTTATATTTGCCGCCGTCATCCCATGAACCAGAGCTTACTTTTACATAATATACATTAGAACCACAGAATTCTAAAATTTGCTGATCAGGTGAAGCAGGTTTACCATATAAATAATCATAATCCAATGTTTCTGATAAATCTTGATTATAGACATTGATATCCATATCTTCATAAGCTGAGATACTTAATCTTACAAACTTAGAAGTTGTTGTAATTTTATACCAATCTTCTTTATCTTGAGTAGTTAATGCCCCAGTAATCGTAGCACCTTTATTTAATGTCATTGCGTGATCAAAGTCATTAGGTTCTATATCATTTGTCCCTAAAGAAGATATAGAAGCTTTAATTTGATATCTGCTGGCAGCAGATCTCTCATTATCAATTACAACTTTATAAGTACCTGGTGATACATAAGCTGTAATCACTTTTGTCACAGGTGAAGCAGCAGAATCAGTATAAGCATATACTGTGTCATATCACTCAGATAAATCTGCAGAATAGTAAGACATGCTAACATCGCCATAAGACATACATGTCAACACCATTTTTGAAGCTTGACTTACTTTTAAATCATAAGTTACTTTTGCATTGTAACCTTTATCCGTACTGCCACTGATAAAAACATTTGATGTAGGCAGTGTTGCCGCATGTGTAACAATTAAATTTTCATTGCCAATGATGGTAACTGCTAATAATAGACTAACAATCCCTGCTAATAATCTTTTTACTCTTTTCATATGTTTCTCCTAATCCGTCGTCTAACTAAATTTTCACCTTTACTGGTGTGCTGAATGGTGAGAACACACGTGTTCCTTTTACCCATTTATAAGCACGCACTTTGTAATAATAGGTGTTTCCCTTCTTTAATTTTTTACTAGTACAAGTAGTTGTGTTTTTGTCATAAGTTGCCAACAATGCATATTTCCCATTCGCACTTGTGCCACGATATACTTGATAGTAGGTTGCCCCTTCAATTTTATTCCAAGTTATTTTAGCCGTTGTACTACTTGTCGCCTTAGCTGTTACTTTACTTGTTTTTGAAAGTACTGGCTTTCCTGTAATGACACTGCTAAATGGTGAGAATACACGTTCTCCTTTTACCCAGCGATATGCACGTACTTTATAATAATACGTATTGCCGGTTAATAAAGATCTGGAAATGGAGGATGTCGTTGTACTGTTATATACACCTAACAACGCATATTTCCCCGTTTTACTTGTACTGCGATAAACCTGATAATATGTTGCGCCATCTGTTAATTTCCAACTGATCTTTAACGTAGTAGAAGTATTTGGACTTGCTTTTACATTGGTAGGAGCAGCAAGTTTTGGCGTTCCCTTTACAACATTAGAGAACGGTGAATATATACCTTTTTTATTTACAACTGTATACGCTCTGACTTTGTAATAGTATGTCTGATTGGTGAGTAATGCCCTACTCTTCATACTGAAGGTATTTTCATCATAAACACCTAATAACCTAAAATCTTTTGTAGCATTGGTAGAACGATATACCTGATAGTATTTTGCGCCTTCACTCTTTGCCCATTGAACGTTTACAGAAGTTGCTCCAGCAGAACTAGTTTGAATACCAGTAGGTGTTGCTGGTTTTGTCGTAACGCTGCTTATTGTGCTAAACATACTATATTCGCCATCTTTAAACGCGCGTACTTTATAGTAATATGTCTTGCCTGCAGATACAGCAGCATCACTAATCGTCGTTGTTGTATAATTTTTACGATTCACCAAACTATAAGTGCCATTGACAGAATCCGCACGATATACCTGATAGTATTCTGCACCAGCTACTGCATCCCAACTTACTTTCACTGTATTAGAAGTAGCTGTAAGAGCACTTAAAACCGGTGTTCCAATGCTCTTACTGGTAATGATTCTTCTTGGTGAATAGCTTGAATAAAGTCTGTCACCGCTAACCATAGCATAAGCTTTCACTTTATAATGATACTCTACACCTGGTTGTGCTGTTTCATCGATTAATGTCGTAGCATTTCCTTCAGCCACCTTGCTAAAAGTGCCAGTAGCTGATGTTGAACGATACAATGCATAACCATCTGCTCCCTTAACACTTGTAAAGCTAGCTTGGATTTTTCCCTCACCTAAATTTACAAGCGTTAAATTGTTTGGTGCGTCTGGTTCATCTTGATAAACCGTTGTACCATATGGATGTGCTTTACCAAAAGCAGAAGTAAGTGCATATTCAGCGTTCAAAGTATATCCTTGTGAAACAAATGTGTCATAAGGTTTTAATAATTTCTTATAAGTCATATCATTGGTTTCTTCATAATAGGTTGCTGCACCTGTGGCATCAAAGTTATACCACTTGCCATCCATAAGAACAAGATTCCATCCGTGCGCTATGGTATCTTTCTTATCTTCTAAATAGAGATCACCATTCACACGTCTAGTTACTAAACCTAATTCTTTTAATAAACGATATGCTCCTAAGGTCTGTCCATAACATTGTGCTTCTTTGCGTACCAAAGAATCATAAGCAGTAATCATCAGATTTCCATTGTCAGGTCGAGGGTTATTGTTATAATGCAAATTGGTTGCTAAATAATCATAAACAGCTTTTGCTTTATCATAGTCTGATGAAGCCTGTGTAATACCATTATTGGCAAATGATGCTAGTATTTGTGAAACCTTTGCATCTACCGCTTCCTCTTCCTGTTTACTTGTATAATAATCAAGTTCAAATGTAAATGTATAAGAATTCAAGCTGCCTACTTTACCATCGATTCCAGTCGTTATACGAATCGTATTTGGTTTAATCGTATATCGTAAATAATCCCCTTGCGTAGCTGTAGCAGGATCTGCTTTTTCATCATCTGTCCTAGCCATCTCATATAATTCGTTTCCTAAGCCTGAAGGGAATGTCCCAGCGTTATAAATAAGGGAAATCTTTTTATTTCGCTTGACCATCTGTTCTTTGAGATAGTCTGCCGCCTTTGCCTTATTTGTAAATTCATTCGCTGCAGGATTACTAGCTACTGCTTTCACTGTAACTTCATTTGAATCGACTTCTTTGCCATTAACGCTTTCTCTGATCTTATATGTGTATTCTTTTCCAATCGTCAAATTTGTTGCATCAAGGAAAAACAACCCATATTTAGGATCTCTTTTTACCAAACCGTCATAATAGCCATCATCGCGTTTTCTCATAATCATGTATTCTGCATCCGTTGGATCACTCACACGATTGCTTGCTGTCCATTTCAATAAGATACCATTATCACGATCTGCTTTAGCTGTTAAAACCGGTGTAGCAGATGCTGCATGTACTGTCATGAATGTTGTTGGAATCAAGGTCGAGACTGATAAAACGAATGCACATACTAATACCATAAACTGCTTCATTTTACTCTTCATACTATTTCTCCTTTCAATGTTCTATATGCTCAATATCAATTCTTCACTCCTTTCTGTTTTATTGATGAGAAAGGTTACACCTCTCTTTGCATCTACTATTTATGTGAATCCTTCTTTTTTGAAGTTTCCGCTGCTGAAAATTTATAAACTGTTATGCCTTTGGTGTTTTCACCAAATCGCTTAATCTCTTTCACTTTCACCTTATGTTTTGTAACCCGTTCAATATTCATTTGTGCTACTTCAACATAAGTCGGATTTGCCGATGTGAAATAGATATTTTTTTTCAAAAGATCTTCCCAATACAAGGATGTCAAGCCATTCTTTTCCAATTGTTGATAATACAATTCTGAGAATGTATAGGAACCGCCGGCGACCATCGTATTAATTGGTTTTTCATTAGGATAAACAACGAATGGATTACGATTTACCGTTCCGGCAGAGAAATCATAAACATAAAAATGCTCAGGATTCTGTATTGCGTATTTTTCGAAATTCTGAAACTGTTCAGAAGTGGCTTCCGTATTTGTTTGTGTAGCTGCATAATCTTTATCTATATAGACCATATAAATACCGCCTACACTTACTACAAGAGTTATAGCAAGCATTGGTTTAAAGACCTTTTTATAGGATACATCTAGCCAACGCAGAAACATCGTCATCATAAACATGAAACAAGGAATCAGTAAAGACTGATAACTTCTTAATGGCAACCTGCCTTTAAATCCAAGATAAAGCAGTAATACGGCAAACCCGCCGCAGCAACATATGCTTACAAGTATATGAAACCATTGTTTCTCTTTTTTTGCAACCATTAAATTCAAAATCACGAAAATTAAAAATATACTGAGTAAGGAATATTGTACAAAGCTATAATCATATAAAAGCTCTCGTATATTCGTTACCGTTTTACTGAGTGCTGAATGCTTATTTGCCTGATACGCCTCTGTTATCGTTTTTAAAGAGGAAGCATTTATATTTTCATCCATATACAATAAACAAAGCGTTGCACGATACGTGCTATTATCCCATTGAACAGCATTATATAGCTTTTCATGTCCCTTATAAGGTGGATGTTGCCCGTAATCCATATACTTAACTCTATAGTCATTATACGTATTATATGCCTGTGTAATCTCGCTTTTATTTTTAATATACAAGCTTACAAAACGAACACCAAAGCAACTAATCACTAACGCGATTACAAATGTACAAATTTTTAACGTATGTAAATGTTTCTTCTTTTTCGTTAAATCCGGACAATACAGATAACATGTAGCAATCTGATAAACACAAGATAGTGCAAAGAAACACATGATGCTATACCAGGAAAGAGTACGCGTCATAAAGCTGAGCAATAATGCGATAAAGCAATATGCATATATGCATATCTTGGTACTGCGTTTATCAGAATGTTTCATTGATGCCATAACAACCACTGCTGATGTTCCCAAAATGGTCGATGTCACCGTAAATTGAATGGAAACTAGCGGAACCATAAAAATGAAAAGTAAACTAATGATCTGCGCACAGATTGGAAATGCAATCGACACCTTCTTATCCTTCGCCAGTTTATAAAAACATAAAAACATCACACTTTCCGATAGATACATCGCGAAAATATGATAAATCGTATACCACGGCAAAGATGGTAACAGCTTATATAATACCCCGATCGGTACACCTAGAAAATAATTGATAAAGGCTTGTTGTGGATACGCTTCCCCTGAAGCATATCCTGCCAAAGCATACATAATGCGTGAGTCGTCATTTGTCGCATAAGATACATCCGCTGTTAAAAGGACGATGGCATAACAAAGAAAGGTTAAGCCAAAGGCGAGTAACCATTTCCCTTTTCGCGAATTTATAATTTCTTTTATTTTCTCCATAACGGACCTACCTTATAATGAGAATACGATGATCCCTACGACCATGATGCCTAAACCGATTAGTTTCTTTCTAGAAGGAATTTCATGCAAGAAAATTCTGCTTACAAGCGCCACTAAAATAAAACTACAGGAATTCCAGACCGGTGCCATAGATACCGGAACTACTTTATGAGCAATTAAGGAACAAACAGTAGAAAGGAACATCATACCATAGCCAATAATTGTCAATACATTTAAATATTCATAAATCCAAGATTTATAATGACGCATTGCTGCTTTTTTCAAGATCAATTGGGAGAAAGTGGCAATTAAGATGCCAACCACCATGATGACATAATACCAGAACTCAGCCATTAGAAGTCACCACCGTATAAACGCCAACCATAATGATGGCAGATCCTATGATCATAGGAAGTGTGATTTGTTCATGGAAAATAAGACTTCCCATGATAATTCCCCAAATCATGGATACTGGACGATTGCTATATGCAGTAGATAAAGATACATGTTTTAATATCATCTGCCAAACAATTGCATAAATACCCAGAATAGCTAAAGATATACCAAAATATAATATAAATTCAAATGACATAAAACTTTCAAGTGCTGCCATTTTATTAAAAACACCTGAAAGTGAATAGAAAAATATCGCTATCTGTAAAATCAAGATTTGCCCGATCGTTATCTTTTTTTCTTTCATAAAACTCCTCCGTATCTGTTATTTCTTTTCCACATTTAAGGTTTCGCGTACTTCATATTGCGGCTGATTACTTAATGTCAAATACATGCGGCCGATGTATTCCCCCATCAATCCGATCATGATCATTAACAATCCACCGATGATCAATATTACTGTAATCAAAGAAGTGTATCCAACAAGAATCGAAGGATTTAATAATTTCCTTATGACTAAGATAATTCCTATAATAAAACCAATAGCCGAAAACAGTAATCCCATCATAGAAGACAGTTGCAAAGGTACAATAGAGAAATTAACCATACCGTTTAGCCAAACTTTAAAACGCTTCTTAAAGTTATACCCGGATGTCCCTTCCAATCTTTTTTTGTGTTCCAACTTTATGCTGGTGATTCTTCCGGCGATTTGATAAATATAGCCGAAAATGGAAGGAAACGGACTCTGATATTTTTTCAAACTATCTGTACACATCTTATTGATTGCAAAATAAGCTGAAGATACAGCACCTTTTGGACGTTTTCCCATTGCGGTATATACTTTGGCAGAGATTGCGCTTGTAAAACGATTCATAAACTTTGTCTGTTTCTGTGAAAAATCTGCACTTACCAGATCATAGCCTTCTTCAATCTTATCAACAAGATCAAATAAATGATCTATAGGATGCTGGCCATCATCATCCATGAAAACCGTACAATCTCCTTCAATATATGGAATGCTTGCCATACGAGCTGTTGCTTGCCCCCAATTACGGGATAAGTTTACCCCAACTATATTCTCATCTTCTTGACATAAGGAACGGATAACATCAAAAGTGTTATCCGGAGAACAGTCATTAACCAAAATAATCTGATAAGAATAGGATGGTCGCTGTGCTACTGTTTTCTTGATTTGTTCTACCACATAGGGCAATGTTTTGGCAGAGCGATAACATGGGATTGATACTGTAATTTTCATCTAATCAACCTTTCTAATCTAATAACAGCTTACTGTCAAAACCATCTAACAGCATGCTTTCGCCTTTATCATCCAAGACTTCAAATATCTCATAAACAGTGTCAATAGCTTTCGCCATAGTTACACGGTCTTCTGTTTTCAAAGTTACACGACATAATATCTGACGTTGTGTACCCATAAGTTTTTCCGTAATATCTTCACCACCGTAATACCATGGAGACACATCCACAATTTCTGGCAGCTTCCGTAATTCTTCTACACCGATGACCTTTTCCACATGCCCAGGTCTACCCAATAAGGACAATGTACAATATACATGATCAAAATCAGGCTTTGCTACTTTCGCAAGATCTGGTTCATTCATCTCTCCCGTTAACGCATGATGAATCATCATATCCATGGTACTAAAGCCGTTTTCTTCTTTTAACAAGTTGTATTGCTTCGCACCATTGAAACGATAGCCCATTTCATAAAAAGGACATTCATTTTCTGTCGCAAACCCCTGAATAAATAATGTACCGTTCTGTAATCCGATAGATTCAAACATTTCCACTACTTTCTGATTTTGCGTTTCCTGATAAAATTGCAAATGTTTTGATGGATAAATATAAGCTAATGGTAGTTTCATAAAATTACCATCGCTTTCACGCAAGTAGCGATCATGCATCGCCGTTAAGTAAACCTTTCCATTTTGAATAGCATAGCTAATGCCAATTTCATCACTGATTACATAGGTTTCAATAATAACACTGCCTGTTGGTGAATATGATTTTGCTCTTTCATAAGCAGCTAAAAAGGCTTCTTCATCATTACAAACGGAAATGCCTCCACCGCCACTTCCATCTACAGGTTTAACAATAACCGGATAAATCAGTGAACTGCAATCTATTCCTTCATCTGTTTCCTCTACATGGAATTCATGAACGACTGGTACATGATGCGTCCTACATAATTCCTTGAAATTATTCTTATTAGAACAGATATCCCATTGTTCCTTCGTACAATAGAAAGGTTTATTTAACCGTTTGCATAAAGCCATGGTCATTTCGATAGAAAACTCACTAGATCCGGTCATAATACCATCAGCTTTTACTTCTTTTGCTAATGCTTCCAATGCATCTAAATCAGCAGTACTTACGGTTTCAATCTGGTCTGCAAAACGTTTTGCCGGAGTTAAAGTTACATCAAGATTTCCTGTAACAATCGTATAAACTCCCATTCTTTTCGCGAATTGTACTACATCGGCGGCAATTGGATTCACACCAGCCAAAACTAATAAACGTTTCCCTTTTAAATCATTCATCACCTTGTTACCTCCTCTTTGCGATAAGGCAAAATCATCTGTTCGCCATGTTCGTCATATACACGAAGTGTTTTTAAGATCCATTTAATTTTATCATATAAAAGATCACTATTTGCTGCCACTACATGGATACGCGCAAAATTTTGATCCAACGTCCCTGTGGAATCAATTCGATCTTGTTCAAAATGCAGCTGGTGCACATAAAGAATAGATGCATCCTGCTTAATTTCCTCAAGACCTTCGATTTTGCTGATTGTTCCTTTTTTCAATAGCGGTGATAGTTCACAAGCTGCACCTTGAAAGATCGAAGCCTTTGTATCTGTCACGCTCTTATTGCCAAATATTCCTTCTACCGCATATTGAATCATAAATTCTAGCGGATTATAATGTTCAAAATGTTCTACAAATTTATATTCCATGGTTGCATTTAATCGATAACCCATTTCATAAAAATAGAAATTATCTTCATCATAGAATGCTTCCATAAAAAATACACCCTGTTTTAGACCAAAGTTTTCAAACATAGCACATACCTTGTCATTCACTTTGGTGATGTATTTCTGTATATACTTAGATGGATGATGGAAAGCCACAGGTACTGGAGAGCCATCCTGATCATTGCGTGTAATACGATCAGATAATGACATTAATTTTACTTTTCCATTTTGCACAATATAATAAGCTTCAACATTTTTACCACGCATATATTTTTCAATGATGAGTTGCTTGCTGATTGAATTCTCAAGTGCATATTCAATACCTGCTTTTAGCTCCAATGCATTTTGACAGATTGAGATTCCATGTCCGCTATAACTATCTACAGGCTTAACGATAACCGGATAATGAATGCTCGCATAATCTATGCTTTGTGTTTGGGAATCAAAAGAATAAGCCGGCACGGTAGGCACCTCATACTGTTCGCAAAGCTTTTTAAAACGCTTTTTATTTGAACAAATATCCCATTGCTCTTTGCTTGCATATACAGGCAGTCCCGCCTTTTCACAAAGCTCTATCATATTCTTGATATTAAATTCACTGGCGCCGGTAAATACACCATCGATATCATGCTCCTGAATGTAGTTGATCAAAGCCGGATAATCTGTCGTACTGATGATAGCCGCGTGATCAGCTTCCTTTTTCGCAATGCCATCTTCTAAATAATCGGCAACAGTAACCTCAATGCCCATGTGTTTTGCTGTCTTCACCACATCGAGTGTTGACATCGTACCACCAAGCACTAATAATTTCTTTTGTTTCTTCATTGTATATCAGGCTCTTTCTACTGCATGTTCTGCTAAGTTAACTTGTTCACGTGCTTTTACGATATAATACAAGATTTCATTTACTGGTGTAGGCACTCCACACTCTTCTCCTAATTTAATAACGGTTCCACCAAAATAATCGATTTCTGTTTTTCTGCCAGCTTCTAAATCTTGTAACATAGATGTTTTCTTTTCTGGTGGATAGTTAATCAGCGTTGTAATCATATCTTCTTTATCCTTAGTTGTTAGATGAATTTCTTTTTTCTTTGCAATATCAACAATTTCTTGCATGGCACGATCTAAAGCGATTTGAATTTCTTTAAACTCGCCAAAATATTTGAATTTTGCTGAGGTTAACAAAGAAATCTGGTTGGCTCCGATATTAACCATCCATTTTCTCCACAACATCCGTTTCATATCTTCATATACATGATAATTGATATGGTTTGCTTCTAAAATATTGATAACTGTTTTTACATCTTCAGAAAAATGGATATTTTCTTCTTCTCCAAACTGAATCTCGCCCAACGTTTTAAATGTGATATTATCATCGGTACGATTTGCATCCGTACGCATGACGATACCATATAAAACCTTATTGTTTGGAAATGCCTCTTGTAAAGCATCTACTGCCGTAACGCCATTTAACAAGGATAAGATAATGGTATCCTCATCAATAACAGTTTTAATATCTTCAATTGCCGCATGCAAAGAATAGTTTTTAACTAAAACCATCAATAATTTAATTTTTCCATGATCTTCCTTGGTCGCAATATGTGGATGTAATACCTCATTATTAACGCGTATACCTTCTTTTTTCAAGCGCTCCGCACGTTTGCCGTTTGCCACAAAGGAAAACCTATGTACCCCATTTTTCATAAATACGCTGCCATAGGATGCGCCTACGGCACCAGCCCCGATAATTGCTACTTCTTCCATATCAATCTCTCCTTTAACCTAATATTTCATCTACGAATGCTTTATCTTTTGTCGTAAAGATATAAAAGCCAAATCTTGTTGAACTATCTACTACATCATGATTTCCGACTTCGGTGATTTCACTGACATACTGAAGTGTTTCCGGATGCTTTCGTTGTAGCTTTCTTAATGTATCAATATCATCATGATCAAAGATAAATTTAATACCGGCATATTCATCCTCTTTTTTCTTCTTTAATGTCGGTTTTTTACCGCAGGCAACCTCGATTACCATTTCTACAAAATCATATCCGGTTGACAAATAAACTAAATCAGAACCGATACAATCACCGCCCATACGAGAACCTATTTCAATAATTTTAATGGCCCCTTGATGATCAATCTTAAATTCACAATGAGAAGCCCCATTTTGAATATGAAGGGCATCCAATGCTTTAAATATTTCTTTTTGGTATGCCGTGATTTTGTCCATTGGAATATTTGAAGGTTCCACATGACCGGTTTCAATGAAATGAGGAGCACCCGACGTATATTTCTGCGTAAATGCCAAGAAGGTATGCTCTCCTTGATAAGAAATACATTCACAGCTATATTCCGGACCTTCAATGAATTCCTCTATGATGGCCTTTTTCTCGAATGCATATGCTGTTGCAATCTGAATTGCTTTATCTAAAGCTTCATAAGTTTCGATCTTGGTAATGCCTCGACTTCCTGAGCGATCTGTTGGCTTGACGATCAACGGAAACGTAAAAGATGAAAGTTGTTCTTTTTCAACATGTCCTTTTGTTTCAAGAAACTTTGGAACATCAATTCCATTCGCTAGAAAGGCTTTTCTCATTTCATATTTATTCGTACAAATCACATCAGATATTTCTGGATTTGTTGGAAGATGAAGAGAACGTGCCACATAATTTACCGTAAGTACCGCTAAATCAGAGCCGATAGATACAATTCCTTGCGGATTGATCTGTTTACATTGCTCTAATATAATTTCTTTTTCCGTGATGCTGATGGGATAAAAATAATCTGCAAAATCTTTACCGACAGCTCCTTCCGCCCATGCAAAGACATGCGTTTCATATCCCATCTCTTTGGCTTTTTTTATTAAGGGAAGCTGAAATTCACCAGCACCTATAATGACAAGCTTATCCATATAATATCATCCTTTTAATACTTCCTTGATCGAATCAACAACATACATTGCATCTTCGCTTGTCATATCCACATACAAAGGCAAGCGTAAGATACGTTTTGCTAAATCCTCTGTTACTGGAAGCATTTCCGGAGTATATCCTAATTTTAAACCATATGGTGCAGAATGAAGTGGCACATAACAAATGTAGCTTGCAATTCCTTTTTCCTTTAATTTATTGATCAGATGAGTACGTTTTTCTTCACTAGGCAATACGATACAGAACATATGTGCGTTATGTTCAATGTCTGCTGGTAAATATGGTCTACGCAAGTATCCCTTATCTTCTAAATCCTTTAAGCCGTTATAATACGTATTCCAAACATTCATACGTTTTTCAAATATCTCTTCATAACGATCCATTTGGGCAGATAATATCGCCGCCAGTACATCACTTGGCAAGAAAGATGAGCCAATATCATGCCATGTATATTTATCGACCAATCCTCTTAAGACATTGCGTCGGTTTGTTCCTTTTTCACGAATGATTTCGGCGCGTTCCATGTATTTATCTTCATTAACAACAATTGCGCCACCTTCTCCCATGACATAGTTTTTTGTTTCATGGAAACTGTAGCAGCCGAATTCTGTTAACGTACCTGCATATCTTCCTTTGTATGTAGAACCAACTGCCTGAGCAGCATCTTCAATAACAAATAATCCATATTTATTAGCGATTTCATTAATTTTATCCATTTCACAAGGGAAACCAGCATAATCCACCGCATAAATCGCTTTTGTTTTTGGTGTAATCAGACCTTCAATTAAATTCTCGTCAATATTAAAGGTATCTTCACGAATATCACAGAAAACCGGTTTCGCTCCTCTTAACAGAAAAGCGTTGACGGTTGATGAAAAGGTAAAGGATGGTGTAATGACTTCATCACCCGGCTCGAGATTAATTAAAATAGATGCCATTTCCAAAGCGGTTGTCCCAGAGGTCGTCAACAGCATATTTTTAATACCAAAGCGTTCTTCAAACTGCTGATATATCTTCGTTGTAAACTTACCATCTCCCGATAAGATGTTTGTGCCATCCATAGCCTCCAAGACGTTGTGTTTTTCTTTTTCCGTAATTGATGGTTTATTAAATTTTATCATACTTACTTCCTCCCAGCTAATTCTCTAGCCTTATCTACCATATCGGCTTGTACTTTAATTTCCCCATAAATGCGTTCTCGTGTTGCTGCATCATGTACAGCCTCATAAAACATTCGGATAGATTTCCTAAAATGTGAATCTGCTTGTAGCTTTATATCACTTACTTCGTTGTTATGCAAAACATGCAAAGTCGGACATAAGTTATCCGGTGCCGTAAAGATGCGATCCGTACTTAAGATGCCCTGACTGCCCCAGATGGATAATTTACATTGGTATTCACAATCCATGCCGAATTCCCCAAGAAACACTTCATCCTTTTCATTTTTAAACATATAGGAGCCATACATGTCAACACCAAACTCATCATAATCTTTCATGACACAGGACAGCATCTCTATGTTTTCGCCCAATAGTTTTGTAGCCAGTTTAATCACATAACCGCCGGCATCTAACAAGGCGCCTCCACCCAGTGCCTTATTGTAACGAAAATCATTCGCCGGACGCATTGGGAATCCAAAACGGGCATGATAAGAATGAACCTTTCCAATGGTGCCTTTCTTTAGCTGTTCTTTCACATCTTCGATTTGCTGATGATATTGAAACATATAGTTTTCATGTAACGCCAGTTTTTTCGCTTGCGCCAATGTGATGAGTTCCATACTGTCCTTATAACAAATCGTAGATGGTTTCTCAACAAACACATGCTTTCCATGTTCTAAAGCCAATTTTGCCCAACGATAATGCAATGCCGGTGGTAATGGCAAATAAACAGCATCAATATCATCTGCACAAATGACTTCATGATAGCTCTTA
Source organism: Longicatena caecimuris (assembly GCF_018406465.1). Classification (GTDB taxonomy): domain Bacteria; phylum Bacillota_I; class Bacilli_A; order Erysipelotrichales; family Erysipelotrichaceae; genus Longicatena; species Longicatena caecimuris. The sequence continues at coordinate 2,529,943 of NZ_AP024510.1, forward strand.
TAAACTTTTCCGCCATAGCTTTCCACAAATGTTTCCGCTTTTTTAAATTCGTTGGCAATCACCTCATCAGCAACCTCGCCATCCCATTCAGAAGGATCAGCGACAGCGACACCCATGTAAGTAAAGCCATCTTCTTTCTGCAAAGAAGGCAGAAATCTTCGAAATGCAATTTCCGATGGACAGATAATACCAATTCTAATATTTTTCATGCGTCTTATACCTCCAATAGTGATAGCAAATTACGTAATTGAATATTCAAGCAATTATTGACTTGGACTAATGTATTCAGCGTCTTATAATCAACCCAGAAATAGCCATCCTGCTCATTTGCGATAACATCTTCTTTATTTATTTCGATGATAACGTTTCGATTCTGCTCATGGTAGAAACGCCCGCCTTCTTCTGATAAAAGAACATCATGTAAAACGTGTTTTTGTTCCTTCATCTTTTGCATGAACACTGTGCCCACCTGATCATAAGGGCCATGCAGGTGTGATGGTTCTAATTGCAGCGTTGGTCCTAATTCAATCAGATCAAAACAGCCAATTTCTTTTTTCGCCTTGATCAAAAACTTACGCACGCCGTTTTCAATACAGGTAAACATACCGAATAAGGCAATGCCGGTAGCTTCAAATAAGGGTTGTGTCCAGCGCGTTACTTCTCTTCCTTCAATCATGATATCACAGAAGATCACCTTGAAATCATGTGCCTTTTTACAAACGATTTCATTGTTTTTTTCTTCCCAGCTGCTTAATGCGGATAATGGTACCAACGCATCTGTTGTTTCTTCAAACATCTTCACATTATTTATGTATTGATAAATTCTTGGAATCATGGCTTCCCCATGCGTATCAAATACCGAAGCAACCAGTGCGGCATCGTTAGCTGCATGTTTCATCTTGCTCAGTGTCTCGCGATCTAAGGTATGCGCATAGTATGGAATACAGGATAGAACGGTTCTTGTATCCATATTGACAATGTTATCCCGTCTCATTAAGCGTTTGATTTGCCCTAATGTCATCCATTTGAAATTCTTTTCTAACGGAATGTCTTCATCAACCTTGATGATAATGTTGCGATTGCGCTTTTTATAAAATCTTGACGACTGCTCGGATTGGATTTGATCTACAATGATTTCATAGTCTGCGGCATTAATAAAATAATCAAGATATTTTGGTTTCTTTCCGCCATGCTTCTGCGTAAAATTACTCTTGGTCGCCTGTATCGTTGGAGAAAGCTGTATCTTATTAAGATTGCCGGGCTCTATTTTGGCCTGCATCAGAAAATGCATGACACCATCGATTTCTTTACATATAATACCTAAATAACCGATTTCATTTTGCAAAATGACCGGCTGTTCTAACACAACCGTGTTTCCGCTTTTTCTTTGAAACCCCTTAATCGCAAAAAAACTGCGATTCTTGTTTCTGATTTCCCCCGCATCTTCATCATAAAACCAAAAATCACTTTGTTTTAATGCTATTTTATGTATGTCAACTTTTGTATTGTTATTCAATTCTGCTATCCAGGCATCTATCTCATTATTATCAGAAACATTACCTTCTACCTGTAGCCAGGAATGGAATAATGCATAAAATAAATTACTCATAGATTTCAGCCCCTCGCTACGGTTGCATCTTCTTCCGCAAGACGCTGTAAGTATTTTCCATATTCTGTCTTATAAAATTCTTCAGCTAATGCTAATAGCTGCATCTTATCAATAAATCCTTTAACATATGCGATTTCTTCAATACAGGAAACATATAACCCCTGACGCTTTTGAATAGAAGCGACATATTCAGACGCTTCCATAAGCGAATCATGGCTTCCTGTATCAAGCCAAGCAAAACCACGCCCTAAGATTTTCACATTCAATCTTCCCTCACGCAAATAATGATTATTGATTGAGGTTATCTCAATTTCACCGCGTGCAGACGGTTTTACCTTTTTGGCTATTTCAACTACATCATTATCATAGAAATATAATCCTGGAACAGCATAGTTGGATTTCGGGTGTTCCGGTTTCTCTTCCAGGGTCAAAACCTTTCCTTCTTTATCAAACGTAACTACACCATATTCTCGAGGATCTCGAACATAATATCCAAAAATTGTTGCCCCTTCTTGTTCTACTGCTTTCTTTAACACATTGGAAAAATGTCTTCCATAGAAGATATTATCACCAAGCACCAAAGCCACACGATCCTTACCGATAAAAGATTCTCCTATAATAAAGGCTTCAGCTAAACCTCTTGGCTCTGCCTGAATGGCATATTCAAGGCGTAATCCCAGCTGACTTCCATCACCTAACAGTTCCTTGAAAACTTCAATATCTCTAGGTGTTGAAATAATTAATATTTCACGAATATTCGCTAACATGAGTGTCGATAAAGGATAGTAAATCATCGGTTTATCATACACCGGTAGAATTTGTTTTGATACAGCTTTCGTTAATGGATACAGTCTAGTACCTGAACCGCCTGCTAAAATTATTCCCTTCATATGTCATTACCGCCCTTCATACATTGTTTTATAATATTCCTGATATTGACCGCTTGTAATATGTTCAATCCATTCCTTATGCTCGTTATACCATGCCAATGTCAGTTTAATGCCATCCTCGAACTTCGTCTCTGGATACCAGCCAAGCTCTTCGCTAATTTTATGAGGGTCGATGCCATAGCGTTTATCATGCCCTTTTCGATCTGTCACATAGGTAATCATATGTTCGCCGACAGTAGCATCAATATGTTCTTTCACATAGTTAATAATCGTCTTAACAATAAAGATATTGGTTCGCTCATTATGACCGCCAATGTTGTAAACTTCACCTAAACGGCCACTGTTAATGACCATATCGATACCTTTGCAATGATCTTCTACATATAACCAGTCACGAATATTCATACCATCGCCATATACCGGTAAATTCTTATGTTCTAATGTATTATTGAAAACAAGTGGTATTAATTTCTCAGGGAACTGGTATGGCCCGTAATTGTTACTGCAACGTGTGATATTGATAGGAAATTTATAAGTATCGGCAAATGCTTTTACAAATAAGTCCGCACTCGCCTTAGAAGCGCTGTAGGGACTATGCGGACAAATTGGTGTTTCTTCCGTAAAATATCCTTCATCTCCCAAAGAACCATAAACCTCATCTGTGGATACCTGCAAATACTTCACCCCGTCTTTATAAGTATCATCGCCAATCTCCCAATATTTTTTGGCAATCTTTAATAAATTCACGGTTCCGTTTACATTTGTTTCCACAAAAATTTCCGGATGCAGAATACTGCGATCCACATGACTTTCCGCCGCAAAATTGACAACATAGTCAATATCATACGTTTCAAATAACTGTGTGATCTTTGCTTCATCGCAAATATCCGCTTGTACAAAGATATGACGTTCATCCTCTTCGATTTGTTTTAAATTTTCCAAATTTCCTGCATATGTTAATTTATCAACATTGATAATTTTAATATCATCATATTTATTTAATAAATAATAAACAAAATTACTCCCAATAAAACCTGCTCCGCCTGTTACTAAGTATGTTTTCATTTCATATCCTCTCCAATAATTAAATTTGCTTATTGCTATATAATTCTACTCTGTTATACAATAAAATTCAATCCCCTCTGCCCATAATACTTACTTTTTTATTTCTTATAGTACAGCTTTCGCCAATTGCTCTATCATGCATCATCGCTTGATACACACCAGTAAAAATGGTCGTTTGCATAGTCGCCAACTATTTCATGACATGTTCACTGGTGGCTTTTCTCATATGGACAAAGAATCAAAGCAACCTGGTATCGTAGCCTATATGTAACAATGTATACGATTTTATATAGCTTTAAAACTATAGAAAAACAACTTAAAAAGTAAGAAAAAACACCAAATCATGGAAATTTGGCGTTTATTTATAATCGTATACTTTATTAAACAAGAAAATATAAGTAATCTTAACCAGATGCTTCAAATTACATATACATTTATAACGCGAATTTTCTTTTCCGTCAACCTCAATTGGTAATATTTACCGTTTATAAAGTACTATAATTTCATACCATCTAAAATAAGCAATATTGAATTATACAAAAAAATGCTAAAAAAAGAATCACCCCTTCGTCAGATGATTCTAAATTGTATAGAAAATCCCTTTTTCAGGTAAGTACAGTACAACTTTTAATTTGCTTCGATTTTCCAAATTTGATAGCCATCAATTACAGCATATTGCGTCAATCGAGCAGTGGCATCGTAATGTTCCTTTATGAAGTTTAACATTTCTTCCTGATAAATATTCTCAATTAAATAGACATCTTTATCCAATAATTCTTCCATCGTACCTTTTAATTTATGTTCTTGCAGCCACTGCATCCGGCTTGGATGAAAACTATCAACACCAGCCAGATAGATCGCATTGTTAAACATGTTCGGTTCCATCACGAAGCGTGGATCATAATTCAAATACATTGTCTGTATTGTCGTTTGAAATCCTAAATAGTATATACGGTTAGGATGCTGCTGCATTTCTTGTAGTATTCCTTCTTGACGATTATCAATGAAGGAAGCACGATATTTTCCGACATGATTTTCCCAGGAATTAAACATCACGGCAAAATTTTGATGAGTATTAGGAAGAAAACTTGGAATATGCATCAATAGTAAAATAACGATGCCTGCCGGAAGGAAACGTTCTAATGGATAGGTGTGTTCCTGTGTTAAAAAATGATCATAGCACAAAATGCTGATAGCCAGGGATAAGAAGATGGAGTATTCCACCCGATACACCACACGCCCTTGATAGAAGATATAAATAAGCAAAACACCGGTTACTAAAACATTAGCAAAGATAAGCAGAAAAGAACGCGACTTTTTTATGAATACGGCAAGTCCGATAGCCAGACAGCCTAAGACACTGATGTACTTATCATATCTTTGTTTTAACATATTGTATCCGATACGTAAAATGTTTGGTGTATCCTGCAGGCGATGCGCTGCTATGATTTCACTCACTTGTTTCACATAGTCTGCATCATAGATTTGGGTATCGCCATAACCAAAATGAGCAAGATTATAAAAATCATTTTCAGATACCCCAATTGCGGATAAGTCATCTTTCAGATTCTGATAGCCATCCACGGGATAATCGGTGATGATTGCTCTGGCCTCATTGTATTCTTTATATGCTGCATAGTCAGGATGCATACTGGTAAATACTTTACTGCTGCCATAAACAAATGCATAACAGATGCCAAGTGTGCACGCAAAGATAAAAAGAGGTTTTATCATTACTTTATAAGAACATTGGTTTTGTTTAAGATGGCGTAAAAATAACAAACAACATGTCAAAAACAGAAAGGCTACTGTAATATAAAAGCATTTATTGCGTATCATAGTGCCTATCAATACATAACAAGCTCCTAGAAGTAAACGTTTATACGATATATTTTTTTGTACGATTGCCGTAATCAAAAAGAAACATCCACATCCAATTGTCACCGTTGCTGTCTTTGTAAACTGCATGAGTTGATAAAGATCATTACTGAAAAAGCCAATAAACAACACTGCCAGCAACAGTGTGAACGAAGTTCTTTTCTTCTTCAAGATCAAATAAGTGATCCCCGTCAGTGACAGAAAGATCATTGCAACCTGGAAATAAAAATACCAGTTTAGGGAAGCATGCAACTTATATAATGTTGATAAAAATAAACCAATCAATGGATTCATAAACATTATATAAGGAGACGGTGTACCTGTATATGCGCCAGAGACCATGACTTCCATCATAAAGTCATCACTAACTTCATACTTCATAGTACCACTGATCAGATAACAGATCAGAAAAAGCGCATTGATAAGGAAAGCCAATTGAAAAGGAGTGATGTTTGCAAAATATGATGTTATTTTCTTTTTCTTCATATGCCATCCCTCCTCTTTTTTTATAAGTTTTCTGCTAATTTCAACGCTTTTTCCACAACGGCATCCATATTATAGTATTTGTACTCTGCTAAGCGACCGACAAATACTACATTTTTTTCTTTTTTCATCAAAGCTTCATACTGCTGATACTTCGCTAACCATTCTTTGGTTGGATAAGGATAATAAGGCTCATCTTTAAAGCATGGGTACTCTTTCATGATAGTCGTTTTCGCATGCGTTTGACCGGTTAATTTTTTAAACTCGGTAATACGGGTAAACGCATAATCGTTTGGATAATTAATGACAGCTGCTTCTTGATAAGAAGCTACATCTAAGGTTTCCATTTTAAAATCGATGCTTCGATATTTTAATTTCCCATATTTATATTGATAAAACGCATCAACTGGTCCGGTATAGATCAGTGTGTCGTAGGTGATCCCATCCAAGACATCACGATAATCGGTATTCAACAGAATATGGATGTGTTTGCTTTTCAGCATGTTCTCACACATCTTTGTATACCCCAGTCGCGGCATCCCTTGATATTGATCGGCAAAGTAACGCGTATCACGGTTAAAACGTAAAGGGATTCGGCTGATTACGGAAGTATCCAGCTCACTGGGATCTGTCCCCCACTGTTTGATTGTATAATTTTTAAAGAATTTTTCATAAATATCGCGTCCAACTTTATCCAAGGCAACATCTTCACTGGTCTCAATCTTCGTGCGTTTTTCTCTCTGCTGTTCGATGAATTGTGCAAATTCAAAAACAGATAAATGTAAGTTATATAAACTATTAATCGTTTCCACACCAATCGGCATTGGCAATAAGCGGCCATCAACAAAGGATAACACATGGTGTTGATACTGAATCCACTCGGTAAAGTTACTTAAATAGTCAAATACTTCTTTATTATTCGTATGGAAAATATGTGGCCCATAGTTGTGGATCAGTATGCCATCTTCATTGTAACTGTCATAGACGTTACCTCCGATGTGATTGCGTTTTTCAATCAATAAAATATTTTTTTGATGACGTGCGGCCAAGCGCTCGGCCATCGTGATCCCTGCCAGTCCTGCACCGACAATCACATATGAATAGTTCATGGTCTTCCTCCTTTAGCTGCTTTTTACACGCAGCTTATCTTTTACTGTTTGCATGATGGTGTAAATATATTTATCTTTTAATATGAAAAGTATAACAAAATAAATAACGACACCTACGCTAATGATGAAAAGGGTATGCATGATACTTGGGGTTAAAAATACACTTAACCCGTATACAACACCAAACATACAGGCTCCTACAAGCAGATAATGTCTGTTTTCTTTCCATACTTTTTTAATATCAATATCCTCACGCACACAATATAATTGAAAAGCAGTAACCGATGCTTCGGCTATCACAGAAGCGATGGTTGCCCCCATGGAAAGTAATCCTGGAATTAGTAAGAGATTACATATTAAATTGACGATAGAGCCCATGATGGTTGATAAGGTATAGGCTTTTTGTCTTCTGGTAGGCAATAGGAATTGAATACCGATCACATTACTGATACCGATAAAGACAATGATAGGTGCCGTCATCATCACCAATGGTATACTTGCCATAAATTTCTCACTGAGAAACCAAGGGACAAGATTAGGTGCGATGCCCATGATGCCGAACATAATCGGTACCGCAATCATCATGACAAAATGCAAGGATTGATAAATGTATTCTTTAATCTTATGCATATCATGATCCGCAAACAGATTGGATATCCGCGGCAGCATCACTGTTCCTAAGGAAGTGACAATCGTCAGTGCTAATTTTACAATTTTTTGTGCTTGTTCATAATATCCGATTTCTTCGGTATTGCCCGTTAACACCTCAATCATCGTGCGATCCAATACCGTATAAATGGAAACGGCAATTTGGGGAAAAAACAGAATCAGTGTTGGTTTTACATGTTTCCCTATTTCTAACTTCACATGATCAAGTTTAACTATGTAGTTGGGCAATGCAATCCACATGCTTAGATTACCGAAGAGAAGGGATAAGGATTGAATCAAAATATACAACGGCAGGTCTTGAGGCGACTTTATGAAAGCAAACACACATATGATGCTGATAAAGCGCACCGTAATATTTCTTGCGATAATTTTCTTAAAGTTTTCTAATCCCTGATAAAAATAATTAATATCAAACACATTTGCAAATATATCAATCATCTGAATATAGAATAAGGAACGATATTCATCAAAGGTTTGGAAAACGATGAAATAGATGCCTAAACTAAGCGCAATACTAATCACCTTTAACAGGATCAATTCATATAAAATCTTTGTTCTTTGCAGCGCATCATTTTGATGGTAAGCAATCTCTCGTTGCCCATACAATCCTAAACCGATACATCCTAATAAAGTGAAGTAAGTAACGATGGATTGTGTGAAGCTGTAAGTACCAATCGCCTTGGCACCTAATACCCTTGATATATAGGGTGTCGTAATAAGCGGAAGGGCTATGAGTAACAGCTGATAACCTAAATTGAAGATATAATTCATTTTTACACTTTTCTTCATAAGTTATCTCCTTTTCATTCTACTCAATATATTCTATTTCCGGATGAAATTTTTTACGCTGATGCATACTTTTGCATAGGATCCTTATCTTTTTCCCTTTTCCTTTTCCCTTACTTTTAAGTATTCTGACAATTTCTAAAAATGTCCGATAGTAAAACAGCAACATATTCAGCTTACCGCCTTCCAGCTTTTTTACATAATACATGTTTCGATACGCATAATTGTAGCGAAACAAACGATCACTGGATTCTGCTACGATATCGGTAGGGGTATTGCTGAGCATCTTATGGATGACCTTGCTGCGGGCAACAAAATAGCATGGATACTGTAAAGAGATGCGTTTGGTATACTCCGCATCATCCCCCCAAATAAAAAACTCTTTGATGGGAAGGCCTACCTTCTTAACGACACGCGATGGGATAAAGCAGGATACAAATGAGCATTGTTTTACCTTTACGATGCCGTTTTCAAGGTATGCACTGTCCTGTATCCAATTCTCATCTATGTTAGGAACATTCATGGCACAAGCACTGCCATCAATCCATCTTACATCGCTGCATAAAAAACCAAAGTTCCCTTTAAGGATTTCTTTCGCCTTCAACAATTCATCCAAGGCATTCTCTTTGACCATGGTATCATCATCCATGATCCAAACATAGTCATAGCCTTTTTCAACGCCCATTTTAACCCCTAATGAAAAGCCGCCGGCGCCTCCCAAATTTGCTCCTGTATTGTGATACAGGATGTTATCCTTTTGTAAATAGTCAACGATATATTCTTTGGTGCCATCTGTACTTGCATTATCAATGATCAGGATGTCGAACTTGACGTTTTGCTGATGCAACAGATGCTCCAATGCCTCTTTTAATAATTTCTTTCGGTTATAGCTTACAATAACCGCAATAATTTTATCCATACCCTGCTCCTTTATCTTTAACATTATACCATTTTATTTTTAAGATGAAATAGGCGTCGGGCAATTCCCAGGTGATTTTGTTTGATTGCCTTACAGATGCTTTGATACAATTTACTGCGTTTCAGATAATAAGGATTCTTTTCCCAATTCGGAAAAAGATCATTCATATAATGAACAAACATCGCCATTTCTTCCTTTTTATGATGTGGTAACAGCCGTTCACCACTTTGATAAATAAGATTACTGATGCATATGTATTCAACTTCATCATGGTATCGCTGTATATCAAGCTGTTCTAGCATATAGGCAATGGCTGTTTTCATATCAAGCATCTTTGGATGATACATCTGTTGATTCATTATCGAATTGGTTCGTTGGCGATAATAATACAGCGGCTGCTGAAGATAATAAATGCGTTTCGCAAAATTGATGTACGCCCCAGTCGTTGCCCGATCTTCATACCAAATACCTTTAGGAAATGTGATGTGATGTTGTTTATACGCTTCTGTTTTGACAATTTTATTCCATGCGGTCGGCTGCGTAAGCAAATATTGTCGATCACTTATAAACCCAGAATCACTGGCAAGCATGGTCACAGCTTTTTGTTGATGCTCATCAAAGGAAATATAATCATATAGCACAACATCTGCCTGCGTCTTTTTTAAACATGTGAACAGTGCGAAGCAGGCATCCTCTCGCAAATAATCATCACTATCTAAAAACATTAAATAGGTTCCTTTCGCAAAGCGTACCCCATAATTGCGGGCATCACTTAAGCCCCCATTTGTTTTTCGATGATATTCAAATATATCCGGATACAACATTGTATAGTGTTTTGCAATTGTTTGTGAATGATCACTGCTTCCATCATCTACAATGATTGCCTGCAGCATGATCTCGTTGCTTTGTTGGATGATGGAATCCAAACAATCCTTGAGATATCGTTCTACATTATAGACCGGAATTATGATGGAAATATCCATAGGTTTCACCGCTTTTCTTTCTTTCCTTCTGATAGGTGATAAGCAAAGCCACACCAAATAGAATAGAAATGATCGGGCAAATGCTTTCCCCCTTCATTTCATAAATGATAAATAAAATAGGTAATAAGAGCAGAAGTCTATGCAAATGCACCGGTAAACAGCGCTTATATTCAAACAATAAACTACCTAGCAAAGTATAGCGAAGCATTTGAAAACCAATGCCGCCAAATAAAACAGCACGGAAAAGGCCTACATCTGTTCCCATATAATATAATCCATCCGCATCCGTATAATAGCCATCACCTAGCAAAAGCGTCTTACCATTTGGTGTAAAATACATTTCTTTTAGCGATTGAGTAGATGTTGTGGAAAAACTGCCTTGCTCAGAATAATTGATGAAGGATTGAAAAACCCAACGCAGCCATATACGCACTTGTTCGGATAAGAGAAAGGCTATGGAAAGCATACCGCAAGTTATCACCATCATAAGCAATAAGCGTTTCCACAGCATTCGTTTTTTCATCCATAAAACAACAAAAAGCAGAAACACATAGATAGCTGTTACAGCGATTCCGATACGACCATAGAAAAAGTTTCCAAGGATAACAATCATCAATAAGATCGTATGGAAAGTAAAACTTTGTTCCTGTTGCAAATAAATGATATAGCACAGAAACATAGCAGCCAAGGAACAACGCAAGGTATAGGTAAAGCCGGAAAACCCACACCATCCAAATCTTGTGATATACGATGGTAAATAAGCTAATCGAATCGTATTTTCATCCGCCTTATTCAATTGCAATAAAAGATCACGCAAACCAGGAATCGCAATGATCACACACGTACCCAAGATATACATACAGGTTGCTAACACAAAGTATTTCATAAATAAAAGATAATCTCCTTCAGGAGAAATGTAGCGGATAAAAATAAGAAAGAGAAACAGGATTTTCAGCCCTTCCTTACCAATCTGCAAAATGCGAATCAAAAAGTAAGAAAAATCATATGTCTGATAAAGACAAGGCAATACCAAACTAAGCAGCGCCATGAACAAGATGGCACCCAAATAGTACTTTAAACAGCTTCGCATACAGATACGAATACAATCTATGACCCACTCATAATGATAGCACAGATAAAGAAAAGGAATGCCATAATACAGCAGGTAGCATAGCCATTCGATATCTTCCCATACGGTACTATAATAAAAGAGAGTTGACAGTAACAGATAGCCAAGATTGATCTTTTTCAGCTCTTTCATCCTATCTGTTTTTGTCCACCATGCTCTTAACGCATTCATCATATGCTTTACCCCTCCTTATGAGGATGTATCTTGCAATACATGCGATCACTTATGGTAAATAAACAGACCTTCGCCTTGTTTTTTAATGATTTTGCTTTCCCTTTAACAAATTGCTTATTGCGTATGCCATCATATGCCGATTGATAAACACCCGCTTTGGCATACATATATAAATATTTTTCCAACAGACTTTCCATCAGATAAGAGCGCAATGGCGCTTCTTCTTTTTGATAGATAAGTGATAATTCCGTTAGGGTTTCATAAAGATCTTTTACGTTTTTATATAACTTTTTATTCGTCGTAATTGAATTTTCTCGTATCATATAACGATAATAACAATGATCAATGGCAATAATGGAAGCAGCCTTTAGAAAAGCTCTTGGAGTGAACTGTTCATCTTCATGTAAGATACCGCTTTTAAAGGTCAATGCATTTTCCAAAAGAAAGGCTCTTCGATACACATTCATTACCGCTGCCATATGCATACTGTGATGTTTTAATTCTTGTAGTAAAAAAGTCCTGCCATCCATTTCTTCATACAATCGCTGATGGCTATGTCTGCAATAGCTTTGTGTTGTGGAAGTGATGATGTTCATATCCGTGACAATGATATCATAGGAATGCTGTTTGATGATTTCATACAATGGAAGAAAGGCATCGTTTGCTAAGGCATCATCCGAGTCTAAAAAGAGAATATAGCTGCCTTTTGCCTTTGATATGCCCTTATTGCGTGCCATAGACAATCCCTGATTGGATTGATGAAACACCCTTACCTGCTCATATTGTTGTGCAAGCTGATCACATAAAGCACCTGAAGCATCCACAGAACCATCATCAATCAAAAGGATTTCATAGGCCTCCACAGGAAACGCTTGCTGCAGCACACTGGCAACACAGTTTTCCACATACTTCGCTGTATTATACACCGGGATAATGATCGAAAAGACAAGGTTATTGCATTCTTCGTTTTCGCTCATCTGCGACACCTCGTTTCATTGTTTTCACTAGATAGCCAATTGTCTTGTCATACGTTTTATGATGACGTAAGGCATCCTGTAAAATTAAAAAAGGATAAAATCTTCTGCTCATAACATAATATAGCAATCCTTTATCTAAAAAATATTTTTCATCATAGCCGTGAAACCAAGAGGATGCTCTTACCTCTGTCAAAGTCGCAATCGTTATGGGTAATGCATAAATATGCAAGCCAGCTTTTAAACAACTGTTTAAAAATAACGTATCTTCGCCATGCGCATGGGCACAACCACCCCCAAAACAAAGATTGAATAAAATGCCTCTGGTCTGTATGCTTGTTCTTTTAACAGCCATACGGGCAGCGCCAAAACGCATGAAGTTAAAGTAATTGACTTTAAATGGCTTTTGAATTTTATATCTGCTTGATGTTTCTTCCTCTAAATTAAAGAGGATGACATCCGCATCCGGATATGTTTGAAATGCATCCTTAACTATGTTTTCATATCCATCCACATAGACCAGATCATCATCACCAAATAAACAATACTCTGCCTTAGTTCTCATCAATAAGTTATTTCGATTCAATCCGACACCGCGTTCATTAAAATTGTATACAATATATGAACCTCCCGATGCTTGAATGGTATCGATGCGATTTACTTCACACTGATTTCCGATACACGCTGCACTTTGTATATGCATTTGCTGCAACAATGCTTCTGGATTTTTACAATTCACGGTCGTGATTAACACTTCCACTTTTTTATCACTCATCGCGGCCATAAATATCTCTTGTATACACCTTTTCTTTTACATCTTGCAGCTTTTCATCTAAACGGTTGACCACAATGACATCGCTCATCGCTTTAAAGCGTTCTAAATCACGTTCTAGCGGTAATCCATGCAGCTTACTTTCTTGCATCGTTGGCTCGTATATCAAAATATCAGCATGTTCTCTTAATAATTCAATCACATCAAAGATGGCAGATTTGCGGTAATTATCAGAATCTTTCTTCATCGTCAAACGATAAATGCCAATCGTTTTCGGATGTTTTTGAAGAATTCTATTGGCAATATGATGTTTTCTAGTATCATTGGCATCAACAACAGCCGTAATGATATTGTTTGGTACACCAGCAAAGTTTGCTTTTAATTGTTTGGTATCTTTTGGCAGACAGTAACCGCCATAGCCAAAAGATGGGTTGTTATAATGATTCCCGATGCGTGGATCTAAACCGATGCCATGAATGATCTGCTGAGTATTCAACTGATTGATTTCACAATAGGTATCGATTTCATTAAAAAATGCCACACGCATTGCCAAATAAGTATTGGCAAATAATTTAATTGCTTCGGCTTCGGTAGGCTGAGTTAAGAGCACCGGCACATCCTTGACACAAGTGCTTTCTTTCAACAGTTCCGCAAAAATCCTTGCTTCTTCGCTTTGCTCTCCCACAACGATACGTGATGGATATAAGTTATCATACAAAGCTTTGCCTTCGCGTAAAAATTCAGGAGAAAACAGAATACGCTGTGTCTGATATTTTTCTCTGACTTTTTTGACATATCCTACCGGTATCGTTGATTTGATAACAATGCTGCCATGTCGGTTATATGCGAGTGCCTCTTCGATTACACTTTCAACGGCACTTGTATCAAAGTGATCTTGTTGATCATCATAATTGGTCGGTGTTGCAATGACAATGTAATCAGCATCACGATAGGCCTCTTGCGCATCATTGGTTGCTCTTAAATGCAATTCTTTTTCTTGAAAATAAGTTTCCATTTCTGCATCTTTAATCGGCAATATGCGATGATTGATCATATCCACCTTTTCCGGAAGGATATCATAAGCAACTACCTCATGTTTTTGAGATAAGAGAACCGCAATGGAAAGTCCCACATATCCCGTACCGGCAACGGCAATCTTCATAGTCTAATCTCCCTCCTTTTTTTATTATAAAAATAAACAAAAACATTACAAATTGTATAATACAGGCTCTTTATTGCATGATAGTTCATGATGTTACGATACAGACGATAATGATACTTCAGCAATTTTACTTTTGATCCTGAAGATAAGGAACGTTCAACAATGCGATAGTACGCTAAGTCCTCATCCAATAAGCGACCCCATTGGCATTTTTCTAATATTTTCAGCCATAATGCATCATCATTGCGTTTATCTAATCGCTCAATTTGAATCAAGCCTACTGCTTTGGCATGATACATGACACTTAAACAACCGATGGAGCAGCCTAATAAGGCTCTATGAAAGGAAAGTTTTTCTGGTGCGATCCTGCGAATATGTAACGCTTGTCCTGCTTCATCTATTAAGGAATAATGGTGATAACAAAAGGCTACTTGCGCTTCTTTCATAAAAGCCAGTTGCTTTTCTAGCTTCTCTGGTTTCCATAGATCATCTGCATCCAGAAAAGCGATATAGGCTCCCTTCGCTTCCCTTATTGCCTTATTGCGGGCAAGGGATGCTCCGCCTTTTTCCGGTAATATGAAAAATTTGATTCGGGCATCTTGGGCTGCAAATGCCTTTACGATTTCTACCGTATTATCCGTAGATAAATCATCGACAATGAGCATTTCCCAATGTTCATATGTTTGCGCCTGTACGCTTTTAATTGTTTCTGCTATAAAGTTTTCTCCATTGTAGGTTGGCGTTACAATGGATATCAAATCTTTCATATTACTCACCCTTTACTTCTTACATACCGCAATGATCGTTTGAAAACATAATTGTAAATCATAAAAAAAACTGAATTTTCTTAAATAATCTAAATTGTATTGCATCTTTTTAGGTAAAATAACGCTTTGATAAGCCTTATCTATTTCCTGCTCACTATACGCAGATAATATCTTTTCTTCATCTTTGAAGCGAATACTTGCTAATGAGGTAATACCTGCCGGCATTAATAAAGTCGCATACATCTCCTCGTCATAGCATTCCACATACTTAAGAACTTCGGGACGTGTACCCACAAATGTCATATCACCTTTTAAAACATTCACCAGCTGTGGCAATTCATCCAAACGATATTTTCGTATCTTTTTTCCTATTTTGGTAATACGCATATCATTTTGCGTAGTTACCAATGCTCCCATTTGCTCACCATGATCTGTCATCGTACGAAATTTATATATGGTAAATGGTCTATAGAACTGTGTTATGCGTGTTTGTCGATATAAAACAGGACCACAAGAATCCCTTTTAATTAAGATCGCCAGGATCAAAAAGAGCCAAGATAAAACAACAAGCAGCACGACTGACAGACAAATATCAAATACTCTTTTCCATAGCAGACTTGCTGTTTTCTTTTTTATTATATCATAATAAGGCAATACCTTATCATTCTTCATCTTCTCAGGCAAATCCTCCCATTGCTTTAACCGCATGTATATTCCTCCAACACCTCTTTATAATTGCGGATAATATATTCCACCTGCCCATCCTGTAAAGAACTATATAGAGGCAGGGTGATTTCATTTTCATACAATTCACATGCATTTGGATAATCTTCCCTTTTAAAACCTAAATGCTGATAGGCGCTTAACATTGGCAATGCCTTATAATGCACATTGCAGCTGATTCCCCTTTCAGCCATTGCCATAATAATCTCATTGCGCTGTTGTTCACGGATGCCTTTGATTCTTGTTATATATAAATGTCCGGAGGATTGATGATTGGCATCCTTATGATTTAATAAGAAAATGTTTTCACTTTTTAAGTGTTGATTATAATATTGAATGATTTCATGTCGGCGTGCCAACATTGCATCATAGCGACGTAATTGCGCTAACCCTAATGCCGCATGCAAATCCGTCATATTACATTTAAATGTCGGCGCAACAATATCATATTCCCAAGCACCTGATTGGTTTTTATGCAATGCGTCCTTCGTCTGCCCATGCAAAGACAATAATTGATATTGCTGATAAATCCACGCATCCGCAAAACCAGGCACCGGTTTCCAAGTGACAGCTCCTCCTTCCGCAGTCGTTAAATTTTTAACCGCATGAAAGGAGAATATTGTAAAATCTGCCCAATTTCCTGCTTTTTTACCCTTTTTCACTGCCCCAAAACCATGTGCACAATCCGCTATGATGATGGGTTGTGTAAATGCTTTTTGGATAGGCGTGCTTGGCGTATAAAAGTGGCGGACTTTCGCTATTTCTTCATAAAGTTTTTCATAGTCACATAAGACACCACCCAAATCCACAGGAATGATGGCTTTTGTCTTTTCATTCACAGCCGCTGCAACGCGGGCATAATCCATTTCAAAGCTATCTTTGGCCATATCGATCATAACTAAAGTAGCACCGACATGACAAATTGGACTACAGGTTGCGGTATACGTATAGGCGGGAACGATAACTTCATCTCCTGGACCTATCCCTAATAAATATAAGGTCATTTCTAATGCGGATGTCGCTGAATTCAAACAGACAGCACGCTTTGTTTCACAATATGCAGCAATTCCCTTTTCCAATTCCTTTGTTTTCGGACCGGTCGTAATCCAGCCTGATTTCAACGTATCAATTACTTCCTTTACTTCACTTTCCGTAATATCGGGTGGTGAAAATGGAATATTCATTTTTTTCAAGTTCTCATTCATACATTTTCCATTCCTTCATTCGCAATGACGTTTAACATAACCTCGCGATATTGCTCCTTGCTTAAATTATCGAGTAACGCTTTGCTTAACGTTTTTAATTTTTCTTCAACTTCTTCTTTCGTGATTCCCATCACATTGTTTTTAAATATTAAATCGTTTTTCGTTTTTACGGTTACTTCTCCATCCAACCGCAATTCTTCAAACATCTTTTCCCCAGGACGCAGTCCTATCTCAATGATATCAATATCTTCATAAGGACGCAACCCGGACAGGCGAATCATTTTCTCTGCTAAATCCAATATTTTTACCGGTTCTCCCATATCTAAAACAAAAATTTCCCCTTTATCCGCATAAAAACCGGCCTGTAACACCAGTTGCGCAGCTTCTGGTATCGTCATAAAATAGCGAATGATCTTTTTATCGGTAATGGTAAGGGGACCGCCTTCCGCTATCTGCTTTTTAAAAATAGGGATGACAGATCCATTAGAGCCTAATACATTGCCAAAACGCACAGCTGCCATTTTGGTGATACCATTATCACCATAAGCCTGTGTGATCATTTCCGTCATGCGTTTTGTCGCACCCATGACATTTGTTGGATTTACCGCCTTATCTGTACTAATCATGATAAAGCGTGAAACCTTATTTTTTATACACACCTGAATGAGAGAATGGGTGCCAAACACATTGTTTTTTATAGCTTCTTGAGGACGTGTTTCCATAAGGGGCACATGTTTATGTGCGGCAGCATGAAAAACAACATTGGGCTTATATTGTTTAAATAGCTCATCCATCGCTGTATAATCACGAATCGAGGCAATCAGCGATATGATTTCAATCTTATCATTTAGTTTACCATGCATGCGATTGCGGTTAAACTCCTGTTCCAACATATAAAGGGCATTTTCATTGATATCAATCATCAATAGACGAGCAGGTGAAAACTTTACGATCTGCCGACATAATTCAGAACCGATAGAGCCGCCTGCACCTGTCACGGCAATCGTACGATTGGTGATATAAGAACCAATTTCTTCTTGTTCTAAATGGATTTCTCCACGGCCTAGTAAATCCTCAATGGAAATATCTTCAATTGGATACGCTTTTTCATCATCTTCTAATAATGTTTCCGCTTCTTTCATGATCTTTGTTTTTAATTTCAAAGACTGGCAGATATCGTTCATGCGTCGAATTTCTGCTTTCGATGCACTTGGTATTGCGATATATGCTTCATTCACTTTATATTTATTGACGATTTCCGGTAAATCATACGTACTGCCTAATACGGTATATCCGCTAATCATCTTATGTACTCGCTGATCATCCACGAAGCCTACAACATTCGCATGCATTTTATCATTTTGTAAAATTTCTTTTAATAATATATAACCACCATCGCCTGCACCGATGATAATGACATTTTTCTTAGGCTCTTCACTTTTTGCCGTATATCTTCTTAACAGACGATATCCTAAACGCACATTAAACATCATTAGGATCGTTAATAATCCAGCCACAAAGACCACACTGATATAAAATCGGTTGATGGAAGTCAATAGGATGAAAATAATTAAGACAATACTTGCACAAATCACAGATAGACTAATACGAAACGTCTCAATCAAGCTAATGTATTTCCATAAACTCTTATGAATCTTAAATGCAAAAAAACTAATGGCATAGACGATTAAAATAACAAACAGAGCCATTAGAACTTTCATTATATCTATTTGACCGACAGAATCAAAGTCAAAATCAATTTTAGACCAATAAGCTAAAAAAAAGGAAACGACTACGATAAACAAATCTACCATGCATAATACGAATTCACGATGTTTTATATAAAAAGGATTCTCAAATATAATATCCAGCATATAAACACTCCTTCTTAATGCATTTATATATACATAACCTATAGTATTATAATACTTAATATAATAACTTGCAATCATTTTTACGATTGTAAATAGGAAGACAGGAATGGGCTAAAAAGCCCATTCCTGTTATAAGATTAAGAATAAATGTTTTAAATCATGTTCATTTTTAGGCTTACGATGATCTAAAGCGTCTAGCGAACATGCAAAAGATGGTAGTAAGCATACCTTTCTATTATTCCTGTTGAGCAAATTGTGCATTGTATAATTTCTCATAAAACCCTTGTTTTTTCATCAATTCCTCATGTGTTCCCTGTTCTACGATATCCCCATGTTGAATGACTAAAATCAAATCCGCATTGCGAATCGTACTTAAGCGATGGGCTATCACAAAGCTGGTTCTTCCCTTCATCACCTTGCGCATAGCATCCTGCAACATTTTTTCCAAACGGGTATCGACACTAGAAGTCGCTTCATCAAGAACCCGTCTTTAGAAGTTAGCACCATGTTTCTTTAGGAGCAAAAAAAACAAATGTTAATCAGAGCCCGTATTTATGCGGGTTTTTATGTGCGAAAATACTTTCATATTTTATTTAATTGTGTTATAATGATGGTGCCGTGGTGTATTCATGCCGGAGGTGTTCTTATGGCTTATTTCCTTAAGGTTGCTAAACAACAAAATCGTACCTATTTATCTATTTACGAAAGCTTTTATTCTCCTGATGTTAAGGGAACCAAGCATCGCAGTATTAGAAAACTTGGTAATCTTCAGTCTCTTATTGATTCTGGGATTGATGATCCTATTGCCTACTACAAAGCTGAAGTGGCTAGAATGAATGAAGAAAGAAAACTCAAAAATGCGAATGCAAAGATAAATCAAAGACTTATTGGTGAAGTCTCTCCTGAAAAGTATCTCGGCTATTTTCCTCTTGCCAACATTCTTAACACATTAGATGTAAAAGATCATTTTAACTATATGCAGTCTACTCGCTACTTTCAGTTTAATGTCTATGATATATTCTCATCTCTTGTATTTGCACGTGCTGTAGCACCTTTGTCTAAACACAAAACGTTTCATGATGTACTTCCTTCCCTTTTGAATGAAGTTGACTTCAGCTATGATCAATTATTAGATGCCGTTGAATTTCTGGGGAGTGAATATCAGAAGTTCACTGAAATACTTACGGTAGCTACAGCTGATAATTTTGGTATTGATACAAAACATACTTTCTTCGATTGTACGAACTTCTACTTTGAAATCGATAAAGAAAATGATTTTCAAAGACGTGGCCCATCTAAAGAAATGCGTCATGATCCCATTGTTGGGCTAGGTCTATTACTTGATGCCAATATGATCCCCATCGGTATGAGGATGTATCCCGGTAATGAGTCAGAGAAGCCTATTATCCGCAATATCATCAATGACTTGAAATCACAAAACAACATCAACGGAAGGACTATACAAATCGCAGATAAGGGGTTGAACTGTGCTCGCAATATCATCGAAGCAACAGATAAATGCGATGGTTATATATTCTCAAAATCGGTCAAACAGCTAGTTGATAAAGAAAAGACATGGGTACTCCTTGAAAATGATTTTCATGATGTTTTAGACAGCAAAGGAAATATAATATATCGATACAAATCATGTATCGATAACTACACATATGAATATAAAGACGAAAATGGAATCAAACATTCAAAGACAGTAAAAGAAAAACGTGTTTGTACATTTTCCCCAAAGCTACAACGAAAAAAGTTAATGGAAATCGACAAAATGATTGAAAGAGCGCAAAGATTACGAGCATCAGAAGCAAAGAAAGAAGAGTATGGGGAAAGTGCGAGATATGTAAATTTTGTGGATAGAGATGGTAAAAAAGCCCATACAGTACTAAATGAAGAAAAGATAGATATGGATAGAAAACTAGCAGGCTTTAATCTTCTAATCACTTCCGAATACAAAATGGAAGATCAACAGATATATGAAGCATATCATAATTTATGGAGGATTGAGGAATCTTTCAGAGTTATGAAAAGTGAATTAGACGCAAGACCTGTCTATCTTCAAAAAGAGAATAGTATAAAAGGACATTTTCTTATATGTTATACTACGGTACTACTAATACGACTGTTTCAATTCAAGATACTAAATAACGAATACTCAACAAGTGATATATGTAGTTTTATCAAGGAGTTTAAAGTTGTACAGATCAACGATTCAAGATACATCAACATGACACGTTCTTCTGATTTCATCACCAAGCTTTCAGCTCTATTAAAACAACCAATCACAAATTATTATCTTACCAATAAACAAATAAAAATGATGCATACTCGTTAGCTATAATTTCGAGTTTACACCATTTTTTTACTTTTAACTTCTAAAGATAGGTATTATAATACTTAATATAATAACTTGCAATCATTTTTACGATTGTAAATAGGAAGACAGGAATGGGCTAAAAAGCCCATTCCTGTTATAAGATTAAGAATAAATGTTTTAAATCATGTTCATTTTTAGGCTTACGATGATCTAAAGCGTCTAGCGAACATGCAAAAGATGGTAGTAAGCATACCTTTCTATTATTCCTGTTGAGCAAATTGTGCATTGTATAATTTCTCATAAAACCCTTGTTTTTTCATCAATTCCTCATGTGTTCCCTGTTCTACGATATCCCCATGTTGAATGACTAAAATCAAATCCGCATTGCGAATCGTACTTAAGCGATGGGCTATCACAAAGCTGGTTCTTCCCTTCATCACCTTGCGCATAGCATCCTGCAACATTTTTTCCAAACGGGTATCGACACTAGAAGTCGCTTCATCAAGAATTAATATCTTAGGGTCTTTTAAGATGGCTCTGGCAATCGTAAGAAGCTGTTTTTCACCTTGTGAGATATTATTCGCTTCTTCATTGATAATACTATGGTAACCATCTGGCAAGGTGCGAATAAAGTGGTGGACATTGGCCATTTTTGCCGCATCGATGATTTCATCCTTACGGGCATCTAAGCGACCATAACGGATATTATCATAAATAGATCCCTGAAATAACCAAGTATCCTGCAACACCATCCCAAATAAGGAACGTAATTCACCACGTTTCATATCACGAATATCCATACCATCAATCTGAATTCTGCCGCCTTTTACATCATAAAAACGCAGCAGCAGATTGATCAAGGTCGTCTTACCGGCGCCGGTCGGACCGACAATGGCAACCATTTGCCCATGCTTCACTTGGATATTCAAATCCTGCATCAGTGTTTCTTCATGATAACCAAAGTTCACATGTGAGAAACAAACATCTCCGCGAATTGTTGACACATCTTTTGTCACAACTGCTTCTGGTACTTCTTCCTCTTCTTCTAAAATATCTAACACACGCCCGATGGCCGCAAATGCCGATTGCAATTGAGAAGATAAGGATGATACTTGAGATAAAGGATCATTTACCTGCCATATATAACGGATAAAGGCCTGTAATTCACCGGGATCAAAATGACCAGCCAAAGAACGCAAAGTTCCCATAATGGCGATCACACCAATCACAATATACGTAACCAAAGAGTTTAATGGTTGGATTGCACTGGACACAAATTGTGCCTTACAGGCATTGTTACGTAATTCTTCATTTAAACGTTTAAATTCATCAATCGATGCTTCCTGTCGATTGTATAAGAGGATTTCATTATAACCGGTATACATCTCGGTAATTGCCCCATTCAAATTCCCCAAAGCATTTTGTTGTGCCGCAAAACGTTTCTGCGAATGGCGAACAATCGTAATGGTGATAAGCAGCATCCCCGGTATGATCAATACTGCCGTACAAGCCATGACTACATTCAAACGAAACATCATAACAAGGGCTAATAAGATGGTTAACACACCGGAAATGATCTGTGAAAAGCTTTGTTGAAAAGCATTGGATATCGCATCTACATCATTGGTAATACGGCTCAAGATATCGCCATAATGATGAGAATCAAAATAGCGCACAGGCAATTTCCGTATCTTATTTTGCAAAGCATCACGTAAATCCTGCATAGCATTTTGGATGGCATTGGTCAAATAAATAACACTTAATGCCTGGCCAATCGTTTTAACAAGATAAACGCCTACTAAGGTTACCATGATGGAGAAGATGCGCTCAAAGCTTATCGCCACATGCTGTAGATCACTTGCTCGTTTCACATCGGCATATAACACTGAGGTAATATTTCCTTCAATGGAAGGGGCGATGACCATCCCTGCCGTGGATACGACAATCATGAGAATAGCAAAGAGGAAGGCCCTTTTATAGGGAGCCACAAAGGCTCCAATACCACGTAAGGAATCTAGGAATTTTCGTTTAGTCGTCTTCATATGCCAATTCCTCCTCACTTAGCTGTGATAAAGCAATTTCATGATAAATCGCACAGCTTTTTAATAATTCGCGATGCGTACCGATACCAACGACTTCTCCTTCATTCAGCACGACGATACGATCTGCATCCATGATGGAAGAAATACGCTGTGCCACGACCATGACAATAGCATCCCTTGTTTCCTTCTTTAACTCTTTCCGTAATGTTGCATCTGTCTTAAAATCAAGAGCGGAAAATGAATCATCAAAAATATAGATATCCGGTCTTCTGATTAATGCTCTGGCAATTGATAATCGCTGTTTCTGACCACCGGAGACATTGGTTGCCCCTTCACTGATTTTTTCCTTCAAACCATGTTCTTTTTCCATGATAAAATCATATGCCTGTGCTACTTTTATCGCATGAAGAATCTCTTCTTCACTGGCATCTGGCTTGCCAAAACAGATATTATCTTTGATGGTTCCGGAAAACAACATCGCTTTTTGCGGAATGACCCCTAATTTTGCACGCAGAGCAAACACATCATAATCCTTGACATCAACTCCATCGATACGAATCTGTCCCTCACTCACATCATAAAACCGTGGAATCAGATTAATCAACGTACTTTTACCACTTCCCGTACTCCCGATAAAGGCAATCGTCTCTCCCTTTTGGGCCGCAAAACTGACATGTTTTAAAACCGGCTCTTCTCCATCCGGATATACAAAGGTCACATCATCAAAGACAATGCTGCCTGCTTCATTGCCTTGGCAAACCCCCTGTTTGGGATTTTGTATCAAAGGCTTTGTCGTAAAGACTTCCGTAATACGTTTCGCACTTACCTCTGCTCTTGGATACATCATGAAAACCGTGCAAAACAGCATGATTGAGAACATGGCATGGAATAAATAATCCATGAACGCTACCAGTTGCCCGACTTGCAGATTACCATCCGCAATCAAAAGACTTGCCACATAGAAAATGCATAAGCCTGCAACATTCATCAGCATAAAGAAAATCGGTGAGGTCAACGACATCAGCTTAAATAGTTTTTTTGAATAACCGGTAAAGTCATGGTTACATGCATTAAAACGTTCTTGTTCATACCCATCGTTATCGAAACTGCGAATCACGCGAATACCACTCAGATTTTCCCGTGAAATCCGATTGAGTGTATCTAAAGAGCGCTGTTGCTTTTCACTGATTGGCTTAGAAATCTTAGCGACGATAAACACTCCGAAAATAATCAGTGGAATCGTTGCCGCAATAATACCGCTTAATGGTAACGATGCTCTAGCGGTCATGATAAAGCTGATAATAAACATCACCGGTGTCATAAGCGCTGTACGCAATAATACATTAACAAACATCTGAATCTGAAATGCATCATTGTTTGTTCTGGTGATCATACTGGATATTCCAAACTGATTAAATTCATGAGCCGTAAACTGCTGCGCTTTGCGAAAGATATCATTACGGATATCTCTTGTGATCGCCGTCGATATTCTTGCACAACAATAGCCTAAAAGAATTGTTCCGGCTACCCCCAGAATGGAAATTATCAGAATGACAAGTCCCATCTGATAGATATAATCTTGATCCTGCTGCATGACGCCGACATCGATCATTTGTGCGACGATTGTTGGTATTCCCAGTTCTACCAAGGCAAAGCCAAAGACTGATAATACATTGATAAAAAACAGCAGCTTATAGTTTTTTAAATAATGTAATATTAATTTCATGTCACCCCTTCTTTCCTTTATAAGCTTTATCATCATAAACTATAAGGTTACCTTATAGTCAAGTCTTTTTTCATGGATTCGCTCATCTTCTCTTCCTTTTTCATCATCCTCCTTCCTCTTGTTCATGCAATTTTCATCCGTTTTTTTCCTCTTATTCATCCTTCATTAGCATTGTTACCCTATAGGTTCGTTTCTTTCTTCATCTCTTTCCGAAAATAGCCGTTCAATTATTTTTCGAAAAAAAAAGCAGTAAGCAAAGCCTCTTTCTTTCGTATACACCCTCTTGCGAACCCCCCCTATTTCTAGTATAATGGCAAACAAAAAGCAGCAATGCACTTACAATAGCGAAATAGTGCATCACTGCTGGTCTTTGTCTAGTATCTTACATATGCTTAATGTTTAAATAATCCACCAAAAGAGCAATAAACTCCTTGTTTGTAGGACGAGCTTTACGGCCGTCAATCGTGTTATGAAAAATACGCATGATTTCTTCCGTGTTGCCGCGTAGCCAAGTAATTTCAATAGCAGCACGGATCACGCGTTCTACGCTTTGCATAGAAGTTTGATGGCGCTCTGCAATTGTTGCGTATACACCATCCATCATATGGTCTAGCAATGAAGCATCATGATAAACCATATGTATAGCTTCCCTTACGTAATAAAAGCCTTTGACATGTGCAGGCATTCCAATATCGCGAAGGACATCAGTAATTTCCATTATAATTGCTTTTTTTGTTTCTTTGATCATTCTATGTTTCCCCCTCGTATACGCTAGACAAAGACCAAAGTTACTATATGAATTTTAAGGTATAAATAAAAGTCGATATACGTCGATTATTGAAATTTCCAGAAAATCAATTTTTCATTATACATATACCGTAACTATCCCTATATCTGTAACTATTTATAGCCACTTTCGGGATATTGACGTCCTTTGACACTTATACTATCATATACAAAAGAGCAAAGTTCAGCGCGAATGGAGTAGAATTATGAAGAAAAAGAAGAACTATTTAACAGCCGGAGAATTTGCGAAAATCTGTGGAGTAGCCAAACATGTCTTATTTCATTATGATGAAATTCATCTGTTTCAACCGGCTTATAGAGATGAGCATGGCTATCGCTATTATTCGTATCATCAATATGACACCTTTTTGGTTATTACCAATCTGAAAAAGATGGGGATGTCTCTTTCGGCTATTCGAATCTATCTGAAACAACGTGATCCGCAAATGTTTTTACGTTTGTTAGATGAAAAATATGCGGATATTGATTCACAAATCGCACAGCTGGAAAGCATTAAGCGCATGATGAACTGGATGCAGCAAGCAACAACTTCGGCACTTGCACATCAGCATGATGAAATCGGTGTCGTCACATTGCCAAATGCCACTTTATTATGTAGTAAGGACATGGAAAACGCCACAGATCGCAGTTTCGCCAATTATATGGAAGAATATATTCACTTTGTGAAAGAGCATCATATCGCTGTTCAAGAAAGTGTCGGTACGATGGTCAGAATTGAAAATATCCGCAAACAGGATAACTTTAATTTTTCCTATCTCTATCAGATCGTTGCCGAATATGACCATCAACAATTAAAAAAACGCGCAAGGGGTAACTATTTATGTGGTTGGCATAAAGGCAGTTATCAATACATTCAGCAAACATATGATAAGATGCTGGCCTACACAGATAATAAAGGATATGTGTTAGGTGAATTTGCCTATGAAGAATATCTGATTGCTGATATTGCACAGCGTGAAGAAGATGGCTATGTAACGAAAATATTATTGGAAATTCTATAACTTGTTAAATCAATTTTGTCTCATAGAAGTTGCTCATGCCACCTAAGAAATAAACGAAAAAGCTACTGATTATGCTTCCAAGGAAGGATCAGCAAACAAAACACGCAAAAAAACAGCACATATTTTGTGCTGTCTTGATAACAAATAGTAAGCAGAGAATGCTAGTATCATCCTAAGCATTCCTATTCAATTATTATATATAGAAAGATATCCTACTCGTATTATAGATAATAAGCATTTTATCTCATGTATATGAACTTAATGTGATAAAACATTGAGTGCTTTCTGATAGCAGGCTTCATCAAAAAGATCCGGACAGGTGATGGCATGCTCATGAAATTCATTTTCCATATTTAAATCATCGACAACGATATACTGTGTAATATTGGGATGATCTTTTAGGTATGCTCGAATGGCCGGAGTTTTTAAAAAGCCATAGTCATTGCTTGTGCTATCAACAATGGCATCCTGCAATGCATAAAAGGCAAACAAGGCTTTTAACTGGGGCAGGGTATGCGAGAATTTCCAGGATGAGCTGATAACAATAACAGCATTGCTTTTCTGAATAAGCGTTTTTAGCAGCTGTATTGCACTATGAGCAAACCCATTCTGCGCACAGGCTAAATCATAATCCGATAAATCACGTATCGCTGCACATTGATAATGCTTCACTAGCTGTTCGCGGTCAAAACGAAATGTTGTATATGGGGAAATACGTTTACGACAGGGATATAATACACCATCGATATCAAGGAAGATCACCTTCATACGATCGCCTTCTTTCCCTTTCATTATAACACCAATACATCCATCCTTTTAAAACTCTTTTTGTTTCATAAGATGCATGGAAGATAGGGCACTGATCAACAGAATAAACAAAGCGCCAAGAAAGCTTACAGGCAATAGCCAGTCTTTGAAATCATGCAGGAAGATAAAGAAATTTTGGGGCAATATACCGCCAATATGCGAAATGACAAAACTACCCAAAAAGCCTAACAGCATGAAACAGATTATAATCAATACGCGTGCTTTCATAGAGCCGTATTTGATGATCATAGGCAGCATGATGGCATTTAAAAACAGCATTGCTATGGCAACTCCACAGCATTCAGCAAGAAATCCAGACAATTCAACCGTTTGAAAATGTTCTTGTGAAAACATTAAGATCAGTGCGCCTAAAACCATCGACAACAGCATACTGGCAAAGATGCAGACCAGTGCTAACACATATTTAGAAATCACCATATCTTTACGATTGATGGGGAGGGTCATCGCAAAGCTGTCAAAATTACTTTGTTCATCATAAGCAAAGGCGCTGATTGTCGCAAACATACCGATAAAAGCCGGCAGAAATTGTAGCATTCCTAAAGAATGTTGGCTATAGGATATAACAATCGCTAAGATCGGTAAAATCGTATAAATACGGAAAAGCGTTGCTAAATTATAAATATCCTTTAAAATTAATCCTTTCATGCTATTTTTCTCCTTTCACCATAAACACCAAAATATCTTCTAAACTTGCTGGATCCATAACGGCATTCGGATGCTGAAGCATCACACGCTGACGATCTTTTACCAACACATCAACAGCAAACGCATTCACGCGATAGGCAAGATAATCGTGATGATCCAATTTCATCAGCTCTTCCTTCGTACAATGCCAGATGCCATAAGTATCTAATAAGGCATCCTTTTCCGTACTCAATAACATTTTTCCTTCATGTAGAAAGGTAACATAGTCACAGCATTTTTCAATATCGGATGTAATATGACTGGAAATTAAAACGGCATGCTCTTCATCTTGAATAAAATCTAATAAGATATCTAAAATTTCTTCTCTGGCAACCGGATCAAGACCACTTGTCGCCTCATCCAGTAATAACAGCTGTGCTTGATGAGACAAGGCAATCGCTATTTGCAGCTTCATCTTCATGCCGCGCGAAAACTGTTTATTGCTTTTATCAAGCGGTAAACGAAATTCCTTTAGATAGTTGTGAAATGCTGTTGTATCCCATTGTTGATAAATGGATGACAGCACTTTATCCATCTGTTGGGGCGTCATGTTTTCGGGAAAGCTGGCTTCACTGAACACCGTACCAATCTTTTCTTTAATGTTTCGCTCATCTTCACTTAAGGATGAATGAAATATTTCCACTTGCCCTTCATCCACATGAATCATACCTAAAATGGTCTTTAACAATGTGGTTTTTCCTGCACCATTCTCGCCAATCAGTCCCATAATACAGCCCTTTGGTAAAGCTAATGTTATATCTTGCAGACAAAAACGTCCATAATTCTTTGTTACATGCTGCATTGATAGTATGTGTTCCATACGTTATTCCTCCTTGTATAGAAGTGTCATAATATCCAGCAGTTCTTCCAGTGTCATGCCATTCATTCTGGCTGTTTCACACGCTTTTTCTAAAAGTGCTTCGATCTGCCGATAACGTTCTTCACGAATCAATTCTTTATCTTTTCCTGCCACAAAGCTGCCTTTGCCAGTGATGGTTTCAATGAACCCTTCTTTTTCTAATTCCTCATAAGCACGCTTTGTTGTGATTACCGAAATACGAAGTTCCTTTGCTAGCGTTCGCATTGATGGAAGAGCGTCCCCTTCTTTCAAGACATCTGTCATGATCAGCTGCTTGATCTGTGCGACGATTTGTTCATAAATCGGTTTCCCACTGGAATTGCTGATGATGATATTCATAAACTACCTCCCGGGTGTCAATATTGTATATATTGACTATATACAATATAACACCGTGTATATCGTCTGTCAACAGGTATGAGAAAAAAAACCTTGCCCATACTAACACATGCAAGGAGGTTTGATCATGGATATGAATCTTTATGGAAAAGTAGCATTGGTGAGTGGCTGTTCCCAAGGCTTAGGCTATCATGCTGCACTTGCCTTAGCGAAACAAGGAGCAGATATCTTTGGCGTCAGTATCGGCGATGACAGTTCTCTGAAAAAAGCAATCGAGGCAACCGGTCGTAACTATCATTCTTTTACTATATCCTTAACAACACCAGGAGCTATCCATCAGGTGATGAAAGAGGCTTTAGCAGCCTATGGGCATATTGATATATTATTAAACTATGCGGCAATTTTAAAAAAAGAAGAAACTTTAGAACTAACCAAACTGGAATGGAACAGTGCTTATGATATTAATGTAAGTGCAGCCTTCTTTCTCTCCTTAGAAGTCATACGACAATTCCAAAAGCAAGGACATGGCGGAAAAATTATTAACGCCACCGGCATTTTGCCAAGACATACCTCAGCGTATTGTGCTTATGCCATCAGTAATGGTGCCATTGAGGCCATGACGCGTTATCTGGCAATGGAATTTGGCAAAGATCAGATACAGGTAAACGCCATTCAATATGGTTTCATGAGCTGTGGCAGTACGTTGCAGGGCGAAAAAGAAGAATGGGATACTTCTTTATTAACAGCAATCCCTATTGGCAGATGGGGAATGGATCAAGATAGCGATGGACTTGTTACCCTGTTGGCAAGCGATGCTTCTAATTATATCACAGGAGTTTGCATTCCGGTGGATGGCGGTTATTCCATATAACGCACTGATGAAAAACAGTTATGAAGAATAGAGGATTATCATACGGTAATCCTTTTTTTATACAACACATCTAACAAATTGAATGATCAGATCGCAATGTATATTGTGCATCATGAAAACAACAATGATAAACTTTATCAAATTTACGATGACAACTAGCAAACGCATCGTTCTTTCAGTTACTTGATAAGCTGTTTGAAAACAAAGGCAAAGATTAATCTTTATTTGCTATGGATAAGGAAGCTAACGGATGAAAAAAGCGAACAATAAAACTAGCAGAATGCCAGAAAGTAAGGCTAATACTAAAACAGCATAGGCCATGATTATATCCTTTTGTTCTGGTTTCATCAAAACCACCTCTATGCTTATGTATGCCGCTTTTTATGCTTACGTATAGGCAGATTAAAGAAAAATTATAATATTTTATGGAAAAATATTGCTTTTGTTTCATCTTTCTAATTTTACCTTTTCTATCCGTTATAATAGGTAAATAAAGGGAGGAGGAGATCTTATGGTGGGAAACTACGGGGAAATTATAAAAGAAGCCTTAGCGATCAATAATATGACGCAAAAACAACTAGCAAAAAAGCTCCATTTATCCCCGCAGACAATCAACAGCCTGCTGCAGGGAAGGACATCCATACGCTTAGATGACTTTTTCATGATTGCGGAAATACTGCACTTAGATCCAGGTAAAATTTTTACTACCGATAATGAAGATGCAAAAGCCATTGATGCCTATTTATCCGCAGCAATTCACAAACTGGACGATTATCAGCGTGAATTAATTTTAGCATTATTACGCTATTTCCATCATGTAAACAAACGTTTAAAATAGGCTGTGACAACTATGCACAGCCTTTCTTTATGATAGCAATGGGAAAACCAAATCAACTAGATATACCATAATACAAGCAGCCACTGCCACACTTAACAATCCCTTACCTTTGTATGCCAGATATAAGGCTATCAAACAACCGGCAGTAGATGCCAGAACACTGCCTCCGCTGGTAAAAATGGCTGGAAAGGTCATTGCGCCTAACACCGCATAAGGTACATAGAAAAGAAATGATTTTATAAAAGGACTTTTGATTTCCTTCTGAAAAAAAGTCAAGGGCACCATACGAATCAGATAGGTTACCAGTGCCATAACAACCATATAAGGAAGATAGTTATTCATGAGACACCTCCTCCACCGGGAACAGCCAAGCGCCAAAGCCGGCAGCACAAACGGTGCAGATAATAATAACAAAACCGGAAGAGATCGGTAAAAAGGAAGCACATGCTGAAAAGAGGCAGCTCAGCGCTATCGCTAAGATCAAAACTTTGCGAACACTCTTTAACTTTTTGGCGGGAGGAATGATAATGGCTAAAAACATACCATAAATCGCAATACCTAAAGCACTTCGCAGACTTTCCGGCATTAAAGTGGTAAATGCTCCGCCTAACAAAGTTCCCATTGTCCAGCAGAAAACAGGAAATAGGATAAGACCAGACATATACCATTTTCCTACTCTTTCATAGGTAGAGCTTGCTAAAGCAAATATTTCATCGGTAACACCATAAGCAATCAAAGCTCGCTCATATGTTTTCATATGCTTGTCTACCTTCTGTGTTAAAGATAAGGACATTAAGGCATAGCGTAGATTAATGATAAATTGCGATAGCGCCAATTCTAGTAAAGAAGCACTCTCCAACATCAAAGATAAGGCACTGAATTGTCCGGCACTGGTAAGATTGGTGAGCGATATCATTACAGCTACCTCTACAGGAACTCCATTGGAAACCGCCATCATACCAAACGTAAAGGATACAGATAAATATCCTAAGCCAATCGGAATGCCATCTTTTAATCCCTGTGAAAAATGATTTTCAACAACTTCCATATCCTCACTCCCCTTATTCTTTAGGCATTATTATACAGGAAAGCAGATGGATTTTAAAGTGTGAATTTTAAGCCAAAAGTCTTTCATAAGAATGTCGTTTCTTTTCCGATGCAAATTACAAAATGTTTTGTTATCGAATGCATGGATGAATCATATAAATAAATATCCACCAGCTTAGCTGGTGGTTTTTACGTAATCGCCCCAAGGGGCTCAGATTCAGGCTACGCTTACCAGCGTAACAATACGGTCTGGCATTTGCATTTCTATTTCTTATTACCCGTAAACGGGTCTTCTATATCCAGTGTCAATTGTTCACTTAGTTCATCTTCTTTTAATTGATTTTTTATATATGCTTCAATTACTTTGTCATTCTTTCCTGCTGTATCTACATAATATCCTCTACACCAAAATGATCGATTCCTATATTTATATTTCATATTCCCCCATTTCTGATAGATCATAATACTACTTTTCCCTTTCAGAAATCCCATAAATCCTGATACTGTCATTTTAGGTGGGATTTCAACTAGCATATGCACATGATCTGGGCATACTTCTGCTGTTATAATTTTCACACCTTTCCACTCGCATAATTCTCTCAGTATTGCTCCTATTTCTAGTCGCTTTTCTCCATAAAAAACTTTTCTTCTATACTTTGGCGCAAAGACTATGTGGTATTTGCAATTCCATGTGGTGTGTGATAAAGTATGTACGTCATTTAATGGATTATTATTCATTATTTGTCCTCCTTTTGATTTTTATGCAGTTGCCAGACCGCATTCTTATTCTATCAAAAGGAGTTTTATTTTTAAAGGCTCATCGCTAAAGCTCTACGGAACCCCCAGACTATCTGGGGGTTTTCTCATACAAGAAAAAGATTTGCTAGCACATATGCTTACAAATCTTATTTTACGTTTATGCTTTGGATGTTGTCTGTAATGCTTTTTCTTTACCAAATTTTAAATCTGCTTCCTTTACATTTGCTACAGCTGCAATGCTTCTGTTTTTAATAAGTACCTTCCAAACCGCAATGCTCAATACCATATCCACACAACTATGAACAATGGTTCCTACCCCTACTAATCCCATGACCATATACATAAAGTCAACCGTAGGATCACCAACATAAATAGGCAATACAATAGCAACCTCAAAGATACCGTGAAGAAGTGCTACCCCCAACATATACAACAGGCTCTTCCAAACATTATTTAAGGTTTCTGGATGCTTCTTTAAATAATAGGCACCAGCGAAAGCCCATACCACATGACTGAAAGCACGTAAAACAACCGGCATAGGAAAGCCATACAGCAAAAAGCCTAACGTTGTTCCACAAGCGGTAGCAACAGCGACAAATGGTGAAACAAACATTGCAATCATGATTGCAACATGGCTTGCCAGGGTAAAAGACATTGGCTCTAAAATGACTTTAATTGGTGAGATGATTGGTATCAAAATACCTACGGCAATCAATAGTGCCGATAACACCATTGTATGAATTTTATTACTTTGACTCATTTTCATTTCCTCCCAAATCTTGTTTACATGTGTCAAGACACATGTTATGACTATTATACTCCTGATGTTTAATTTGTCAAAGTCTTTTTCGCTTTTTCTTACATCCTAAAGGAAAACCTCTCTCATATTTCCATACGCCGATACCTAACCCATACGACTTGCTATCAATAAAGAGGAATCATAGAGTATACAATAGCACATGTAGGACAATCCCTGCTTCTTTTCACCAAAAGGTGCTTTTATCCATCAACCATAAGAAAAAAGACGATACACTGCGTATCGCCTGATTCATAAATATAGAAACAAATAAATGCCCAACCAGTGTAGGATGGCACCGCCTAACACGAATAGATGCCAAATAAAATGACTTCCTTTCCCATGTTTCGCAAAAGGAATCATCCCAATGGTATACACAATGCCACCGCCTAAGATCATCCAAAGCAGGTTTTGATTGTCTTTCCACAAACCGGGCAGAAACACCAAACCACTCCAACCAATCACAAAATATAACGTAAAATGTAACGCCGGCCACTTACCGGGTCCGAAAATAAGGATCATAATGATACCAAACAGGATGAGCAGCCACTGTATGATAAAAAAGCTAATTCCTAACGCATCGCCGCGATACACAAGTAAGATCGGCGCAAAGGTTCCTCCGATCAATAAATAAATGGAGGTGTAATCAAAACGTCGCCACAGATGTTTCACTTTTGATTCACTCTTAAAAGAATGGTATAGGCAGCTCATCAACATCATAAGAAACATACTAATGCCATAAATCAAAGCAGCCACGCATTTATTCATCGTATCCGCCTTTATCAGTAACATCACCATAGCGATAAGAGCAAATAAAGCGCCTGCCCCATGCGTGATGGCATTTCCTACCTCTTCCAAGATACTAAGCTTGGGTGGTTTATTTTTTTCGTAGAGCTGTTGTTTACGCTCTTCCTTTGTGAGCAAAGATTGCTTTTTCAAAATATCCCTTCTTACCGTTCAAGTATAGCACAAATTTAAGAACTTGTCTTATCGTGCATGCTTTCTTCTCTTATAGATATATGCGACACTTCCAACCAGAATGATGCCGGCGAACACATATCCATAAGGTTGGCCATTTGGTGTTTGAAGCGTATAAGAAGGATGGGGCAGTATGGTGATATCCTCACAGGAAATAGTTTGTATATTTCCCGCAGCATCTTCTGCGTACACATTCACCTGCTGAGGCAAAGAACTTTGATAAAGCATAAACGTATACATATCTTCCTTCTTTTCATACGCAAGTGCTTTTCCATTTACAAGAATTGTCACTTTCTTCAGCTGCATATTATCGCGTATGAATACCTGAACCTTACGCTTGTTTGCATCATAGCGTGTATGTGCATTAAGATTCATAAAATCAATTTGCGGTGCATTTTGATCCATCATAAACTTTACGATGGCATGTTTTGTATAAGCCGTATTATCATTTGCATTGCCCGCAGCATCCTTTGATAATAAATATACTTGATAACGGCCATTCTTTTGAAATAGCTTTTTAGGCAAATGATACGTATATTGATACCAATTGCCTTTGTTTTTCACAACCGTATATTCTTCTTTCTTTAGCTTTTGCACACTGCCATTCACACTAAGAAACACCTGTTGTTCAAGTAAGCGCGTAACATTGCTTTCTGTTATTTCAATAGCAAATGGATGACGATAATAAGCATTGGAAACCTTTGGCAGCTCATAGACAGAGCCAAAGCGATTCACACTGAATGTCAGTGTTTTTTCACTCTGATTTCCAGCACGATCTTTTGCCTTTACAGATACTGTATAAATACCATCAAATGTACGCTGAAAGGGGATGGAGGAAAATTGATATCGTAATTGTTTTCCCTGTTCTTTTACCTGATAAGCCAGCTTAGTCTTTGTTTGATTGGCACAAGTCAATGACACAGATACCAAATGTCGGTCAATAGCGGCATCGCGACAGATAATTACTGGCTTTACCATACCTTGGTAAGCTGTATTGGCGGTAACTCCCATGATTTCAATCTGAGGTTTTTGTGTATCAATAGTAAATGGCAAGATGGATATACTTTCACTTTTCTGCCCTGCTTTATCTTCTGCTTGCACCTGTAATTCATAAGTGCCATCTACGACAAAATCCAAATGAGTAAAATATCCATCTTTTCCTTTCTTCCATGGGGTTGGTTTAGGGAATTGCAGAAGTCTTTCTTGCTGTTTTGCGACTCCGTCTATCTTCATGCGTGCCGCATCAAAATGTGTCTCATCCACCTGAATGGTAATCCGTTGAGGCTGATGAAAAAATCCTTTTGTATTTCCACTATCCAAACGATCAATGGTTACTAGAGGTGGTTTGGTGTCAATCGTGAAGATGGTGTGTTGCTTTTTTGATGCCAGTTTTCCTGCATCATATGCCTGTAAAGCAAGCGCATAGGTTCCATCCTTTTGAAAAGAAAGTCTTGCTTCATAAATATCCTTAGATACTTTTTGCCAATGCAGATCCATTTGGATTTGCTTATGATCTTTTTGTATGTTAAGATCTACACCTTTTTCGATAAAGTTTTGTTCCTGTATTTGTAGGATCGCCGTCCGCTTTGTAAAATAACCGTTATCTGCACCTTCCTCTTTCTGATCTTCAAACAACAGGTTTACATTAGGAGCCATTGTATCCTTACAAAACGAAATGTGTACTGTATCTGTGCGATTGTGCCAATCCATCAGCACGACTTCCAACGTTGAATGATTACCTTTGGATGTGACAGCGATATCTGTTTCTAAAGAGGTAATAAGATTATGATTGACACCGGTAATATGAAAACTTTGTTCATCCTGTTTCAGCTTTTGATCTATCTGATATGCCTGTTTTGGCTGTAAATCACATAGGAGCTGATGCGTGTTTTCTTCATCGCCAAGCAAACGCCACGACACTTTTTGAATACCACTGTCTTTATCCTGCATTCGCAAATGAATGGTAATCGGCGCGGATTTTGTATATAAAGGCAAGCCTTCTATATCTTGATAAGGGGTATGGGGCAACTGATAAGAAAGATGTGGGTTAAGCTGATGACGTATGACAATTCCTTGGCTATGCACATACGCCTGGTGATTGCTTGCTTTGGAAGAATGATGACAATAATCTTGCGTCATCGCATACAGCCAGCCGCTAAAACCATCATCTAGTGGTATTGACAATCCTCCATGATCATCTGTTACATCCTTATGTATGTCACTTTTTACGCCCATAGCATCTATGGTATACCATTGAATAAAGGCAATACCACTGCTGGCTTCCCCATCCAGTGCTTGCACATAAACCGATAAAGGCTCCTCATAAAAAAGTTCTAATTGTGTTTTTGCTACCGGCTTATGCGTTTGTCCCTGTAAACGAAAAAAGGCAATGGTAGGGCGCTGATCATCTACATAACACGTATAACTTGTTTTGCTTATATTCCCCGCATGATCACTTCCTTCTACATAAAAGAAACAGGCGCCGTCTTTACGATATTGTAAAGGAATATCCGAAGTGCTAACCTTCATATGAAATTCCTCTTTGCGTTCATCATCCCATTGTTGTTTCTTCAAAAGATGATGTTGTTTGGTATAAATGCGCACCTCATAAATTCCTGAGAGTGTATCTGTTCCTTGTATGGTAATCGGGACATGTTGATCTAGCCATATCACATCTTTATTCGCATATTGATGAGCAGTCGTAAGATCAGCACTTATATGCAACTGCATTGCCTGCTTTTCTAACAGGATATCATTGTGCGCAGCCTTTATATTAGAATTCTCTCTAGAAATTGGGATAACATCACTGCAATTGCCAACGGCATCTTCCAAGCTAAAAGAAATTGTCCCCTGCGCTTTTACCATTTCCTTTGGCAGTCGTACGACAAATACAGCATCTTCTTTCTGGGGATGCTGCGCAAAGTTAAGACAATCATTTTCAATTGGCAGTCCATCACTAAACAATGTCACCTTTGCGATGCCACTTCCCTCATCCATGATCGGAATGCGTATTGCAAACTCCTTCGCAAAACATGTTTGAAATAAAGTCGTGTGGGGCCGTCTGCCATCTCCATGAGGATCATAGAGGGTTATCTTTTCCCCACTGATAAGAGTAGGTATTGTTGTATCTATGTTTTGGACCTTCACCTCATAAGGTGCACTGAGATTTCCTTGCTCATCCTTGGCATAAAAGACATAGCGTCCATTGTTTACGATTGTAAAAACCGCTTCTTTTTGGAAGGGGCCTCCTTTTTCACCATAGGTTAGCTCTTGTGAAGTATTGCTATCATCAATCGCCGTTAGGCTAATAAGAATGGGATCTTTACTAAATTGGTAAGTGGATAAGGCTGCCTTCGTAATGATAGGTGCTTGCTTATCTTTTAGCTGTAAGACATTCTTTTCCTTATGATATACATAATCGAGCTTATCCTTTTGTAAACATATGGAAAAACGGTTCATTGTTTCTTCTTGCTCATCATGATGGATAAAAACCAAAACTTCCATACCTTTTTCCATTGCTGCATCATGGATAGGAAAAACAACCTTTCCATCCTCATTACTTAGCTGTGTAAAGGTCTGCAATGTTTCCTCTTCTTCATATTGCAATGTCACCTTTTGCTTCACGATTGGATCCTTTGTTTCATAATTCTTCCAAAGCTGAATGGTGAAACAAGGAGTTTCTTCATGTGCCTTCAAAAATGAGGTAGCACCACATACTACCATACCCATTACCAATATAACCAACCATCCATACCTTTTTCTCATGACATTTTCACCTTTCTTACTTACTCTTTTCATAAGGATACCTTACCCTCACGCTCTTCTCTTTTCCCTTCTTCTATATCTTCCTTTTGTACAACTGGCAGAATACAGGTTTGCGCAAGTGCATTGCACTTTTGCTCATCCTTTGTCAGCATCGTCGTTTCCAAACATATACGTCTTTGCTCTTTGTCTGATGTGTCCGTTTGTTTCATAAACGCTTGATGATAATGTTCATCTTGTGTTTTTTTCCAAGTCTGCTGATTAGGCATTCGCCAATAAACCTGTTCCTTTTTCCTTTTCCTTTGTTGGGACAGCTGTCGTTTCATCTTCCAGCCACTAAGTTGTGATAGTGCCGTATACACAGCCCAATGATGACATAGCCAAACAAACAACAGACATCCCATGATGCCTAACATCATACAGCCATCATGCAGTCTTTCCCATCGTTCCATCCTGTTTCTCCTTTTGACATGCCACATGTATTCGTGACGTCCCTTCTTCACACATTCGTAAGATCTCTGCTTTCAGCGCTTTTGTCTTAGGTGTGGTAGTATTTAATTGCATCACCTCTTCCTTGATTGTTTTCATTCTGAATAGCATCCTCTCTTCGCTGATGCCATCACGATGTAATCCTCTAGCATAATTCACTAATAAACAGACAAACATACGATCACTTTCCAACTCGACGATTTCTGCCGGTGCTTTCATTTGATGCTGCTGATACAGGTGTTCCATATCTTGATAACACCTTTGATACATACCGGCATCTTCCACCTCTTCCATACGCAGCGTAATCGTCTGATGAAATTTTGCAATATTGCCATATGCTTGCGCCAATGCATATGCCTGCGTTTTCACATGTGTATGTACCTTTGAAAACCAAAAGTAGGCTGCCTTCATACGTGATATAGATGGTTGTGCCTCCTGTTTTGTTTCGTAATAATACCAATACAACTTGCCAATCTGAAAACACAATTCTTCATAGAAAACATCTTCATGAGAAATATAAGGCTGTATGTTTCGTTTGAAATCAACCTCTTCCAAGAAAGTAAAACAACCATCCTGTGCATAGATTGCTACTACCTGCATATAGGCTTCTTTACGATGTGGCAACTCTTTCACCGCCTGATACAATTTCTGCTTTTGTTTATCCTCCCTTTTTTCCTGTAAAGCTGCTTCAAGCAAACCTTCATATGCCTGCGCATGCAATAGATGAGCATACGCATTTGCCCAAACACCACCCCCAAAACACAGCATGCAAAACAAAAGACATATACCCGTTAAACGCAAATGCAGCTTTTGTTTATGACGATAGTGCGTATCATATTCCTGTATATGAGAGAGCGCATATTGCACCTGTAAAATCGAAGCATATCGATTTTTTGGTTCTAATTCCATGCATTTTTGCATGATGTTTTGTAATCCGCTGGAGATTGTATCTGGCAAAGCTTGCATCTCCTTATGTAAAGGGGAACGTCCACAGGCCATATGATATAAAGTTGCCCCTAAAGAATAAATATCACTGCGACAATCACTTTGTTGGTCAATAGAAAACTGTTCAGGTGAAGCATACCCTTGCGTACCTAAGACGGTTGTATCTCGATCATTGTTAATTTGATAACGACGTGCAATTCCAAAATCAATCAGACACAGCTCTCCCTTTGGTTTTACCATAATATTACCGGGTTTTAGATCTCGATAAATAATGGGCGGTGACTGTTGATGAAGATATGCTAAGATATCGCATAATGCCACCCCCCATGCAATTATTCTAGCTTGTGGCGGTGGTCCATAATCGCGTATCATGGTTTCCATCGTTTCCCCTTCGATATAATCCATGACGATGCAAACTTCCTCACTTGTTTCAACAATATCAACAATGCGCGGTAAACCGGGATGATCAAGTTCTTTTAATAGATCCGCTTCTTTTGTCCAAGCCTGCATAAGGATGGAAGAAGAACTATGAGTTCTCTTCATCACCTTAATTGCCCACATCTTATGAATGTGCAAATCCATAGCCAAGTACACTATTGACATACCGCCTTTACCGATTTCTTTTAAAATTTCATACTTATTAGCTAAACGCATCCCTTCTTTCATACCTTACACCTCTTTCTTACAAACTCCCCTTGCATATGTATATACGACATGACATCATAAAAAGCGTAAAAAAGGCCAAAAAAAAACGCGAGTTTTTATTCGCGTTGTCCTTTCTCTTCCTTTTTGATAAAAAGCAATTGTTCCTCATAAGCGTCTTATTAGCTATCGTTTATATAAAAATCCTTTTTCATCCAAACGCTGAATAATGCGTGTATAGACTTCTTCACTTGGACATTGCAGTGTATGCAAATGTAAACCATTGGTCAGATTTGATAATGGTTTTGCCCTATTTTCACAAACATTTTTATAAAACTGCTGAGCATCATAGCGAGAGGCAATATGTAACTGCCCGGATAATTGCCCATAAATCGGATGTTCGACAATTACATCAACTAGTGTTCCCCCTAAATCAATGATCGTATAGATTTCATCCATCATCTGTTCAGCCGTATGATCTACGGCAATCGTCTTTCTAATGCCACTGGCTTCTTTAACATCACATACATAACCACGCGGTGTTGCTATGATATGATGCCCTGCTGCTCTAAGCAAAGCCACATCACCGACGATGATCTGACGCGATACATGAGCAAGTGTTGCCAACGCGCTAGCTGAAACCGGTTTTTCACTTTGCTTAATATGTGTCAGAATAAGCTTTCTGCGTTCACTGGATTCCATACATCTTCCTCCTTTTCATGATGCAAAGATAAATTTTTGAATTGCTTCTGCGACAGCATCTTCATTACAATTCGCCTTGGTAACATAATCACTGATAGCTTGAATCTCTGCTACGGCATTGGCCACCGCAACTGCCACACCAGCATCCTTCAACATCGCATAATCATTCAGATTATCTCCGATTGCCATAGTATCTTCGATAGCAATTCCCAGATGTGCAGCTAATTCTCTCAAGCCCAATCCTTTATCAACACCAATGGCATTTAATTCTAAATAGCGATTACTGGAATATGATACACTGACTTTATCCTTTGTAATGGGTTTCATCTGTTTTGCTATTTGTTGTAAATATGTCATATCCGTATTTTGAAATAAGATTTTCGCAATTGGTGTATCCTTTAAAAACGCCAACGATGTCTCTTCACAAATAATACTATCCGGCTTAAACATAAACAGCCACTTCTTTTCATCTTCATTTAAATGGAAGGCATAAACATCTTTATCCGTAAACACTTGAATACAGACATTAGCTTCATAACCAAATTGAAACAGTTCACAAGCCAAAGCAAAAGGCAATGCGTGAAATTGTAACTTCTGATAATCTTTTGCAGTGCATAGGATTCCACCATTGTTACTGATGATATAGGCATCTTCTTGATCACGTAATGCTAAGGTGTCTAACACATCATCAATACAAGTATAACCGCGTCCGGTAGCAGGTACAAAGAGTACACCATATTCATCCTTTGCCCGTTGTATTGCTATCCGATTTTTCTCGGATATTTTCTTATCGCTGTTTAACAGCGTTTCATCTAAATCACATGCGATCAATTTGATCATCGTCATTCCTCCCATTTTCTATTCCCTATTATAGCACATATCCTTATGACTCTACACAAAGGGCATGCTCTTGCATCCATCTTGCGACGCCATCCTCCTCATTGCTGCCTATGACACCATCGCTTTGTTGTTTCAGTTCCTCAATAGC
Source organism: Longicatena caecimuris (assembly GCF_018406465.1). Classification (GTDB taxonomy): domain Bacteria; phylum Bacillota_I; class Bacilli_A; order Erysipelotrichales; family Erysipelotrichaceae; genus Longicatena; species Longicatena caecimuris. The sequence continues at coordinate 2,572,540 of NZ_AP024510.1, forward strand.
ATTGTCAACGGCATAAGCTTCATCTGCAACCTGAAACATCGGCAAATCATTTATGGCATCACCAAAGCAGACCACATGATCAAAGCCACCAAGTTCCTTTAATTTTAAAATAGCATTCGCTTTACTAGCGGTCGCCGGCATCACTTCCAGCCAATATTCTTCTCTGCCTAGTTCTCTTTGAAAAGTAATAGTAAATGTATCTAAGGCACATAGCTGTTCGTAAATAGGTTGTAAGGCTTCTTTGTCATTGATGAAGGTCACATAGAAACTATCCCCATCCAACAGCTGTTGTGCGGATACGATTGATCGAAAGCGTTTATCATCCATACGACTGTTTCGATAATGCCAACCCCCGGGATGCAAAGTGTCCGGCAGATAGGATACACGTTCTACGCCATTGATATACGCATAGACAAAAGGATACTGCCGGTAGGCATCACCAATTCGCAAAATTTGTTCCAGCTGTTGCTTTGTAAATTCCTGCTGTGCAAGGATATGGTGATCCTTCGCATCCAATACATATACACCATTATATACAATTAGTGGAAGTTTCAGCTGTAAGCCTTTTGTGACCTTGGCTGCTGAATGTAAGGATCGTGCCGTGGCAAACGTAAATGCTACCCCTTTTTTGATTAATGTGTTTAAAATAGATAAACTCTGTTCACTGATCGAACTGTTTTCATTTAACAACGTACCATCCAAATCACTCACATATAAGACTTTCATCTTGATCTCCTGTTCTTTCTTAGCAATTAAATTCTACATTCTGCTTATAGTATAGCATTATTATATTCTCCTTGTTCAAGGAAAAATTGCAAACTTTCCTATTTCATAGTATCATAACACAGAAAAAGAAAATAGCAGGAGGACACATGAACTTACAGGCACATACCATCACCCTTACCTTACAAGAAGATACCTTACAAATATCGATTGCTTTACCACATCAACATTGGCAAAGCATTCAACAAGCCCCTTATCTCTTATATCATCAAAAAAAGCTTGCTTTTACACAAGCGACACAGATTCATCATTCTTACTGTCAAGTAGGCTTAGCAAAAGGTATTTTAAGTGATTATCAGGGCTTTTTCAATACAGATCTTCATTTTCAGACCTTGATACTTATTTCTTTATCATCCGAAATCACCTTTCACTTCCTTCCCATTAAAGATGAAGGAGTAACGGAAGTTTTTTGGCCTATGCCTTTTACATTTGATAAGGCAAGCAAGGATTGGTATACACTGCTTCCTTTACAACAGGGTTTACTGTTGCCAAATACATGGAAGAAAGAAGTATGTCAGTTACCTTTTGATGGAGCCTTTTGTTCCAGCAGTGCTTATATGCCCTGGCTTTCGCAGATTAAAGAAAACATGGGATATTTACTTATCAACGATACACCATGGGATAGTGCTTATCAAATACAGCATCCTGCACATGGTCCCTATACGCATGTTTCCATTCGCTGGCTGAGCAGTCTTGGCAAGTTGTCCTATCGCCGCAGCTTACGCATGCAGTTCTATGAACATTGTGATCATAACACCATCGCAAAGGCCTATCGCAAGGATGCCATCGCTCGCGGTTTACTTGTCACATTAAAGGAAAAAAGTATTCAACAGCCTTCCCTTGATGAATTGATTGGCGCATGTTTTCTGCATAAAGGCATACAAACACATGTCCAGCCACAATCCCGTTTTTATGATGCGAAAAAGCCGGATCGTTATGAATCCTTAACAACCTTTGCAACACGCCGACAAGAAATGATCGAATGGAAGCAGCTTGGCGTAAATAAATTATATCTGCATCTGGATGGCTGGGGCGTAGAAGGCTATGACAATGCGCATCCTTCTATATTGCCTCCCTGTGAAAAAGCCGGTGGTTGGGATGGCTTGCAAGCCTTATGCCAACAGATGAAACAGCTGCATTATGTATTCGGATTGCATGATCAATATCGTGATCATTACCATCTGGGAAAGGAATATGATCCACAAAATAGTGTGCAATTACCAGACGGCAGTATCCCTTCGCATGCCTATTGGGCCGGAGGTGAACAGGATTACTTATGTGCTAGTCTGGCAAGCTCCTATGTAAAACGCAATTATGAAGCGTTATTTGCTCATGGCATTTATCCGGATGCGGTGTATTTAGATGTCTTCACCTGTAATGAACCAGATGAATGTGCTCATCCTATGCATCGTATGACACGTCGAGAATGCTTAGCGTATCGCAATGCTTGCTTTGCCTGGTTGTTGTCTAAGCATATTTTGACCAGTAGTGAAGAGGTCAATGAATGGGCCTTGCCTTATCAAATTTTTGCTCATTATGGACCCTATCATTTTATGATGCATTCTCCTAAAGAAGAGCGCATTGGAATCGGCGTTCCTTTGTTTAACTTAGTTTATCATGACTGTGTCTTATTGCCTTGGCCAATGGATGTTTACCTGGATGGCGAAGATCTCATGCTGTATGCCTTATTAAACGGCGGTGCGCCGTATTTAGAAAAGGATGGTGCTTATCCTAATACAGATGGTGTATTTGATAACGAATATAAAAGCTTAACCAAGCAAGAGAAACAAGAGCGCTCTGCCATCGTAAGTACTTTTCATACACTTGTCGCCAAGGAAGAGATGGTCTCACATGAATTTTTAGATCACGATTATAAGTGTCAAAAAACGCGCTTTGCGAATGGTTGTGAAGTTACGATTGATTTGCGTAATAATAGCTATACGCTTTCTGTTCCCGCAATGGATGATGCTAACCTTTCCAATATTTAAATGGAAATTTCCAAAAAGTAGATCCTGTATCAGTACTACTACAGAAAACTTTTTTGAAAAGACCAAATGATCTTACCCTAATTACATAGTAATGAAAAGACTTCTAGACAAGTTGCACGTGTGAGAAGTCTTTTTTTTACTATGCTTTATCTTCTTTTCTACGATCTATAAATTAAACATAAGATGGTATTCTATACGCCCTTTTTTGCCATTATCAAAAAACGCTCTTTCACCTTCTTCTGCATCCGACCAGTAAAAATCCATCTTCCAAATTAAAACAGTAAAACTTTATCTTCATCTGTATCAAACAGCAAAAAAGATTTCTTATGGAAGACTACCTAGCCAACATAAAAGAAATCTTTTAACCTATGTAATTATTATTAAGCAAGTTTCATTATAGCTACATCAGCTTTAATTTATCCCAAAGCCCCAATATAAAGATAAACACGACAATGACAGGTAAAAGATAGCTGATATACCAACGCATGTTCTTTGGAAAAGGCAATCCTTCCCCCGCATTTGCCTCTTGCAGGAAATTTTTCCATCCCCAGCCAAAGCTGCGCGTACAAAAGAAGACAAATACCAAAGAACCAAGTGGCATAATAACATTTGATACTAAGAAATCCAACAGATCTAAAACGGCACTTCCTTCTCCAAAAGGTTGAAAACCGGATAAGACACTAAAGCCAATAGCACAAGGAATACTGCCCACAATCAGAATTAAGATATTTAATAAGACACTTTTCTTTCTGGTCCAGGCGAACAAATCCATGGAGAAAGAAACGATATTTTCAAATACGGCGATGATGGTCGATAAAGCCGCAAAGTTCATAAAGATGAAAAATAAAGTTCCCCACAACTGTCCATTGTCCATCACATTAAAAATATTAGGTAGTGTCACAAAAACCAAGCCGGGACCACTATCCGCAGCTACACCAAATGCCATACAGGCTGGAAAGATAATAAGCCCTGCCATGATAGCCACAAAGGTATCCAATGCCATCACTCGCACTCCTTCGCCGGTTAAAGAATGCTGTTTATCGATATAGCTGCCAAAAATAGCCATGCCTCCCATACCGATGCTTAAGGTGAAAAAGGCTTGCCCCATCGCCGCATAAATTGCATCAAACAAACCGTTTTGCAACAGCTTATCAAAATCAGGGACTAAATAAAAGGTTACACCTTCCATAGCATTCGTAAGACTCAGGGCTTTACCAACCAATAGCAACATAACGCCCAACAATAACCCCATCATTACCTTCGTAATCTTTTCTACCCCTTTTTGTAATCCCAGTGCACAAATACCACAACCAATCAGCACCACCAGAATCATCCAAAAGACAGAAGCCAAAGGATCTTGTTGTAATGTTTGAAAAGCTTCTTTTACTTGTTGTGTTGTTGCGCCATGAAATTCACCGCTCGCCATCTTGACGAAATATGCCAGCATCCATCCAGCAATCGTCGTATAGAACATTACTAATAAATAATTCCCCAGCATTGCCACATAAGAAAAGATATGCCATTTTTGTTTCGGTTTCTCTAAAATATGAAAACTGCGGGCAACACTTTTTCCTGATCCTCTCCCTACGGCATATTCCATGACGATAATAGGAAGTCCTAATATAATAAGGAAGAATAAGTATACCAACACAAAAGCTCCACCGCCATATTTTCCTACCATATAAGGAAAACGCCAAATATTACCTAATCCAATTGCACATCCCGCGGATAAAAAGATAAATCCCAAGCGGGAGGATAATTTTTCTCGTTTTGCGTCCATAAAGTTCAAGCTCCTTAATTTTTACACAAGTGCTTCCATTGTATAAAACTTTTCCCAGTAAGTCAAATACAGCAAACGTACATTCTGTCTATCTTAGCTAATAAGAAAAAACGCCTCTTTCTATGTAATCATCCTTTTTTTCTAATAAGCTTAAAACGATAGAAACAAAATGGAAATTTGTGTCATATCTTACAAGCTTTTAATAGAAAAATATGATATAGTCATCACCATGAAGAAGGTAAATACCATTTTCAATGGCTTATCCCTTATAGAAGGATAGCATAAAAGAAGTTGAAGAGGAGTGATGTTTTATGATTGAAAAGTTTTTAGTTAAAGAATCCAAACGTATTCACAAAGCCACAAGAAGGCGATTGCGCATCTGTACACTTTTATTTGTCTGTTTCATGGTACTTCTTTATGTTCTTTTACAAGATGAATTTGCCAGGAATCCATCCTTTAAAAACACTATTTATAGTATAGGTATCGTCTTAATCGTCATCGTTGTATGCGCGGATGTTATCGGGACTATTCGTACGAGGAAAGCTGATGCCCAAGGGGAAAATCTCATTCTTCCTTATCAAGACGGCAGTAAGCAAGAAATTGCCGAGAAAATCAATCAGGATGCAGCAAATGGACTGTTATTTGAAGAATACATATATGAGTTTCCTGAAGGGAAAAAACCTTATGGTGAAAAAATTGTCTTAACATCTTCATATTTATTATTATGCAGTACCAAGATTACCGTCATTCCCCGTGATAAAATCTATTGGACATGTGCACAAGTAGGATATAAGGGTGGTCCTTATCGCGTACGCTTTTTGGTTTTCACTGTAAAAAAAGTGTTTGAAGTAATCGGTGTTGATATTGAGCATGTCGAAGCCTTAGCAAATCAGCTATATGAGTATCTGCCAAACATCTTCGCAGGATATGACGATGATTTTAATTTCTCTTATCAGCTGGAGGAGCTTTATACAAAAGATCATTATGAATTTATGCGCTTATATGAAGCCATGCAACAGCGTTATGAAACACAAGAAAAAGACGCTGTATAGAAGACCATGAAACATTTCTCAAGCAATTTTAAGCAATAGAAGTAACAAGCAAAAACAATCGTCTCATAAAAGCGAAAAAGGAAGAACTCTATGCATCTTGTGCTTGCCAGCGACAAGATAGCATGAAAGCGACTTCCTTTTTTTATGCTTTATCGTTCTTAACCGTTTTTTACTTATTTCCAAAGATCACTTGGATATAAGCCTTTATCAACCAATGCCTTAATACCAGCTTTTACTCCCGGCTTATCTTCCTGATACGTAACACCGAACCATTTTTCATTGCTGCTCAATAACTTCACCGTGGCCTTGCCTTCTTTGATCAATTCATCGGTTACCACAGGAATTAAAAATTCTGATTTCATAGTATTTTCCGGTACTTTTTCATTTAAAAATGCATGGAACTTTGTTTCAATCTTTTCCACATAATCAGGGAAGAATCCCCACATATTCATTGATACCAATGAAGTTGCGTCCACATCGATCCATTCATCGTTCTCAAAATATTGCACACCGTTTTCATGCTTTTCAATCTTGGCACATTCTTTAACTTCTGTTAACAGACCGTTTTCGGATTGACAGATACCTCTTGTCACACTGCCATTATCTGTTAAGGTATTTTCCAAGATGTAACCAATCAAGCAATAGTCTGTATGGTTTGGATCTGCCAAATAGTCATGCAAAATCTTATAAGATTCTCTGCCATAAAAATCATCTGCATTAATGATGGCAAATGGTTCATGCAACACATCTTTACAGCATAACAATGCATGTCCCGTACCCCAAGGTTTACTTCTTCCTTCAGGAATGTGGAATCCACTTGGCAATACAGAATCAATGTCTTGGAAAACATATTCCACTTCTACTTTTCGTGCAATCTTATCCCCAATTAATTCTTTGAAATCCTTTTCCATTTCTTTTTTTATAATGAAGACAATTTTATCAAAGCCTGCTTTAATTGCATCATATGCTGAGAATTCCAAAATTGCTTCCCCATTAGGTCCTAATGGATCCATCTGTTTTAATCCGCCATATCGACTGCCCATACCGGCTGCCAAAACTACTAATGTTGTTTTCATTTTTTCACCTCATGTTTTCTATTTGCATTTTATCATAAAATAAACAGAATAGAAAGGAATACGAAAGGCATTCCCAAGGATACTAACAAACATCGCAATCCTTCTAAAAAAGCAGCAAGTATTCTCCCACCTTTATTAGAAAGAACATGGTTGATACAGCTTTTTCATAATATTTGCAGACTATCTTTTTTTGAAATTCCCTATGCAAGCTTGCTCAACATGTTACGTTTTCCTCTTTTCTAGTTTGTCGCTATTGTCATGGCAAACATCCCTTGTAAAGGTTAAACATAGAATCATAATTAATCAGAACTTTTGCTTAGGAGCGTATGGTTTCAATACGACATAGGAAGTAATAATATTTAAATGCCATTAAACAAAGCAGAAACAGACGCAAATACAGATGCTCCATAAAATACATAGCCAATAATAGCATGGCACTGGCAAAGCTTAACAACGATACCTTCGTACGCAAACGCATGCTGCGCTGTTCAACAAAGCTGGCTAAATGATTTTGATACATGGATGTCTGCATCAGCCATGTGTGAAAACGTTTTGAACTTTTCGCAAAACAATAAGCCGCCAACAACAGAAAGGGCGTTGTAGGTAGAACGGGTAAAACAACCCCGATTGCTCCTAACCCCGTGGCAATGATACCAATCAATAAATACGCTAATTTCATATCACGAAACTCCTTTTGTTTTTCTTTTTTCCCAATGCTGCTTACTTGTGTTTATCATATGTCTAAGGGCCATGAGTGGATGATACAACAGCATATAAGGGCCACTGAAACGCATCACTTCTTTGATCTTATCACGCTGCTCTTTTCGATAACAATGCACCTTACAGCTGCTGCAAAATGTCTTAGTTTCCATGAAAGGGCAATGCTCGATACGCTTACTGGCATAGGCATATAGATCTTCACATTCTTGACAAGGATGTTCCTTATGATGCTTATGGCAATATAGATCAATCATAAAACGAATCGTTTGTTTTTCCTGGTCTCTTTTCTTCGTTATATGTTTCCTCACTTTTCATTTACTCCTTTTTCCTCGATTGACTTAGAAACTTTTTTACATGTTTCTTGATGCATACGCATGGCGGCAAATGTGAATTTCATGCGAACCATCAGCTGCTACGCGTATGCTTCATTTGAATCAAATGATCAACAAAGCGCAATGTACTTGGACGATGAGATACCAAAACGATAGTTTTATCTCTCTGTTCAGCTAGCTTACTTAAAATGGCCGCCTCATTTAGCGCATCCAGATTGCTGGTTGGCTCATCCAGTAAAAGACAAGGTGCATCATGTAAGAAAGCTCTTGCCAAAGCAATACGCTGACGTTCTCCCTGCGATAACGATTCTCCAAGTTCTGCAACCGGTGTAGCATAATCTTTTGGCAACGACATAATAAAATCATGGATATTAGCCTTTTTACATGCCGCCTCTACTTCATCTATCGATGCGTTTAGTTTGGCAATGCGAATATTATTCAAGATGGAATCATGAAACAGTACCGTATCCTGGGTCACATACCCCTGCATCTGCCGTAAGTCTTTTGTATTGATATCCTTTATTGCTGTATCATTCACATGAATCTGACCTTGTGTAACAGACCAAAATCGCATTAAGAGTTTTAATAAAGTGGATTTACCAGAACCACTTTTTCCTAAGATACCTGTAATCTTTCCCTTTTCAAACACCGCATGAAAGTCCTGTAAGATCATCTCATCAGCATAAGCAAAGGATACCTTCTGCAAACACATGTCACCAAAAGTTACCTTCTGCTTACCATTGATTTCTTCTACCTGCTCCTGTTCATCCAACAGATGCAATACGCGTCTTGCACTGGCCATTGTAATCAATAGATTATTTGATAAATTGCTGAGTGCCATCACTGGTCCAAAGCTAGAAAGCAGTAAAACACTTCCCATCAGCGCACTGGTAAAACTGATTTCATTCAATAGATAGAGCCAACCTGCACAAAGCACCATTATACAAGAGAAACCCATGATAGCCATATTGGCCAGCGCCATACTCACACCTTCATAGTGCTTCAATTTCTTTTGCCGTTCATTTACAATCGTACTGCGCTTTTGCATACCCGCTAAGTGTTCCTTGCCTGCTTCATACTGCAAGATGTCCTGCATTCCTCGCAAAGACTCCAATGTATAATCACTTAAATCGCCAAATTCCTTACGTGATGCTTTTCCATCCGCTTTCCCTTTTTTGGTAATATACAATGGCAATAAGATGCCAATACTGCAATAGGCAAAGAAGGCAATAAGGGCAAAAACAGGATGCAGGTTGAGAAACATACCTAATAAGATCAAACAAGTAAGGATGGCAATGAAGATAGGAGAAATCGTATGGGCATAAAAAACCTCCAAGGCCTCAATATCACTGGTGATCAAAAAAATCAGATTGCCACTATCTTTCCCTTCTAACTTTGCCGGACATAAGCGACGTAAAGTGGAAAATACGCGATCTCTTAAAATAGCTAACAATTTAAAAGCAATATAATGATTGCATGCTTGTTCTCCATAATGCAAAATACCTCGCAAGATAGCACATACTCCCATTATGATAAAGAATACAGAGATGGGAAAATCCGGTGCCTGTATAGCGATATGTGCAATCAATAAAGAGGCAAAATAGGGAATGAAGATGGCACAAAGAAAGCCAGTGACCCCTAATGTAATGGCTAATATCATATAACCTGTTAATGGTTTTACTAAGCTGCTCATGCGCAGCATCAGTTTAAAATTACTTTCTTGTTTCATACTGTTTGCTCCTTATAAAACTGTTCCAGTGTCTGTTGTTGTTTAAACATACGTTCATATACACCGTTTTGTTTCCTTAATTCTTCATGTGTCCCCTGTTCTACACAGCTTCCTTTTTCCATGACATAAATACAATCACTATCTACAACACTACTTAAACGATGGGTAATTAATAATACCGTTTTTTCTTTCTTTAAACGATGAATCAACTGTAAAATAGCATCTTCACTTTCCATGTCGATGTTACTAGTTGCCTCATCGAAAATATAGACTTCTCGATCCGCCAATAATGCTCTGGCCATTGCCAGACGCTGCCGCTGCCCTCCAGACAAATTCTGTCCGCCTTCCTCTAACATCGTATCAAGACCATCTTGTTCCTGTAAGAAATCCGCGATACAGACATCTTGCAAAACTTTCCATAACGCCTCATCACTTGCTAAAGGATTACCCATTCGTAAGTTTTCACGAACACTTCCTTTTATGATGGTTGGCTTATGGGTCACATACATCACCTTTTTATAAAAGGATGCATCAGCTAAAGAAGAACGCTCTATCCCCTGTACAGTGATACTCCCTTGATAATCCGATGCAAATCCACAACATAACTTAGCAATCGTGCTCTTACCAGAGCCACTTTCGCCTACGATGGATACAAAGCTGTTTGCCAAAACGTTTAAGCTGACATCCTGTAAGACAACACGCTGTTGATCATAAGCAAAGGTAACATGCGATAGTTGCATGACAATGGGTTCATCGGATAATGTGCATTTGGCTTCTTCCTGAAGTGGTATATCCAACAAACGAAAGATTTTCGCACTTGCGGCAATCCCATTCATCGCAATATGGAAAAATGAGCCCAACAGACGTAAGGGAATGAAAAATTCACTTGATAACAACACGATACTGATGACAGCAAATAATGAAATAGAACCATTTCGATATGCAATCATGGCTACGATACTGCCAATTGCTGCCCCACCATAAGCTATCAGATCCATCACACTTACACTGTTTAACTGCATCGTCAACACCTTCATCGTAATACGGCGAAACGTTTCTGCTTCTTTATTCATTTCTTCATGCTTATATCCATCGGCCTGATAGATTTTTAAGGTAGTTAAACCTTGCAGATTTTCTAAGAAGCTATCTCCAAGACTGGCATAGCTCGTCCAATATTTTGATAACAGCTTTTTCGCAAACTTTTGTACGGCGATGATAGAGAGTGGAATTAGTGGTACACATACCAACAACACCAAAGAGCTTCGCCAATCTAGCCAGACAAGAATCAAAAATAAAGTCAACGGTGCTAACATGCTATAGAAAAACTGTGGCAGATATCGTCCAAAATACGTCTCTAGCTGATCAACACCTTCCACGCTGAGCTGTACCAGTTCACTTGTCGCAATATGTTGCGTATAACTGTTCTTTAGCTCCAGCAACTTCTCATATATGCGTTGACGAAGATGATTTTTAACATCACAGCTTGCCCTATAGGAATATCGGCTTGCCTGCATACTGGTAAGCATGCGAACGATAATCATCAATATGACACCGATGGCACATAGCATCAGATTGCGTAACGTCAAGGTATCCTGAAACATTTCCACAAAGATATTTGCGAAAAGAAAAACCATTCCGATATTGCTCAACATGCCCAGCCATTGCATGAATACCTGTTTCCATACCATGACTTTTGCTTGTGGCATCTCTTTTAATAACCTTTTATCAATCATAAGTCCTCCATAAGTTAGTCTAATCTAACAGAAATTTCGATAGAAGTTTACCATGGATAACTTATCGTGTCAATACCGTCGATCCTTTATCTAACTGGCAATCATTGGAAATAAGGAACAAGCATGCAGGCAAAGGAATAAAACCATTAGATACCCATCGTATTTCCTTTTGTTTTCCACGATACAAAACATATATCTGCTGAAATGCAAACATAAATTCTTCTGTTTTCCATTCTTTCTTGTAATTTTCTTTTGTTTTGATAAAATCAAAGTAAGGAGGGATGACATGTCAAAAACAACAACCCTGCGTCGCAAGCAAATTGAACAGATCGTAGCTACACGGCATATCGTTCATGTACAAGCGCTGGCAAAAGAATTGCTGGTATCGTGTGAAACCATTCGCAAAGATTTGGCTTTTTTAGAAGAAAAAGGTGTCTTATACCGTACCCATGGCGGAGCCCGAGAACGTTCCAGCAATATCGATATTCCCTACGATATTCGCTCACAAGAATATATTCAGGAAAAACGACGCATTGCCAGACAAGTGCCGGCCTTTCTTCATGATGATGATATCATCTATATTGACGCTTGCAGCACAGCCGCTTATCTCGGTATGTTTTTGAAACAGAAGAAGCAGCTGACCTTTGTGACAAATTCTTTAGACTTAGTATCTTCCATGCAGGATAGTGGTCATAAGATTATTATGACAGGTGGCACGTATGTACCTGAAGGTAAGCGTTTATCGGGCGATTTTAGCATGCCTTTGATCCAATCACTTTTCTTTGATGTGTGTATCTTTGGCATGGATGGCTGTAAAGATTTGGATGGTCCTGCCAATATGCGTGAAGATGAGTTGATGATGAACAAGGCGATCTTAGAACGATCACATAAAGCCATCTTGGTATCCGATGCCTCTAAATTTGAGCGATATGCCCATTATCAATATGCCAAGTTCTCTCAGTTTGATGTTTTTATCACAACACAGCTAAGCAAAGAAGAAAAAGCACGACTGCCTATCCCTTATATTATCGAAACTTGAAAGGAGCTACTTTATGAATACCATTGATTTACACATGCATTCCCAATACAGCATTGATGGCGAATTTAGCGTTAAAGAATTATGTGAGCAAGCCAACCATAACGGTTTGCGCGTTATGGCAATCGCTGATCATAATTCGACCAGAGCTTATCACGATGTTACAGATACCAAAGGAGTACAATTGATACCGGCAATCGAACTGGATTGTACATTTCAAGGCCACGACTTTCATTTATTAGGCTATGGCATAAATCCCGAGGCAAAAGAATATGCCGAAATTGAAAAAGATATTATAACCCAGGAGCAACAGGCAAGCGCTCAGCGATTGGCTTTATTAAGAGAACATTTGCATATTTATATTGATGAAGAAGAATTAAAACGACGCAGCTTTCACGGCATTTATGTGGCCGAAACCATTTGTGAAATCGCCATGGAGGATGCGCGTAATAAAGACAATCCCCATATGAAACCTTATTATTTTGGTGGTGCACGCAGTGATAACCCTTATGTGAATTTCTATTGGGATTATTGTGCGCAAGGAAAAGTAGCTTATGTGCCTATTCATTATATGAGTATGGAAAAAGCTATTGCCCTCTATCATTCACAACATGCTCTGGCAGTGTTAGCCCATCCCGGTAATAATGTGAAAGAAGATGCGGCTTTATTAGAAGCTTTGCTGAAACTGCCATTCAATGGCATTGAGGTGTACAGCAGTTATCATACACCAGAGCAAATTGCTTATTATAAACAAGCCGCATTACAACACAATTTATTGATTACTTGTGGCAGTGATTTCCATGGCAAGACAAAACCAAGTGTCACCATGGGGAAATGTCATATGCCAAAGGAAGAAGAGGAAATGCTATATACACAACTTCAAGCCAATGGATTATGCAAGTGATATAAGCATTCCAACAAAAAAAGAGGCCAGTGCCTCTTTTAATGGTTATGAGCTAGCAACCTTTTATATGCTGATCACTATGTCAATCAAGCTTATGCAATGAGAAGAACTTAACATTGCCTCTGGATAATAAAGACAAGTCAAAAGCCAACAAGTCTTTAATAAAGAATGATAAAAGATAATAAGCAACAAGATGAAAAGATTCTCTATGTACAGCCTCTTCTTTCTTAATGGTATTTTCCAAACAGCAAACTTTCTTTTCCGTTATGCTTGGGTTATAGTTAAGTTGTCAAGAAAGAAGGATGCATATGAAAAAACAAGATCTCTTACAAGAATTGCGCAACATCCGCAGTGTAGCCATGGCCAGTGTAGATGCCCAAGGAAATCCAAAGAATCGCATAATTGATGTAATGCTGGCGGATGAAAATGCCATTTACTTTTGTACAGCAAGAGGAAAAGCCTTTTATCAGGAGTTAATGATGAAGCCAGTCATTGCCATTACCGGAATGAATGCCTCCTGGCAAATGATACGCCTGCAGGGAGAAGTCGAACATTTAACAAAGCAAGTCATGTGGATCGATAAAATCTTTATGGAGAACCCACAGATGAAGCAAGTGTATCCGAAAGATTCTCGTTATATTCTAGAAGCCTTTAAAGTAGCAAAGGGTGTGTTGGAATGGTTTGATTTAGGTAAGGAACCCATCAATCGCGAATGCTTACGCATGGAGGATGATGTACAACTGCTTCAGGATGGCTATCAGATACAAACAAATTGCATTGGTTGTAATAAATGTCTGAGCAGCTGTCCACAACAGTGCATCAAACAAGGCAAGCCTTACCATATCGTACAATCCCATTGCCTTCACTGTGGGCTCTGTTATGAGCTTTGTCCTGTCCATGCCATTCGGAAAATTACCGAATGCGCATAGCTCATATGAAGCGTGATTCATTTGTTTCTAATTCCTTTTATACTAGCAGCTTCTTAAAGCTCTTGCTTATCTATAAAACCTAATACCATTTTACTTATGTTCGCTGTCCAATTAACGTTCTGCATGTCGTTTTAGATTATGCAGTAGGCTTGTTGGCAGCTTTTTTAATAAGGCAGCGACAAATAGCAGCGTAATCATACGATCAATATAATCGGTGATCACTTGCACCACAAAGCAGCTCATTGTCAATCCTAAAGGTGTTTTCGCTAAAAGCTGCACAAAAAAGGTAGAGCCACTCGAGGTAATACCACCAAATAGATACGCTGTAATCAATGCACTTAAGAAGGACGTTGGCACACTGATCATCAAAGCACCAAGGAAAAACCACCATCGCTTATCTTGCTTTTTACGCCAAACAAAGCCGGCAAGCAATCCCAGAAAGATACCGACAGGAGCATAGTATAAGGAATACATATCAACGGTTATTCCTAAAATTAAGCCACTTAACAAACTTGGCAGCATCCCATAGAAAGGGCCATAGACTGCCGCAATAAACATAGTACCCATACTATCTAAATAAATCGGCAGTTTCAGCATAAGTGCGATTTGTCCACCAATCAAATTGAGCACCACAGCCAGTGCTATCATACTAATATGATAAATGGTAAATTTTGTTTTCATGTCTTCCCTTTCCTTCCTTAACATACGGTATCCAAAATATCTAAGGCATCGGTTGGGATTGCTAAGATACGGCTGATAAATAAGCGGAAAAATGCATGCACATCGACTTGTGTGAGAATATGTGCATTGGCTTTTCGCTGATAAAAGTCATAAGCATCCACAATTGTTTGTCCACGGGATAGCCCATCACACGCAACTTGTACATTTGAGCTGAAGCCGCTGCAAATAGCAGGATTTAGAAAATATGCCACTGCGAGTGGATCATTGATCACACAGCCAATCAAATGTTCTTGTTTCCAGTGAAAGTCATAATAAAATTTTGTTATTTTGCGAATGAAACTTCCTTGTTTTGCATCAAGACGTTCGATATAAGAAAGCAAATTCGGTGTTAATACGATCTTTCGTGTCACATCTAAGCCAACCATATGGATTTGTTTTTGTAGGCGTTCCATTTCATGATAGACAATCGCAGCTGCCTCAGGATCTTCCCAGTAATTGTATTCCGCAACGGGTGAACAATTACCATGTGCTTTATAACTGCCTCCCATGGAAACAAGTTGTTCGATGTTGGCAAACGCTGCGGCATTCTGCTGTATGAGATGCGCCAGATTTGTCAAAGGCCCCAACGCGATAATGGAACAAGCTTCCTTTGTTAATGTTTCACATAAAAAGCTAACAGCATCTATGTTTTGCTCATAGCCCGCTACTTCTTCTAAATAACTTTCACCTAAGCCATCACTGCCATGAGTATCTAAAGCATCACAGAAAGGTTTTTGTAAAGGTTTATCTGCTCCCAGATAAATAGGAACATCCAGGCGATTCATATGGCGCAATACTTTCTTAGCATTCGCAAAGCCAAGTTGTAATGGAGCATTTCCACAAACAATGGTAATGCCTAACACTTTAATCTCTAAAGATGATAATGCCAGCATCAACGCTAAACTATCGTCAATCCCCGGATCACAGTCAATAATCACTTTTCTTTTCATTTGCATATCCTCCAATAAAAAATGACCTCACATAATAAGCAAGGCCATAAGTAAAAATAGATAAAACACAAAAAAACATGTGCTTTTATTTTTATGTTATGAATTGCCTATTATTATACTGGGAGGTAAGGAACCAGTGTATACTTTTCTGCTTTCATAAAAAACGCCACTTTTATCGTGGCCTTCATTACAAATATGGTGCCGGCTATAGGACTTGAACCTACGACCTACGCGTTACGAGTGCGTTGCTCTACCAACTGAGCTAAGCCGGCACATGAAATCGTGCGCAGATATTATAGCATTATTTTTTTTCTATGTACAGATTCAATTGTAAATTTATCCACAAATTCCAAATAAATGTTAAGTCATTTCACAAGGAATGAAAAGCAGAGTCTTGATGACATCATCATAAAGTGTACCCCATACGGGGGATACATAAATTATAAGTGCATTTCCTATACTCTGCTTTTCTGCTTTTTTACTCTGTGATTTCCAGATCTTCTCCATTTGATTGTATGACTTTCTTATAATAAGCAAACGAACACTTCTTATAACGCGTTCCACTGCCATTCCCTTGATCGTCTACATCAACATAAATGAAACCATACCGCTTTTTCATTTCACCGGTTCCTGAGCTTACGATGTCTAGCGGCCCCCACCATAAATATCCTCTGACATCTACTCCATCATAATCAACCGCTTTCTTCAATTCCGTTATATGATTTTTTAAATAATATTTTCGATACGTATCCTGTACGCTGCCATCTTCCAATATATCATAATCTGCGATTCCATTTTCAACGATAAAGATAGGTTTTTGATAACGATCATACATATAATTTAAAGAATAGCGAAGACCAACCGGATCAATTTCCCATCCCCATTTTGTCTTTTCTAAATAGGGATTTGTATAGCCTGTCGTAAAGGATATCAAATCAAAATCTTTCGTATCTTTTCCAACAACTACCGTATTGTAGTAACTATAGGAAATAAAATCTACAACTCCCTTTCTTAGAATGTCATCATCTTCCTTTTGTACTGGTAAAACAATTCCCTTTCTTGCCAGTTCTTTGCGTTTATAAGATGGATAATATCCACGATTTTGCACATCTACGTAAAACATATAGTTCTTCATAAATGTTTCATTTGCCATAATATCATCCGGATGGCATGTAGCAGGGTATGAAAAGATTCCTCCATACATACTGCCTACTTGATTCTCCTTATTGATTTCATGAGCCAAGGTTACCACCTTTGCATGTGCTATCAATTGATGATAGGCGGCAATCATACGCTCTTTATAGCTGGCATCTTCGCTTATAGCACCTGCCCACCATGGACAATCGGTCATCGTATTGATTTCATTAATAGGCAGCCAATATTTAACTTTTCCATTATAACGTTTGAACACTGTTTCACAATAGCGAACAAAACAATCAATGGCATCGCGATGAAGCCAAGAACCAAACTTTTTAAACATTCCTATCGGTGTCTCAAAATGGCATAATGTCACCATCGGCTCTATCCCACACTTCCTGCAATATGCTATAACTTCATCATAATGCTGTAACCCTTCCTCATTGGGTTTTGTATCATAACCATTCGGATATATTCTGGACCAATCAATGGAAAAGCGATACATGCGAAAACCCATCTCCTTAAATAAAGCAATATCTTCTTGATAGCGATGATAATGATCTATCGCTTTATGCGAAGGATAATTTTTCTTTGGATCAATATCCAGGGTGATCGCTCTTGGGGTATTAACATCACCTGCCGTCATGACATCAACTGCATTTATCCCTTTTCCCCCTTCTTGCCATGCTCCTTCACATTGATCCGCTGAAGTAGAACCACCCCAAAAGAAATCATTTCGTAGACTCATAGTTATCTCCTTTCTATGCACAATCTTTAAACGTTATATACGTCGCGATAAAAGTGATGGCTCCTCCTAACAACATCGCAAGAATATAAAAGATAATATTCGTCGCGGTCGGTCCTATGTAGCAAGGGATGGCAAACATTCCCCCGGTTCCATAAACATTGTAACAATATACTTGCAACAAGCCACATAATCCGGCGCCAAAGAAGTTACCGATACAAACACAAATCAATGGTGTTTTATATTTTAAATTTACACCAAACATGGATGGTTCACTAATGCCGGCAATAATTGCTGTAAATCCACATGATAACCCTGTTGATTTTAATTCTTTATTCTTTGTTTTACAAGCAACTGCCGCTGCTGCTAATCCTTGATTAATATTATTCAGACAGTCTATTGGGGATACGATGGGTTCATAGCCAAATTTTGTAAAAGACTCCAACCAGTACGGTGTTGTCGCATTATGCATACCGGTAATAACAAGGAATGGATATAGTGCACCTAGCACTGCCATGCCGATAAAACCCGTTGTCTCATACAGCCACATCAGAAATGCCGTAATATACGTACCTAAGATTGCACCTAAAGGCGCCAGCACACAGAAGGCTAGTGGAATCATCACAAGTAAAGTAGCGAATGGTTCCATAATCACTCTTAAAAAGCTTGGCGATATCTTCTTAAAGAAACGCTCTACTGGTGCCATGATCATAACACATAAAATGACTGGGAAAACCATATAGCTGTAAGTACCTGCATAAACAGGTAAGCCAAACAACGTGATAGAAGCTCCTTCATCAACTAATGCTATAAATGATGGTGCTACCAGCATCAAACCCATCAGCATTCCTAAACCTTCATCCGTATTGAATTTCTTTGCCGCACCTTTACCGATAAAAACAGGTAAGAAATAGAAACCGGCATCTCCTACAATGGATAACATGTTGTATGTAGAACTAGCGGGATCAAGTATACCAAAGGTCGATAGTAACAGACATAGCACCTTGATCATACCGGCACCGATCAAAACCGGGATAAAAGGTATCAGCGAACCGGAAATAATATCCGCAATTGCAGAAAATGCTCCTTTCATCGTTAACTTTTTCTTTTCCTTTTTCACTGATACATCCAAATCTTCATCAATGGCATCTTCCATTACAAAACCATGCTCTTTACATATCAAACGATAAGCATCATCTACATCTTGCCCAATGATGATTTGTAACTCATCCCCCTGCCATTGACATCCTAATACCCCAGGAAGCTTTTCAATCTCTTCCGGCTTTGATAAACTCTTATCTTTTAAATTAAAACGCAATCTCGTAACACAATGTACAAAATACGTAACATTGTCCTTTGAACCTATGTAATTTACGATATTCTCAGATAATTTCTGAAATTTATTTTTAGACATTTTGCTCCTCCTCTATATGTATTAAACAATGGTACGGCCGATACATTGTTTTAATACCAAAAGACTTTCCCCAGGCGGTTATCCGCTTTTCCCCTCACGCATGCATAAACGATTTACATGCAGCATCAAATATAAAATTTCTTCACTTTCTAATTGACAATTCATCTTCTTTTCTAAATATGTACAAAGCTTTTGGACACAAGCATTCGTTTTAGGAAAATTAGCAACCATTTCTTCATATAGAATGGAATTTTCCGTTTTCAATGTTTCTTTTTCCGCGATGCGTTTCATTAAATAACGGATATGTGTGATAAAACGTGCATAGTTGAAACCATCTTTATCAATTTCGATATGAAATTCACTTTCGATGATTTGCGTAATGTCGTTAAGTATTTTATGGTCAGCTTTCTGCCCTTTTGTATTGGTGGTTTCATAATTAATAAAATGTAACGCAATGGCATACTTTTAATCATCAGGTAAAGTAGTCTTTAATTGTTTCCGGATGATGGTTAATGCATAGGTACCGATAGCACATTCCTTTTTATACAATTGTTTCAAATCATCCGTAAGCATGAAATTCATCATATATCCTTGTTGATGCCTTTGTAAGGCAAATTGAATATGATCGGCTAATGAAAAGATAACATTTGAACTTAATTCGTATGGGATACGTCGTTTCGCATAATCCACGATTTTCGTAGCCACATCGATAACGTCATAGTCAATACATTGCAACAGTTGCAAGTATTTCTGATCAACGTTGTAATACGTTCTTTGTATGATGCTTAAGTCTTTTAGTTCATATGGAATCTTGCCAAAACCGATGCCAGTACCTACAGCAATTAATTCGTTATGATCTTTATCGATGCATAAGGCAACACAATTATTTAATTTCTTAATGACCCGCATACCATTTCACCTCTTTCCATACATAGGATGATTACAATGCAATCTTCATGATGTTATGCGCAGATGATACCTGCCCATAAGTTTTATGAGTAATCACAGACTTGCTCGTAATAATAATCAGAACGGTCATATCTATTTGCTCTTGTTCAAATAATGCTTGATCAAAGCTTAAAATAGCTTCCCCTTTACGAACATGTTCATGTAGCTCTTTATATACGGTAAAACCTTTCCCCTTTAGTTTCACACTGTCTAAGCCTACATGCACCAGTATTTCTAACCCCCGTTTATTTTTAATACCAAAGGCATGTTTCGTATTCGCCAACATTATCAATTGGCCATCGATTGGCGCATAGATGGTTTCCTTCGATGGAAGAATGGCAATTCCATCACCCAACAGTTTATTGGCAAACATTTGGTCCTTTACATCTTCAATTTTTATACATGTTCCTGCGACCGGAGAATACACATCGTCTTCTTTTGTTCTCTTAAATATTTTCAACATATCCTTCACCTCAACAAACAAAAAACTCTTCCAAAACACCCTGAAAAATTTTCAGTGATGCCTCGAAAGAGTAACAGTCTGAATTAACAATTTCATTCTAGCATTGGTTTTCAGCGTTGTCAATGTAAAAAAAGAGAATTCTTATTTCCTAATAAAAATTAAGCGAACGCATCATATGCAATTGGTAATTTCTGGTAATATCTATTAGAAAATCTATAGCTTGTTTAAAAGATGAAGAAGCGTAAAAGAAAAGATGAATTCCTCATCTTTCCATTACGAACCTTCGTTTTAACAATAGCTTTTTCATCCACAAGAGCTTTATCAGCATTTCGTATTTTCTTATAAATAATTTTGCCAAATTTGTAATTCCCGTTCGGCACTTTCTTTAGCATCAGATGCATGAATCACATTATTCACCAATCGCTTTTCACGACTTGCTTTCTCATAATTATCTTCACTAAAGCGTCCGCGTATCGTTTCTGGTCCTGCCTCTGCCGGATTTGTCTTTCCAACCAGTTGTCTAGTCAATGTGATAATATCTTCTTCACCATCATAACTGACACGCATTGGCTGAATGTATCTTGGACCATTGTAATAAAAAGACGCAAATAATTTCCCGGGAAAATTAAATTCTTTATCCATGGCATCAATGACACCATGATAATGATCTAAAAGAACTTTCATAACTTCCATCGTCACTTCTAAACGACAGCTTTTCTCAATACACAATCCATGGGCAGTCAACATTGCCACGACCTCATCTTCCTGATGATTTGCAAAAGCATCTGGTTTTAACATCATAAACGTTACCTGTTTCATAACATACCTCCATTTGTTTCAGTATACTACAGGATGTTGAAACTATCCAAGCTTTTCTTAGTTTCTTATAAAAAGCTAATCATTGTGTGACAAGCCGGAAATATAAAAGAGAACACAGGAGGATGAATGCCTGCTTTTTCACAAGATCTGCCTCTTATCATTTCTTATGGATTGATTGTAAAGAGCAAATTTGTTTCCGACGATAGAATGATTGACTAGTAATATCTTTTTTATCCTTATCAAAAAACGTTCCTTAAGGATGACAGCTATGGCAGAATCATAAACACCAATTATTTTGATTGTCAAAAGCTGCCACAAAAAGGCTTTCATATTCAATATTCCTAAGAGTGCCCTAGTAAACGATCCTCAATACCGATTAACAATAAAAACGTCGATTGTTTTTATCACTTTACAACAAAAAAAGGAATCTGTTACGATTCCATAAATTCACGTATCATGGTCAAACGTTTTTCCGTATCCTCATAACCTAAGTCAAACCAACGCTGCAATAATTCCTTATCACTTGTATAACGCGTGACACCATAATCGGCACTTGGTCTTAATACGATTGCTTTTCCCTCTTCTTCCAGCTTTTTCACAATACCCCATTGGCGGTTGTAGTTTTCATGACGAATACGCAAATATTCACGTATCTGTTTATTTCCCGGATACATCAATCGAGCTAATTGTATCTGCCACCCCGGTGCTGGTTTGCGTACATAATTTTCTTCTTTTGTTGAAATAAAGACGTGTTTATCCATGCCCTGTCGAATACTTTGTTCAATTGGAATCATATCCACCAATCCTGCATCCATATACGTATGATTGCGGAATTTCACCGGTCTCGTTAATAGAAATAAAGAACAAGATGCCTTCATCAAACGTTGTTCGATCGGATCGAAGTATTCTTTGCCAAAGTACTCAACTTCGTTAGTATCCATATTATACACACCAATATCCAACTGTGTCGGGTTTTTCATAAATGCCGCATAATCTAATGGTGCATGCTCTTCAATAAATTTACATACATGATCAATACCAAAGACACCACGTTCATGTAACAATGGTGATACACCAATCGCCTTAGGATCGCTTGCGGCATCTACACCTGAAATCCGCAAACGCTCACGTTGTTTTGATACAAAAGGTAATAATACCTCTGCACCTGCACTGATGCCTACCGTATAAGGGAAGTCAATATCATTATCTAAAAAACATTGTAGAACACCGCAAGTATATGCAGCCTTTGTGCCTCCGCCTTCGCAGATCAAACCTGTTTTTATCGTCATATTCTATACACCTCATAGTTAAATATTATACTATTATCTTGATAAAAGGTAAAGTATTCTAGGGATTTTCACGTAAAAGAAACATCATCAACATCCCGTTTTCTCACTTCTTTTTAACCAAATGAAGAAAGTAGGCGATAGTCATTAAACTACCGCCCCTTATCAAACCGTACGTGCCCTACTAAGGCATACGGCTTACCAATATGCTTATTTATGTTATCCACTATATCGTAGATTCACTCCTGAATTTACGATTTTCTTTATTCTCTCCTGTGTATAGTATTTGATTCCCTGTTCTTTTAATTTATTGATATATTTTTCTTTTCTGACTTTGTTCTTTTCCTGTTGTTTGTTCACATACACATCTATTGTATAGCTTGGATACATATCCTTGTAATAATGCCATGCCGCGGGTATCAATCCTATCTTACAGAAGAATTCGATATTCCAGACTCCTATTTTCGCAAATCCTTTGCGTATGTTTGGATGTTTATGTATCATGCATACTCTTAATCTTTGCCTAATATATGCATCCAATTTATGAAGATTTCCAATACAACCTTTCACATAACAGTGACTTTCCTGTCCTGCCTGTTCATTCAGTTTTATGGCTTTCTGCACTGTCTTATAATAGTTTACTTTACCAACGATTACATAATTCACTCTTTTGACCCATTCTTCTTTACTTAGCGTCAATGTTTTCTTTGTCTTTTCTTTGATTTTCATTTTAAAATCTTTCAATGACTTTTCCGTTGGTGTTACTAAAAAGTATGGTTTCCCATCTTTCTTTCTATTTCTCCAATGTTGAAAATCAAATCCTACGAAAGTAAAATCGTCATCATGAAAATCTACTATCTTTGTCTTGTTCATGGCTATTTCCAAGCCTAATTCTTGGATTACTTTTTGCGCCAGTTCTCCTGCCTCTATGATTTTCTCTTCACTTTCCGCAAACAGTAGAAAATCATCGGCATATCTTACAAAGTAGATTCCTGCTTTCGCCAGTTCCCAGTCCAGTTCATTCAAATAGATGTTTGCCAGTAATGGAGAGATTACTCCTCCCTGTGGTGTGCCACTATTTGTTTCAAGATATTTTCCTTCTTCCATATATCCTGCCTTCAGCCATTTCCATATGAGGTTCAGCACTGTACCATCTGCGATATATTTATTCAATACGCGCATTAACTGTTTATGTGGGATATTATCAAAGAATCCTTTTATATCACAGTCATAGATATAATTTCTTCCTTTTTCTATATTCCACAGTATCAACTGCATTACTTTCTCCATACCATAATTGGGTCTGTATCCACAGGAACATTTATGAAAGATTCCATTCTCAAACTTTGGACTTAGTATATTCACTAGGGTCTGTTGTATGATTCTATCTTCTATCACAGGTATTCCAAGTGGTCTTTTACCTCCACTCTTCTTAGGTATATACACTCTTCTTACAGGTGCTGGTGTATACGTTTTTGTTTTAAGTTTTTCTAGGATTTCAAGGATTCTTTCTTCCGACTTTTTATCGAATTCCGCAATGGTCTCCCCATCTATCCCTCCGCTTCCTTTATTAGTCTTTACCTGTTTCCATGCCTCCCTCAGTTTCCTGTCTCTCAGCATTTGACCATATAAAGAATGCCACTTAAATTTTAGTGGTTCGTTCATAAAACTCTTTTCCTCCTTCCCCACACATCTGGTTCGTCTATACCTCAGTATCGTGACCATTGCCATTGTGTGAAATTTAGTTAAGTCGCATAAGGTCAAGCCTCTTCACATTCAGTCAAGCTTTGGTTTCTTGACCTACTCCGCTACTACAAGCTTGTCTGACTACTCCATACGTCTTATGAATTTCGCATTACGCTTATATCATAAGACCCTTTGCGAGTATGGAGTCCTCACAGGGTTATCGCTATATCCTTACTGACATGCCAACTATCATCACGTTAATACTCCTATCTTCTCATCCAATTCATTGAAGAAGATTAGTACATAGACTTCCCATTTTTTCGCATGGTCGCCAAGTATTCCCGCCGCCTATATAGTTCACTTTACATTTCGGCCTGCCAATCCGTCTGTGGGCCTCTCGGTTACCCATAACTCCTTCATACAATTTCTCACGAAACCGCATTAGTTTAGACTTTCTGTCTTGCATTGGAACTCAACAGAGTAGGACTTTCACCTACGTAACACCTATCTTTTTAGGATTCATTTATTTCGTTTATACTCCGTATCGTAAATACAATCCCTAATAAGAAAGAATTTCAACCATGCCTGTACATGGTTGAAATATAGCGACTGCCTGTCGCACAAAGAAGATGAGACTACTTGCCTCATCTGATGTTACATCATTGGTGAAAATAAATTCAAGATGGAACGCATGATACGCACTGGCAGTTTCACATTCTTGCATTCTTCCAAGGTAACTTCATGTGATTTTGCCAAACTATGTAAATAATCCTGTTTTACATCCATAACAACCTTGCTGCGATAGAACCAGACACCACATTCATAATGTAAATAATAAGAACGATAATCCATATTAACAGTTCCCACAACGGCCATATCATCATCAACGACAAAAGTCTTTCCATGGACAAAACCAGGCGTATATTCATAGATTTTAACACCAGCTTCTATTAATGGCTGATAATTGGCTCTGGTTACCGCAAATACATACCATTTATCCGGAATGTGAGGTACTAAAATACGTACATCTACACCATTCTTGGCTGCTAAGGTCAGTGCTGTTTTCATCTCATTGTCAATCACTAAATAAGGCGTTGTCGCATAAACATAACGATTGGCACCATTGATCATATTGATATGTGTATATTCCCCTACATTCTCATTGTCTGTCGGAGAATCACTGTATGGCTGCACATAGCCATCATTTTCAATATCTATAAACTCATTGAAATCCGGTTTAAAATCAAATACATTATCTTTGATCTTTTCATCATAATTCCAGAATTGCAAAAACATTAATGTCAGATTCCAGACTGCCTCACCTTTTAACATGACACTGCAATCTTTCCAATGCCCAAAACGTTCTTTCGCATTGATATACTCATCGGCCAGATTAATACCACCGGTCATCCCAACCTTACCGTCAATAACTAAGATTTTGCGATGATCGCGATTATTCATCTGAATGGCTAGTCTTGGTTTAATGGGATTGAATACTTTTGCTTTCATCCCCAAGCCTTGTAACACCTTATAATAATCAGGTGCTAAGGTCGTAATACACCCGGCATCATCATATAATACACGTACTTCTACTCCTTGTTTCACCTTTTCAATCAGAATATCCAAAATCGTATCCCACATGACACCCGGAGCGATAATGAAGTATTCTAAAAAAATGAACTTCTCCGCTTTTTTCAATTCTTCTACCATTACAGTAAATTTATCTTCGCCAATCGGAAAGAAGGTTGTTTCTGTATGTTTATAAATAGGAAAGCCGGCATTTTTCCATAAATAATTCGCTTGTTTAAATGCTGCTGTATCACTATTTTGCAATTCTTCCATGATTTCAGCATTTTGCCATATGATTTCCTTATATTCACTAAATGCCTGATTATCACGAATACGCAATTCTTTGGGCACCTTCTGACCGCCAAACAATAAATAAATCAATCCACCAAACACCGGTAATGCCATAATCAACAAGACCCATGTCATCTTATAGGTAGGATTATCATTGCGGTTAATGACATACACACTGATGATAAAGCTTAATGCAATTAAGAGAAAATAAATCCAGACAAAGTATTCGCTCAGCTGAAAAACGATACCAAAGAATACTCCCAACTGTATCAGAATCAAGACAGCGACAATAAATATTTTGTTATGTAAAAGGGATAAGATTTTTCTTAACATACATTCCCTCCTTCTCTACTTATTTTTGGCTTTTGATATAAGCCTGCAACATGTTGATAATTTTTGTTATCTGTGTGGCATCAGCATCCCGATCTTTACCGGTCCCTGTTCCCATCACATACAGACGATGATCTTCATCAAGAGTACCACTGGCAATCACAACGGCTTTACGGAAATAAGACATTGCAGTTTGTACACGCATAGATTCATCTAGCTTAATAGTTTCTATTTGTTTCCCTTTTTCTGGATAACACTTAGCAATTTCCATTGCCAGCTTACGATTGCTAGGATTATAACCAATCATTGTTGTATCCCCTTTACCGATACAGTCTAAGCAAATCACATTTGGATTCTTACCATCCTTGACAAAGTCCTCATCAGCACATCTCGCTCCTAAAAAGCTCCCTTTATTTTTATCCGTAAACAGAAACGCAATACGTTGACGTTCATCTTTATCCAAACTTTTAGCTAATGCCACCGCAGCCGCCACTGCACTGGAATTACGATTCACATTATGGCGGTTACCGATGCCATGTACCATCAGATAGATCAAAAAGATTACCAGTACAAACATCAGAAAGGACATTAAATTTGCCATTGTGGGCGCACTTAGAAAATTTCCACCAATATACAGCCCCGCTAAAATAAATACATATAATAAGATAATCGGTACATAAGTAGCAATTAAGGTTTTATTCATGGTTTTCGTTCCATCAAGAGGAAAGTAAAAGACCTTATGCCAGAATTTACGTTCCGGTGTATCATATGGCACAACGATGACCGTCTTCATACGCTTGCGATTGCCATAAAAATAATCCTCAGCTTTCATAACGATGAGCTTGCTGCCTTTTATCATCGTCTTTTCATAACCGGCTTGCGTCATGTCTTCATGCAAAGCTTTTGCAAATTTATGTTTTTGCTTTCTTGTAAAGCGTTTTCCATATGTTTTCGTATATTTCTCAAACAGCTCTTGTTCCATATGATTACCTCCTGCGCAATATCTTTCATTATACTAAAATTCTGCATATTTTTATAGTGTCCGTGCTATATTTCCATGACAATTCACATCATTTGTATGAATTCATAAAGAATGGAACCGTTCTCATATCATTTGTCGAAAGGAATAGAAAAAAGCAAGTTCACCGTTTCGTGTGAGTCCTACTCTTTTGACATCCATATGTTATCAGATGTAGTATCATTTTCTACTTAGACAGTTAACACCACAAGTAATAAAACCGTTTATTTATTTGGGTGGCACGTTTTTGCCTTAATTCTTCAATAAAGTTTTTATCATTCATTCTAAAATTCCTCCAATCAAAAAAGGCAACTACCGTATCTTGATAATTGCCTGTCAATAAAAAGATGTATAGAAAAAGCAGTCTATCCTAAGACCAACTACTCTGATCGTAATGAAGTGCTTGTATTTTCTTTACCACTTCTTGCCTATAATTTTCAATATCCAAAAGTCTTTTTTTACCTGCTGTTAAATACATAATCGGTAAATCAATTTTTTCAAAATCATTCAACAACAATAGTGGTTCTTCACTTTGACAAGTATTTCATATATTTCTTTAATCGCTCATCAATATATGCGTCCATGTTGGCATATCCGAACATTTTATCCACATTTTGTAAATAAAGTTTTATAAGTTCCTTTTTATCCATAGAATCCCTCATTTCACTTATAAAGCTTTGATGTTTACTATATAAATGCTTTAAGACCAAGTAAAATAAGTACAATAGCTATTACTGGAACGGGCATCATACAAATAAGAAATAAATTTAATTTTTTCTTTGCCTCGTCTGTATTTTCTTGTTTCATTTTTTTGATTTTTTGCAAAACAATAACTGGAAAAGAAAGAAAAATAAGACCACCTATTAAAATCATTGCAATATTCATTTACATAATCCTCCTCAATAAGTTTATATATATTTGCCGTGTGAAATAGATACTTTTTATATCACACCTTATAAAATGCAGTTTTACCTTGTAAATACAGCTTTTTCCGTTTGTGAATGTCCATTGTCTTTTGTTTTTTCTGCCCCCTTTTTTAGATAACGGGGGCTTAATCTTCGCTCGCCGCAGGCTCACTCCGTCTGTTCAACTAATAGCATCACATTACCAAAAAAGAAAAAATTGTATGTTATTTATCTTCTAAAATAGCACCATATTTCGTATGTGGAAGATACTGTATTTTTAAATAAGTATGTTTATCAACATACCCAGAAAATACTGTAAATTCGATTTCATCATTTGTAACTTCATCATATAGAAAAATACTTCTTCTTTCAGAAGATACATCCGCACCACCATGAGCTTGTTCAGTCACATATCCTTCTGCATAGCTATACTGTTTGTTTATGATATAAGGCATATCTAAAACAAAATCTTTCAAATATAAGATTAAAAGAATGGCAATTATCATAAAGACGGCATTCGCCAATCGAAGAAATATTATATCGTTTTTTCCAGTATATTCTTTTTTTATCGCTTCTTTATCAAAAAATATCGCATAAACAAGCTTTCTCTTTTTGATAAGATAGATAATACAAGCAATTAAAGCTATAACAAATAATGAAACCCGTATAAACAATCTAAATATAGCAAAATCCATAATATTCTTCTCCCGTATAAATAAGGTAATTGACAATATTATAACATTTGCAATATAGACCGTCATCCGTTTTCTGCTATATGTTATATATATTTTTTTATCCCATGTTTTTTCAAGAGTGCAAGCATTGCTTACGCAACAAGCTCTTGACAATGCATGCTCTAAAAAATGATAGATAATCAAGCAGAAAAAGGACAAGTTATGCTGTGTTACAGCAACGAAAAGACATCTCATATCTTGTATGAAATGCTATTTTCTTTGACGTATCAAGGTTCTTTCAATCTAGTAAATTAGTGGTAAATCTCTTTTGCCTTTTCATTCATATTGCTTAAAGTCCCTGTGTTTATGCAGATGATCAGATTTTTAATCTTTTTTATAGAAAAAATACCTGCAGAACAGGTATTATGAAGTAATTTCGATTGTTTTTTCGAAAGGGTTATAAAACGTTTTTATGTAAACCAGAGGTTTACCATTTTTACTGCGAATCGTACTTTCTGCCATAATGATTGGTGTTGTAATCTTTATTTTTAACTGATTGGCATATTGTGCAGGCACGATCATTGGATGAAATCGTTGGGTTACCGTCCCCTGTTCAATATAACTGTTCAGATTCAGCAGCTCTTTTAAATGGTTAATTTCATCGTCGCTCACCAAACTTCGGATGAAATATACCTCTTCTACACTCAATGGACGATGATTAATCTTATTGACGCGTACTACTCTCAACATATAATCCGTTTCTTTTATTTCTAGGTAAGGCGCCATTTCTTCGGCCTTTTTTACAGAAAAATAAATAACGCTGAAATCCATGGCATCATGTTCCTGTAATAATTCTGAAGTTAGATTTTTCTTAATCAGTTTACGGTCAGCGACAAATGTACCCTTATTCTTGTCGCGATATAACACACCTTCTTCCACAAGCTCATTTACAGCATTGCGGACGGTCATACGACTGGCGTCAAACCGAATTGCCAGTTCGCGCTCAGATGCTATCGGTGAATTCACTGGTTTCCCATTGATCTCATCTAATAGCTGTTGCTTAATTTCGAGGTAACGTGGGGTAGCCAAGTCATTCACCTCCCTTTCCGATGAAGCTTTTATCTTATTTCATAAAGCCAAAAGTCAGCCATGGTTTAATATAATCCAATAACATGGTTTCGTTGGCTGGAATATGTCCAATAACATTTTTCCTTCCATCATTTGGCATATCTTTCAAGACAATGTGCAATTCCCCTTTGTAACGTGCATACTTATCATTGATAATGACAACATCGCCACGTTTCAAATCTCTTGTATTCTTTGGTGGCACACTTTCTTTCGCAAAGGTTACCCGAGGCATGGTACTTCGTGCCATGTATTCACTCATATCACCTCTGACAAAGTGTGGATGTTCATATAAGATTTTCTCTTCTGTAGGAAGTAAATCCGCCTCAAAATCAATCTTAAAGGTTAATTTACCCGGATCAATCTTGGATAATATAGCCAATTCTTCTTCACTGGCGAAGCAATTGGCAATGATAACATCATCTACCAAACGTGTCGCAAATAAATGTCTTGCGGCAACATCAACCGGTAAATCACGATGCATTTCTAAGGTACATAAGCCTTCATTGACCGGCCAAGGTCCAAAGGTATTGGGCTGTTGTGAAGAAATAAAAGCAGCCACCTTAATATTTTGCGCCTTAATATCGCTACTGCATTTTGCAAAGTGTGCATAACTCAATCCACTGTAACGCTGTGGATAAAAGTTATGACAGGTGATGATCGTATCCAAATTGGGATAATGACTCATGATGTTATCTAAATATTTTGTACCTAAACTGGCATTGATTTCAATTTTCAAATGTTCTGGATTATAGGTCATTTGTGCTTCCTTCAAAGAATCGAATCCCTCATCCAGACGAATGCCATCTGCATGCATTTCTTTAAAGAAAGAAAGATCATCATAGGATACGCCTAAACGTTCAAAGACGAAAGGCGCGACATCCAAGATAACTTCCATGCCATAAGTGTGTGCATGGTCCATCAGTTCGCGAAATTCTTTGACGATTTCTTCCCTGCTTTTTTCCACACTTAATAAACATGTAAAGATCCTTTTGAAACCATATTTTGCCGCCAGTGTGATATACTCTTTGTCCTTTTCCAAAGTGGAATGCTCCGGATACAGACAGATTCCTAATCTAGCCATGATTAGCCTCCTTTGAGTTGACAGCCTATGCTTCTTGGTTATCTTCTATTTTATTTTCTTTTGCTTTTTCTTCTTGTGCATATTTTTCAACGGCTCTTAACAGTCGTGTTGCACGTTTTTTTGCTCTACCTTTATAAAACAAGTTCATAAGCTTGAAGTTCCAGTCACTGCTTCTGTTTCTTCCTTTAAAATCTTCGCTATAGGTTACTCCGATACGACCGTCTGCTAAATCTTCAATCTCATAGCTTAACGTGTTCACCCCTCCATAAGAGGAAAACTCGGCTTTGTAAATATGCGGTGGATCCCATTCTGTGATATTGATATCCACTTCCCCTTTGCGTCCTACTTTATTCTTCATCGTTTTCTTATAAGAAAACCCTTTATGAAGCTGTTTGACACGTACCTTTTTCCCAGTTGCTTCAGAAATATCGTACGCAACAGATTCAGCGATGTGCTTGAAGAAATCAGCTGCATCAATATATAACAATTCCTGTACCTGTATCATCTTGCTCACTCCTTAAAAACGCTTATTTATAAAGGTATTATACATAAATCTCTCTTGTATTACAAATCTATTCAAAGCCATGGTGTTCTGCCAGTTCTTTAAACCAGCGACCACTTTTTTTAATGATTCTTTCTTGTGTTGCAAGGTTTAGTTCTACCAAACCATAACGATTCTTATAGGCATTCAGCCAGCTCCAACAATCAATAAAGGTCCAGACATGGTAACCGATACAATGACTGCCTTCTTTTATGCCTTTTGCCAGCCATGTTAAATGGTCTTTAAAGAATGCTATACGATAGTCATCTTTAATTCTTCCATCTTTACGGAAGCGTTCTTCATTTTCCACACCCATACCATTTTCCGTAATCATCCATTCAATGTTGCCATAGTTATCACGAATATTCATCGCAATATCATAGATCCCCTTTGGATAAATTTCCCATCCACGATAAGGATTCATCTTTCTTCCCGGCATTTCATAATGATCAAAGTAATATTCTGGTGTAAAAGGAGCATCCGGATTAGGCATATTGGCTTTTGCACAAACCCGCACCGGCTGATAATAATTAACCCCTAAGAAGTCAACACGATTTTCTTTAATCACTTGCAAATCTTCTTGTGTATATGTTGGCATTAAGTCATGTTTACGAATAATTTCAACTAACATGGGATCATATTCACCCTTAACAGAAGGATCCAGAAAACTCTTATTCGCAAACAATTCGGCGATTGTAGCCGCTTTTACATCTGCCGGATGATCACTTCGAGGATATGCCGGAGTCAAATTTAACACGATACCGATCTTGCCTTCCTTATCAATCTTGTGATATTCCCGAATGGCTAGGGCACTGGCAAGTGCTGTGTGGTATGCTACTTGAACTGCCGCTTTGGGATCTACCTTACATGGATAGTGATAACAACTTAAATAACCACATTCCACATGGACAATAGGTTCATTAAAGGTAAACCAATGTTTTACCTCTTCATGGAATAAGGTAAAACAAGTTTTTGCATATACTTGATAATATGCAACTACCTGTCGATTTTCCCAACCGCCGATTTCCTGCAAAGCTGCTGGCATATCAAAGTGATATAAATTCACAAAAGGTTCAATACCATTCGCCTTTAATTCTTGAAATACATCTTTATAAAAGCGAACAGCATCTTCATTGATTTCACCATATCCTTTTGGGAACAAGCGCGACCAGCTGATAGATGTCCGAAAAGAATTGTGTCCGGTTGCTTTTAAAAGCTGGATATCACTTTGATAGTGTTCATAAAAAGTGGAAGTTGTGCCTGGACCAATTTCATCATGAAATTTAAATGGTTCTTGTTCATACCAAAGATCCCAGATATCTGCTCCTTTATCATACGATGTATGAGCACCTTCGCATTGTGTAGCGCTGGTTGCGCTTCCGAAGAAGAATGATTTTGGAAATTCTACCATTTCCCATTCTTCCTCCTTTCCTTTTGGGCAGACTTTTTCAGAATGATGACACCTAACAAAACAATCGACAATCCTCCAATGATCATTGGAAATGGATTTGCCATTTGTTGTGAAAACATAATAAATAATAATCCGATACCGATCATAAAGACCTGCCAAGATGCCCACTTTTCCATACGTATTACCTCTTTCTTCATCATTTATGTTGATAAGTTTCCTTATTTGTTTTCAATTTTTTTATTTAATGCGATAAATTTTTCTGCCAGAATCTTAAATGATTCAGCAGACATCAATTGATCCTCTGCATGAACCAGCAGTAATACAACTTCTGTGTTTTCACCGTTTGCTTCTTTTTGAATCAGCTGTGCATGTGCACTGTGTCCACCGGTGAAGAATTCATCGCCTTCTTTAATTTTTGCTTCAGCTTCGTCGAATTTACCCTGTTCTGCCAGATCAATTGCTTCAATGTAGCTTCCTCTTGCCATACCTACTGCAGAAATGATCTGGAAACAAATTAGTTCAATACCTTCCATGGTTATATTCTCCTTTTTTAAAAAAGCAGAGAAGGGATTTTCCCCTCCCTGCAAGTGTACTGCTTATTCTGTGTCAAACTGACCTTCGTTTTCTTTTGCTTGCATACGGTTTGCCAACATAACGAATGGTGTCCATAATACAAAGGAAACGCCCAAACATAAGATTGAAACCAATGCAGCAAGAATGTTACCGCCAGTTCCCATAAATGCGTAGATACCAACAGGCATAACCCAAGGTACCTGAACAAATACAGGAGGAATAATGCCAGCCATTGTAAAGCCTAAAGCGATAGCTGCACATATAGGTGGAACGATCAGCCAAGGAATGATATAAATCGGATTCAATACAATTGGCATACCGAAGATAACAGGTTCATTGATATTGAAGATACCCATAGGAGCTGCTAATTTTGCAACGGCCTTAGAATCATCTCGTTTAGAGAAAATCAGGATGGCAATCAGTAAACCTAGGGTTACCCCGGAACCACCCATTTGTGCATAAGCATCAAAGGAGCCACGTGTCCAATCGTAAGGCATACCGACAGTTGTATGATGTTTATTGAAGAAATCCAAGTTTTCCAGCAACGCAGGTGTATACACACCCTCGATAACTGGTGCCATAACATTGGAACCATGCAAACCAAAGAACCAGAACAGCTGTACCAAGAAGACAATCAGGATAACACTGAAGAATCCCTGCGATAAGCCAAGCAAAGGTTTCTGAATATATTCAACGATCAAGTCGTTTGGATAAGAGCCAGTGCAAGCAACACAAATTTGTGTTACGATACCAAATACGTAAATAGCAATGACACCAGGAATGATAGCAGCAAATGCGTTACTTACTGCTGGAGGTACAGAATCAGGAAGCTTGATCGTAATTTTCTTAATCATTAATTTAATATAGATCATGCTAGATAAGATACCAACAATCAGACAAGTAAACAATCCACTAGCACCTGTATAACTGGAACCTAAATAGCCCCAACCGCTGGCACCATGTAAAACAACGGCTTTTCCGGCATCATTTAAGGCAACATCTAAACCGGCACCCTTTAAAGCATCCAGTGCAGAAGTTGCAACACCTGGTAATTCATAATCAAAGATAGCACTTTGTCCCATACAAGTAACAACGGCAGCAAATGCAACAACGCCACCGGCGATTGGGTTGACATCATAAGATTTTGCCAGATGATATCCTAATGAGAATGTGAAACACAAACCTAAAATAACAATAGAGCCAAAGTAAACGTTTCCGTTTACATTGATGATTTGCTGCACATTAGCAACAAATTCATTGCCTTCACCCCACCATGTATTTGGTAAATCGCGCAGGAATACGTTTAGCAATACTGCCAAACTACCTACCATGGTAACCGGCATGATGGAAATGAATCCATCACGGACAGCAACTAAATGTCTTTGACTGCCGATTTTAGCAGCAATTGGCATAAAGTGCTTTTCCATCCAATCCATAAAAGCATTCATAATTTTTCTTTCCTTTCACTAATTGAGTTTTTGCGTTTTGAGTTTGAGTTAAATTTAAGCTGGTAATTGTGTTATTTCCCCAGCAGTTTCAGTGCTTGATCTAATACTTTCGCACCGTTCATCATCGCATACGCCTGCATGTCGATAACAGTTACCGGTTTCTCTCCGGCAATACCCTTCATTTTTGACTCCAGGAATCTAACCTGAGGTCCCAACATCATAATATCAGCGTTGCCAATATTATTTGCTGCTTCTGCATCACCTACTGCCCAAATTTCAGCTTCGATACCTCTTTGTGCGGCAGCATCTTTCATTTTGTTTACCATCAAGCTGGTTGACATTCCGGCAGAACAAACAAGCAGAATTTTAATCATGTGAATTCCTCCTTTCCACTTGGTATATACCACTTTACACACTTATGATAACACGTTTAAAAATTTATGCAACCGTTTTCTTTCTTTTTTTAAAAAAAGTTTTGAGCTATCATATTTGTGACTATATGCGCATAAAATACAATAAAGAAAGGATTTTATTTGAATCAATAACATCATAAGAAAGAAAGTTAAGAAAAACCTCACATTCGTATGGACACGCTTACACAGGTATGTTATTATGGTATAGACCACTTGGGTTTATACGGTCAATTCATTCAAATGGTATAGTCCACTTTACAACGATGAGGAGGCATTTATGAAGAAAGATACTGTTAAAATTGTAACAATTGGAGGCGGCAGCAGTTATACACCAGAATTAGTGGAGGGATTCATTAAACGTTATGATACCCTACCGGTTCGCGAACTTTGGTTAGTTGATATTGAAGAAGGCAGAGAAAAGCTGGAAACCGTCGGTGCTCTTGCGCAGCGAATGGTTAAAAAAGCCAATCTTCCTATGAAGGTCATTCTCAGTTATGATCGTCAAGAAGCCTTAAAGGATGCTGACTTTGTAACAACACAAATGCGTATCGGTCGTCTTCCTGCACGCGTGGAGGATGAGCGAATCCCATTATCGCATGGTATGATTGGTCAAGAAACCAATGGTGCCGGCGGTATGTTTAAAGCTTTCCGTACGATTCCCGTCATTCTTGACATTGTCAAAGATATGCAGAAACTATGCCCAAATGCATGGATGATCAACTTTACCAATCCTGCCGGTATGGTCACTGAAGCCATACTGCGCTATACTGATTTTAAAAAGGTGATTGGCTTATGCAATGTTCCTGTGAATATGGTTGCTGGCATTGCCAAGATTCTCGGTGTTGAAGAAAACCGTGTAACCTTAGAGTTACAAGGTGTAAATCATTTTATCTTTGCGACTGATGTTTTTGTCGATGGCAGTTCTGTCATGGATACTATCGTGGAAAAGTATGCAAATGTGACTGCTGAAGATACGCTTGCAATGAAAAACTTTATCTCTTTGCCATATTCTCCTTCCTTTATACGCGGTTTACATGCCATACCATGTCCCTATCATAATTACTATTTCTTTACAAAGGAACAGCTGGACGAAGAGCTGGAACAATGGAAAGAAGGTACGGTGCGTGGCGAAGTTGTATCACAGGTTGAAAAAGAACTCTTTGCCCTGTACAGCCATCAAGAACTAGATGTCAAACCGAAACAGCTGGAACAACGTGGCGGTGCTAGATATTCTGATGCCGCATGCAACTTAATTCAGTCTATTTATAATGATACCGGTGATATTCAGTACGTAGATGTAAGAAACAACGGAGCGATAAGCAATCTGCCTCATGACAGTGCTGTTGAAGTAGCCTGTCGGATAACCGCGGATGGTCCTAAACCTATCGCAACCGGTGAATTAAAATGTACCATTAATGGTTATGTACAAATGATGAAGTCGTTTGAACGCATGGTCGTTGAAGCTGCTGTCACAGGGAACCGTGATTTGGCAGTGACCGCATTAAATATGAACCCTCTATGTCCAAGTGATGAACTGGCCAATGTGGTCATCGATGAATTGTTAGAAGCACATAAAGCTTATTTACCACAGTTTCAAAAGTAATGTTTAACATTGAAAAGAGCCGTTTTATGGAATGGCTCTTTTCTTTATGCCAAAATGGCATTTATGTGATATCCTACAAGAAATACTTATCGCTTCATGATAAAATAAGGACATTGGAAAGGAAGTATTCTATGGAAAAGGAACACCGTGAAGTATGGTTTGATAATGATTTGCAAATTGAAGCTTATCAGCTGCATGGCATTGTGCAAAAGTTTCCAAACCATTTTCATCCGTATTATGTCATTGGCTTTATTGAAGGCGGCAAGCGTCAGATGTGGTGCCGTCATAAAGAATATGTATGTGAAAAAGGCGATATGATCTTATTCAATCCATTAGATAATCATCATTGCGCTCCACTTGATGATTCCATTTTGGATTATCGAGCTGTTAATATTCAGCCCGAGGTCATGCAAACGATCATGGAAGAGCTCTTTCAAACAAAGCAGCTTCCTCATTTCACGACACCGCTTATTAAAAACTGTGAATATACCCAGCAGTTATCCTCACTTTATCAGGCAATCATGGAACAGGCTTGTACTCTAGAGAAAGAAGAAGCATTATACTTTTTGATGCAGCCACTCATGGAAAACTATATGGAAATAGAAAAAGAAGATGCACCGCTAGAGGAACCAATACAAAAATTATGCGCATATATGGAAGAACATTATGCAGAAAACATTACACTGCAAACGCTAAGCGAACTATCGCATTTCAGTAAATCTTATTTATTAAATGCCTTTACTCGACAAACCGGAGTATCCTGTTATCGCTATTTACAAACTGTTCGTATTCATCAGGCAAAAAAGATGTTAGAAAAAGGACTCTCTTTAAAAGATGCCGCAATGGCAGCCGGTTTTAGTGATCAGAGTCATTTTACCAATTTTTTTAAAATGTTTATCGGACTGACACCAAAACAATACCAGCGTATCTTCCTGAAAGGAGCTATGCATGACGAATAATCGAAAACAAGGACATCTATGTGCCTTTCTCACCATTTTCATATGGGGCACTACCTTTATCTCAACTAAAATTTTATTAACCGACATGACCCCTTTACAGATTTTATTTACCCGCTTTGTGATTGGCTATCTCACGCTATGGATCATGTATCCGCATCGTTGTACACTAGAAGATAAAAAACTGGAACGATGGTTTGCAGGTGCCGGGCTTTGCGGAATTACCTTATATTATCTGTTAGAAAATATCGCTTTGCTGTATACACAAACGACCAATGTCGGCGTCATTATCTCGATTGCTCCTTTTTTTACTGCTTTCTTAAGCTCAAAGATCATGAAGGAATCCTCCAAAGGGCGCTTCTTTTATATAGGATTTGCTTTGGCAATGCTTGGTATCTTACTTATCAGCATACCGGATAATGCCGATGTATCCTTTCATCCTTATGGCGATGTATTGGCTTTGCTAGCAGCTCTTGTTTGGTCCATCTATTCTCTGCTCTGTCGCAAACTTTCTACTTTTCATATGACAACCATTGGCATAACACGCAGAACCTTCTTTTATGGTTTACTCTTCATGATACCAATCATTCTAACGCAAGATACCTTTCACGTTTCACAAATCTGGCATGGTGGTTGGCCTGTAATCGGCAATTTACTATTTTTAGGCTTTGGTGCCTCGGCATTATGCTTTGTGACCTGGAACAAGGCAGTATCTATTTTAGGTTCTATACAGACAAGTGTCTATATTTACTTAGTACCTGTCATTACCGCATTAACATCTTTTCTTATCTTACAAGAATCCATCAGTATGAAAAAACTGATAGGAATCATCTTTACTATATGCGGCTTATTTTTATCACAAGATTTGCAAAAGAAAGAAAGCACTGCATTACCTATTCATAAACAAGCAAAAACAAGTGTCCCAAAAGACATCTGCTAATCTTATGAAATACATTATATAAAAGTAATAAAAGGAAGGAGTAAGTATACGATAGCTTTACAAGATAGATCGTATACAAAAAAACATTATGGAAATTAAAAGTGTATGTATCTTATGGGAAGATTTGCCCCTTGGCATCATGGCCAATACAGCGGCTATTCTTGGCGTATCCTTAGGTAAACATGCGCCGACATTAGCGCGTGAGGATGTTTATGATAGCACTGAGGGAAAACATCCCGGCATTGTGCAGTACCCACTGCCCATTCTTAAAGCCAACCAGGAAACTTTAGCTTCGATCTACCAAAAGGTCCAAACGATGGAAGATGTTTATTTCGTTGACTTTACCAACATTGCCCAAAGTTGTTTAGACTATGACGACTATATTCAAAAGATGAAAAAGGCTACACAAGAAACCATCGAATATTATGGAATTGCTTTGTTAGGCCCTAAGAAAAGCATTAACCGTTTAAGTGGAAGTCTGCCCTTACTTCGTTAAGAAATCTAAACGATTGCTAGAATAAAAAAGATGGTGTTTCCTGTCTTCCCCGTTTAGGGAGTAGGATCTACATCATCTTTTTATATGCATGAAGTTAAAATACTTGATACCATTTCTTAATTCAAAAAACACTTTTACCCTATTTTATATATTCTTTGTTTTAATCTATTTGATATACTTCTTTAAAATGGCTTCCATTTCATCAGCGTTATGGGCAATCCATGCCTCATAAGATTCACCATGCGCACTGACATGATCGGCAATCGCCTGTAAAAACAAACAAAGATCATCTGCCAATACAGCACCTACTATATCCCCAAACCGGGTATCTTTGGCATGATCATTCCCATACAAACTTACTTGAAAAGCCGGATATGGCTTTTTATCAATCACCTTGACTGTACCCTGAAAACCAATAGCTCCGATTTGATTGGTTCCACAAGAACTGGTACAACCGGAGATAAAGATACGCGGTAAGACATCTGCAGGATAGTCCTTTTCTCTAAAGTACATGATAGCTTCACGTAAAGTACCTTGAGAATCACGCAAGCCTACCTGACATATGGATGCGCCAATGCAAGAAACACTTTCCTCAAAACGATTGCGTGCTCCATCCTCTGTGATAGCCAGCACCGCTTTCGCCTCATCAGCTGTACAATTGATGATATAAACTCCTTGTTGTGGGGTGATACGCAATTCTACATCTTCCATGTCCTTGATAGTTTCATAGATCTGACGTAATTTCTGAGGTGCCAGACAGCCGCCAAGTGGATGATAATACACAGCATATAACCCCTGTTGTTTCTGGGCAATCACACGACGATCAGACAGTGTTTTATCCCCTGTTTTCTTTAGCACAGGTTCTTCAATATGTACCATCAAATTTTCCCCGCGCAACGCCTTTTCTACCTTATCCTGATAATCCTGAACCAATCCATCTACCCCAAGTGTATCCTGTAAATATCGTGTTCTTGCTTTCGCACGGTTTACATAATCGCCATGTTCCATAAACATCAACACCATGGCAGATACATAAAACAGAATCGTATCCGGCTGTACATGATGACCAACCTTCACACCCATGCGAGGATTATTTCCCAAGCCTCCGGCACAATACACATCAAAAGTATGGTCGGCATTTGCACAAAATCCTAAA
This sequence comes from Longicatena caecimuris, assembly GCF_018406465.1. Lineage (GTDB taxonomy): Bacteria > Bacillota_I > Bacilli_A > Erysipelotrichales > Erysipelotrichaceae > Longicatena > Longicatena caecimuris. Next base: position 2,613,303 of record NZ_AP024510.1, read on the forward strand.
TCACGGAAATTGGCATGGGTTTCATTCTTATCCGAACTACTGAAAGCTACCTTTAGCTTTCTTGGCAAGGTAAACTTATTAACAATGCTTAATAAATAATCCCCAACACATTCCGCATAAGGGCGTACATCAAAATACTCATCCGGATCTACACCACTAAGTGGTGAACACATAACATTACGTGGAAAATCACCACCGCCGCCACGACATACAATATCATGATCCAAAGCATCTGACATGATATAGGGAATCTCAGTTCCACTTAAATCATGCATCTGAATCGTCTGACAAGTTGTAAAATGCAGTTTGGTAACACCGTGCTGTTCACTGGTATCACATAAAAACTTTAATTTATCCTTCGTTACTACCCCTTGGTTCATACGCAGACGTAACATAAACGTCTGTGCACCACGCTGTGCATAACTGCCAAAACCACCGCTGAATCCTTTAAAATCCTTCACGCTGATTTGCTTATTTATAAATTGCTGTGTCTGTTCATGAAACAATCGTATCTCTTCACGCAATTCCTCTCTTAACGCATCTTTCACTTACTTTACCTCCATAGTGTCATACCTCGATATCTTAGCATACATCAAGAAAAAGGACAAATAAGGAAATATTTTCATAAGATAAAATATTCTTATCTATCCAATATACATCATTTCATTTTCTATCCCTCATAAAGAACTCACTTGTATAGTATCATGAATTTCTTTATAATAAAGGAAGTGTATGAGAAAGAAAGAAGGAATGGCTATGTTAGATCTGCAAAACCACAAAGAATTCTTATGGAGATATACCCTAAGCTATGGGGATATAAAAACGAAAAAAGATGATCATACAACCTATGTCTTCCCTTTTCAAAATATAACATTTACCAACAAAGAGGATTGGGAAACATATAAGACTCCAGAACTAAAGGAACAGCTGTTTGCATGTAATAATCTAGAAGAAATCTTTGATTTCATCTCCTTGGAATATCAGGATTTCTACTTTATGGAAATCAGCGCTCATCTGCATGAAGCCGATGACCAGCCTTTGTATTCCTTATTATTGAAAAAGACTTATGAGAATGTGGGAATAACTGAATACATCACCAAGAACAATTATCTTCATCTGCTGAAATTTGCGGATGAAGCAACCGCTGCGTATCTTCAAGAACAATTAGACAAACAATAAGTGGGATAAAGAGAGTATTTCTCTAATATTTCATAAGCAAATCAGAAGGCTGTAGCGTATAGTAGCTTTCAGTTAAGCGTAAAAAAAGCGATTGTCACAAGTTATTGGCAATCGCTTTTTATTTTTGCTTCTTCTTTTATAGAACGAATGATGCGACATGGATTTCCAGCGGCTAATACATATGGTGGAATATCTTTTGTGACTACGCTGCCTGCCCCAATCACACTACCTTTTCCTATCGTGACTCCTGCCATTACTACCGTATTGCCACCAATCCAAACATCTTCTTCAACATGTATAGGCAAAGCATACTCTAAACCTGCTCGACGATCTTCTATAGAGAAAGGATGACCCGCTGTATAGAAAGCACAGTTTGGGCCCACAAACACATGATCTTCTACATGTATTTCAGCAGCATCCAGCATGATGGTATGCATATTCAAATACACTTGTTTCCCTAAGCGGATATTGGTCCCATAATCACAATAAAATGGTTGTTCAATAATTAGGTCATCTTCCATTTCCCCTATGATAGCTTGTAAGACTTTCTTACGTTCTTCCACAGCTGTAGGCAGTAGCTGATTATATTGGTGACACAGATCATGACATTGATTGCGTTTTGCGACAAGTTCTTTATCATAATTTGCATCATAAAGTATCTTTGCCATATAACACACCTCTTTCTTTTAGTATTATGATATCATAATTTGTTCCCATTTGGCTGGTTTTAAAAAAGCACTGCCATAGGTTGTTTATCCTAAGCTTATGTACAAACTTATGTTATTTTTCTCATTCGATCTTTAGTTCCCTATTTGCTGTTGGAGGTTTCAATATTAAAAAAGCGCTCCATTCAAGCAGTGCCGTGGGTTGTTTATTCTGAGCTATGTACAAACTCATATTATTTTTCTCATTCGATCTTTAGTTCCCTATTTGCTGATGGAGGTTTCGATATTAAAAAAGCGCTGCCATTCAAGCAGTGCCGTGGGTTGTTTATTTATGGTGGAGGTTGAGGGACTTGAACCCCCGACCCTCTGCTTGTAAGGCAGACGCTCTCCCAACTGAGCTAAACCTCCATCGGTGATTCATATATTACCATAAAACAACTAATCATGCAAGATATATTTTAAAAATAGCACTATTATCTGTACTATAATCTTACGTATTCCACCTGCATCACAACGATCAATCATTTCGCTAAGTTTCCTATTAAGCAACTTTTCTTCTTATTGTTGCGACACAATCCATTGTTTTATACCTATCTTCCACTTATAATGAAACCAAGAAAGAAGGTTAGAATTTATGAAACCACTAAAACTTGGAGAAAATATCGCTGCCTTACGCAGAAAAGCCAACATCACACAAGATCAATTAGCCAACTGGATCGGCGTCAGTAAATCTTCTGTTTCAAAATGGGAAACCAACACATCCTATCCGGATATCATTTTTCTTCCTCAACTTGCCACTCTATTCAATGTCACTGTGGATGAACTCATGGGATATGAGCCACAGTTAACACAAGAAGCTATTGTTGAACTCTATCATCAATTATCTGATGAAATCGCCCACGACAGTGATGAGGCTTTGAAGCATTGTGAAGAATTGTTGCATACGTACCACGCATGTTTCCCTTTCTTATATAAGATGATTGTTTTGTATTTGAATCATGCCACATTATTTAAAGATCCTGCAAAGATCTTAGATGAGGCTTTAAAACTTTGTCACTATGTAGAAAAAGAATGTAAGGATCCGACCTTGACAAAAGAAACTCTCACCTTGGAAATTATGGCATACATTGCCAGCGATAAACCCATGGATGCCTTACAGCTGTTAGGAGAAATCCCACGTCCGATTGCGCAAGACAGTGAACTTACTGCCGCTTGTCATCAGAAATTGGGAAATATGGAACAAGCGTATCGTATTTTGCAGACATCTGCCTACCAGCATTTGTTGTTTCTAATTCAAGATTCCATCTCTTTTATGATGCTGAGAATAGATGATTTAACAGCATGCGAAAAAACCATTGCGAAAGTAAAAAGTCTTTTGGAACTGTATCAGATATCGCATATCCATCCATATACAGCCTTTCAATCCCTTCTTGCCATCGCACAGGTATATGCTCATCATCACCTTTACGAAGAAGCTTTTAAGGAATTGACACATTCGGCTGATATCCTTGCTACAACGAATATGGATAAATTACAGAATCAAGACGATTATTTCACCGAATTAAACAGTTGGCTGAAAGAGATTGCCTTAGATACGCAGCCGCCACGCAATCGCACGATTGTCATTGAATCGCTATTGCAGATTATCAACGAGTTACCAGAATTTCAACCTATGAAAAACGATCCCCGTTTTCAACATTGTATCCGCATTTTACTGCAGAAAAAGGAGGAAACCACATGCAGACCTTAATTGATCATTTACCACTGCTTTTACCTTTAATCATCATTGAATTGATCTTAGCCTTTAGTGCATTATTTCATGTTCTACGTCACCCTCATTATCGTTTTGGTAATCGATATATCTGGATTTTCGTTGTCTTATTACTACAATTTTTCGGGCCAATTATCTATTTCGTATTCGGAAGAGGTGAAGAATGATGAATGTATTGGAACTTCATCAAGTAAGAAAAACCTTCGGCTCTCATGACGTCTTAAAAGGGGTGGACTTCTGCGTCCCTGCACATAGTATTTTAGGTTTTATCGGACAAAATGGGGCCGGTAAAACAACTACTATGAAACTTATATTAGGTTTGTTGCCAAGGGATGCCGGTGAGATTCAAGTTTGCCAAGAAACGGTAAGCTTTGGTGATACAAAAGCCAACCGCCATATCGGTTATCTGAGTGATGTTCCTGCCTTTTATGATTATTTAACCCCTTATGAGTATTTACAGCTCTGTGCATCAATCACACATATGCCTTCCGCAGATTGTAAAAGAAAAAGTGAAGAGCTCTTAACATTGACTGGTTTATGGCAAAGTCGCAAGAAGCGTATCGCAACATTTTCTCGCGGTATGAAACAACGTCTTGGCATTGCACAAGCTCTGTTGAATGAACCGGATTTGCTTATTGCGGATGAACCGACGTCTGCCTTAGATCCCATCGGACGTAAGGATATCCTATCCATACTAACACAAATTAAGGATCATACAACCATTATTTTTTCCACTCATATCTTAAGCGATGTAGAGCGTGTCTGTGATTCCTACGCTATTCTTCATGATGGCATTATCCAACGACATGGCAGTATGCAATCCATCAAGGAAAAGGCCAGTAATAGGATGCAACTAGAATTCATGAATCCTGAATCCATGCAGCATTTTCTTTCCAAAACACAGTTTAGCACCAAAATTTGTACGGATACAGAATTGCAGATCACACATGATAATATGTCACAGCTGCAAAGCAAGCTTCATCAGGAATTATTGCAGCAAAAACTTTCCTTGCGCCGTATGGAAATCGTTGAACCTACCTTGGAATCCCTATATATGGAGGTGGTAAAATGAATGCCTATCTAGCTTTTTTAAAGAAAGAATTTTACGACTATCTACGCAGCTACAAGCTCTTTGTACTTATGATGGTGTTTCTGGCTTTAGGATTTCTGAACCCTATCAGTGCGCGGTATCTTCCTGAAGTAGCGGCAAGTCTTTTACCAGATGGCATCCAAATACAATTACCACAACCTGAGGTGATGGATTCATGGGCGCAGTTTTATAAAAACATTTCGCAAATTGGTATCATCATCCTATTAATTGTTTTTAGCACCATGATTTCTAATGAATTGCAAAAAGGAACATTGATTCATCTATTAACAAAAGGTTTATCCAGAACCACCATTCTATTAGCGAAGTACAGCAGTGCTTTACTAGTATGGACATGTTGTTATGGCATTAGCTTTCTTGTCACATATCTGTATAACTTCATGTTTTGGCCTTTGACAAATGTGCCACACTTATTGTTAGGCATCTTTTGTATATGGTTGTTTGGTTGCTTGCTGTTGGCATTGTTATTATTAGGTGGTGTACTTACGAAAACAAGCATCGGCTCTTTATTATGTACAGGAGGGTTCTTCCTTATTTGTATGGGCATGTCTTTATTTCCTCCGTTACAGGAAATACAGCCTGCTATTCTTATAACAAATTCTATCTCTTTACTACAAGGACAAAGTCTTCCAGCCGATTATCTAGTGCCTATTCTTCTTGCCCTACTTTTGATTGGCATTTCTTTATCTAGTGCCATGGTGATATTTCGCCATCAACAGCTATAAGATGCATATGCTGTAAAGCTGTAAATACAAATACTCTTTTTCATCCATTCATAAACACCCACCAATTTCATGATATGTGCTAGTTTCATGATATATGCTAACTATGCTCGACAGGATCACTATCGTAAGGTTTCCTCTTATAAAACAAAATCCCTTCTGTGAAGTCAAACATCACAAAAGGGATTTTCCTTTTTAAAGTATCTTGGTGAAAAACAGTTACTTGATTTCTTGTCGATTGAAACAGAAAGCTCCGATATATGCGAAGAAAAGTATAATAATCGTTACGATTCCTAAATGCAACATTGTCACTGTATTAACATTTACTTGTTCGATTGCCGTAGCAACGCTGCCTAATTCATAATCGGCAAGTCCACTGATATGTAAAAAGCTTCCAACATAACCAAAGGCAAAAGCTCCAAACAAATAATATGCAAAGGATAAAGATACAGCTAACGCGGCGCTATGTATAATACTTCCCAATAAAAAGAAGATAACTGTATAGTTCAATACGACTACGGCCTGTAACAACACAGCTTTAATGATAAAGAAAGCATCCATTGTTACCGTTGCTCCGCCATACACACTGAAGCCTACCGACATGATGGCTTCAATCAAAAAGATTCCCATACAGCCAATATAGGCAGCCAATAATTTCCCTATATAAATGCTGGTTCGACTGATTCCAGTACTAACGACATTTTTCATTGTTCCATCGTTATAATCGGCCTGGGCTACACTGATGGCAACAAGCGCACTAAACAAAGGTACAATGCTTGCTGAGGAAGCAATCGCATCTTGAAAGCTGATTTTCTCATCCGTCATAAGACCTAAAGCCAGATAAATACCAAAGGATAACAATAAGATAAACCAATATGCTTTATTACGTTTTAGCTTAAATAACTCCGCCTTTACTACCTTATGCATCTAACTCACCTCCGGCAATTTTAATGAAGAATTTTTCTAAATCTACTTTGTTGTTTTTGACTTCTTCTTCACTGATTTCTTTTACTAACTTACCTTCCACGATAAACCCATAACATGTGGCGACCTTTTCCATTTCCCCCAAGATATGACTGGAAATAATAATGGTCGTACCTTTTTTATTCAGATCCAATAAAATCTTACGCACATTCGCAATCGCAATCGGATCTAAGCCATTGATGGGCTCATCTAAAATTAATAATTCCGGTTCTCCTAAGATAGCGCAAGCAATACCTAAACTCTGCCGCATTCCTAGCGAAAAACCTTTCACTTTCTGTCCGCGTTTTTCATATAAGCCAACCTTTTTTAACGCCTCAGGATGGCTTTCTTTTTATCCTTTAACCCTAACAAATCAGCACGCAACATTAAATTATCATATGCAGAAAGTCTGGTTATAAAAGCAGGTGTTTCTATGATGGAACCGATACGGCTTCGTTCCTGATTCATTTCTTTACCCTTTTTACCAAATAGCTGAATTTCTCCCTTGGTTGGTTTACTTAACCCCAACAGCATTCGCATGAATGTTGTCTTACCGGCGCCGTTTCGCCCAATCAACCCATAAATACTCCCTTTTTTTACACACATCGATATCGCATGATTTGCTTTATATCCTCTGTATTCCTTTGTTAAATCTTTTGTGACGATGATATCCTCCATGATATTCCCTCCTTCAAGAATAAAGCTTACCGTATAATGTCTTATTCTTTATGTACCATCATAACAAACAAATCACGTGCTGCGTAATTTTCAAATAACTTTTATTACCGAAAAGCTAACCGAAATCACCAATGTCGATACAATTTTCAAATCTATATCAGCAAATACCTTCATCTACCAATATGCTTTCTTTAACAACCATCATAATAACTTATTGTATATATTCACGCACAACCATCTATTCTCCTTTCATCGCCATAACGTATTTCATTTTTTTAAGAACTAATATATTTCTTATTTACGCTAGTATCGTTTTCACCTTTTATAACCAGAAACCCCTTTCACGCATAGTATTTAGACAAATAAAAAGAACTGTCTAAAGAACTTCTTTTTCTACTGCATATAAAATATTGACTGTTCGTCATTTTTGCCATATCCTTTTCACGGTCATAAAAAAATGACTTAAAGTCATTCAGGAAAAGAGGTGTAACTATATGCGAAACAAGGTTCTGATGAATAAGAATGAGAAACGCCGCAGGATTGAAGAAGCTGCCTTGCGCCTATTTGCGAAAGAGGATTTTAACCGCATATCCATCGATCAAATTGTCCAGGATGCTCATGTAGCAAAGGGCACTTTCTATCTTTACTTTCATGATAAGGTACAACTTATCAATCATCTAATCGTGAAGAAAAGCTCTTCCATCATTGATGAAGTATTAATGAAAGCCAAAGAGGAACAGATTGATGATAAGATCGAAGAATTGATCTTTCTTGTAGATTATGTCATTGAATTTTTCAAAGCCAATCCCAGCAGCATTAAGATGATCCAGAAAAATCTATCTTGGAGCGTCATCGGCGGTAAGCTTGGCGATGATGAATATGAGGTCGTGAATCATCTGGAGGATTTTCTCAGCTATTTAATCAGTTTAGGTTATCAAGAACAGGAAGCCTATCAACTGATTTTTATGATTCTAGAGCTTGTTTCAACCGTATGTTATTCCTCTATTGTATTAAAACAGCCGGATAGCATCGACAATTTAAAACCGATGCTATATACGACGATTCGCAAAATGATCAAACGATCTTAAAAGAAAGATAGGAGCGTGGAGGTATGAAGAAGTTATCTGATTTCATTGTTAGAAAAAGAAATCTGATTCTGTTAATTGCGGTACTGCTGCTGATTCCAAGTGCGATCGGTTATGCACGTACCAAAGTCAATTATGACTTATTGAGTTATCTGCCAAAGGATGTAGAATCCATGAAAGGACAAAAATCATTATCAGATGATTTCAACCTTGCCAGCACCGGTATGCTGGTAGTAGAAAATATGCCGGATAAAAACGTTGCGGAATTAAAGAAAGAGATTCAAAGCATTGATGGTGTAAAGGATGTCTTATGGCGAGGCGATATCTTAGATATCAGTATCCCGAAGGAGGTCTTGCCAAAAGATGTCAAAGACATGTTATATTCGGATAAAGGAACTCTGATGGTTATCACCTTTGAGGAAGATGGCGCATCGCAAAGAACGATGGATGCCATTCATAAGATCAAAGGTTATAGTGAAAAGCAGTGCTATTTGGGTGGTTTCTCTGCCGTATCCGAAGATATTAAGGATTTAAGTGAAAAAGAAACACCATTGTATGGAGTCACGGCCATCATCTTGTGTGTCATTGTCTTATTTATGGGATTGGAGTCATCCATTGCCCCCTTTATCTTCGTCTTGGGAATTGCTTTCCCAGTTGCTTATAACTTTGGTACTAATGTATTCCTCGGCGAAGTTTCTTATATCACAAAAGCCTTAGCGCTTGTCTTACAGTTAGGTGTTACCATGGACTACTCTATCTTCCTGTTGCATCGTTATCAGGAAGAAAAGAATAAAACAAGCAATCGTGATGAAGCAATGTCAAATGCGATTCAGGCAACCTTTACTTCTATCACCTCATCTTCAGTTACAACCATTGCCGGTTTCTTAGCATTATGTGCCATGCAACTGACCTTAGGAAAAGATATTGGTATTGTCATGGCAAAAGGTGTTATCTTTGGTGTCTTATCCACGATCATCATCCTGCCATCGCTGTTAATGCGTTTTGATAAGTATATTGAAAAATGGAAACATCCAATCATCTTGAAGGAACCTAAGAAATTGCCTGCTTTCTTAACAAAGCATTATAAAGGCATTCTGGTAATTTTCTTAGTCTTGTTCATTCCGATGGGGTATGCACAAAATCATACCAAAGTCTATTATGATTTGAGTGCCAACATGCCACAGGATTTTGCCAGCATCATTGGGACAAATAAATTAAAGGATCAGTTCCATATGACAACCACCCATTTCTTACTGGTGGATGAAAATTTAGAAAACTATCAGATTAAAGAAATCTGTGATGAAGTGGAAAAACTAAACGGTGTTTACAGTGTCGTTTCCTATGAGAGTCTGATTGGCGGAAGAATTCCGACACAATTAGAGCCGGAAGCCGTTAAAACCATTTTAAATAATGGCGGTAAAAAAATGATCTTGGTCAACTCAACGTATCGTGCGGCTACGGATGAAGAAAACGAACAGTTAGATAAGATTGACAACATCATGCACAAATATGATAAACATGCCGTGATTGCTGGTGAAGGAAGCTTAACGCGAGACTTGATCACAACAACGGATATTGACTTTAAGATGGTTAATATCCTATCCGTATTAGCTATTTTCTTAATTATTGTAATTACCTTTAAATCTTTAGCATTGCCAGTAATCCTCGTTGCGTCGATTGAATTTGCTATCTGTATCAATATGGGTATTCCATACTTTACCGGTAGTGTGTTGCCATTCATTGCCAGCATCGTTATCGGAACGATTCAATTAGGTGCTACGGTTGATTATGCAATTTTGATGACAACGCGTTATAAAGAAGAATTAAGTAATGGCAAACCGGTCATTGAAGCAGCGCGTGAAGCCGCAGCCAAATCGGCCCCAAGTATTATCACATCCGGTTTATCCTTCTTCGCAGCCTGTATCGGTGTATCCTTCATCGCGAAGATGGATCTGATCAAGAGCTTGTGTACGCTGATTTCACGAGGCGCTGTTATCTCTATGCTGGTAATTCTTCTGGTATTGCCTGCCTTGTTGATTATCTTCCATAAAGCGATTGAAAAAACAACAAAAGGTTGGCCAAAAGCCAATTTGAAATAAATAAGGAAAGAAAGAGGTTGAGGAACATGAAAAAAAATGTAAAAACAGTTACTTGTGCCGCATTGAGTCTGATGATGGCAAATACTTGTATGACAACACTGTATGCCAAAGATGGCGATGATACACAAACAACAAAGGATGAAACGGTCTATGCGATGTTGCATCCAGATGGAAGTGTTGATGAAGAAATCGTAAGCAGCTGGCTGCATAATGATCATGGTATTAAAAACATTAAAGAATCACTTGATCTTAAAGATGTCAAGAATGTAAAAAGTGATGATCAGCCCTCTGTGAAAGGAAATACCTATACATGGAATGTTGATGGCAATGATGTGTATTATGAAGGAAAAACAACGAAACAATTGCCAGTAAAGGTAAATGTCACCTATAAACTAAATGGTCAAGCAATAGATGGTAAAGATCTCATTGGAAAAAGCGGTCCATTGGAAATTCATATAACCATGAAAAACACACAGACACGTCAGGTGAATATCAATGGCAAAACAACCAATATTCATCCTTTATATATCGGTGCCGGCGTCATTGATCTGTCCACAGATCACTTTTCCAACGTCACTTGTGAAAATGGAAAAATTTTGAATGAAGGCAATAATCAAATGGTTGGTATCGTTGCTTTGCCAGGATTGGAAGACACCTTAAAAAGTAGTGGTATTAACGATACCAAAGGCTTAAAAATCCAAGATGAATACGTCATCAAGTGTGAAACAAAGGACTTTGAGATGGGGCCTATCATGATTGCCTTAACACCGGAAGTTCCTCTTGATAAATTGAAAGATATTAATTCACTTGATGAATTACTGGATGGCATTGATCAGTTGAGTGAGGCAAGTGTTAAGTTAGCAAATGGAACCAGTCAGCTTGCTGAAGGCACAGCCACCTTAAACAGCAAGGTTAAAGAAATGGTAAATAGTATTCCGGCTTTAAGCACTGGTGTAAATGACTTAAAGAGTGGTACTACAAAATTAACCAAAGGTTCTAAAGAATTATCTGCCAACTTGAAAAATTTAAGCAATGGCCTTTCTCTTGCCAAAGATGGCACCAAAAAACTGACCACTGCCACAAAAGATCTGCCAACCTTAGTCACCAGTATATCTGAGTTGAATGATGGCATGCAGACATTATCCACCGGTTTGCGTGAAGGCAACACCAAGATTCAGGCAGTAGATTTAAAAAAGATGCAGACATTAGTAGATGATTTAGCCGCCTATCCTACACAATTGACGGAACTAGCGAATAGTGCTTTGAAACTTAACACGGCAATACAAGGCATTAATACCATTGTGAATGGCGACACTCTGAAAGCAGCCAGTGCACAAGCAACCGCTAAAACAACAGCTGCCAAGACAACGGCTTGTACCCTCTATGCTCAAAACGCTGATCCAACCAAGTCAAATATGACCCAGGAACAAATCAACGCACTCAAAGCTATTTGTACAGATACAACTTATGCCGAAGGTTATGCTTCCGGTGTTCAAAATGCTTTATATGGCGATGCTGATGGTGCTGGTCACAATGTCAGTAATCTGAGTGCAGCGGCTGCGTTAGGAAGTGCAAAGCTGTCTGAAAAAGCACCGGAATTAAATGCCGCCGCCACTCAATTAAACGGTGCAGTTTCTTTAGTAAAAACAACGCTGACTGATTTAGGTACGCTGCAGGATAGTATGAAAGATGCTGCAGAAGGTGCAGCTACCCTAGCTGCCGGCACCAGTCAATTAAAAACAGCAACTGCCAATTTAGGTGAATTAAAAACCGGAATTAAGACTTTAAATACAAACATGGTATCTGCCAGCAGCGGTGCTTCGCAATTATATAATGGATCAAAAACCTTAGTAAATGGCTTAACAACAGCCAATGCCGGCGTTACTAAGCTGCAAAATGGTTCAACAGCTCTTAGCAAAGGGGCAAAACAGCTGCACGCTGCTACAACCACATTAGCCGAAAAAACAGGTGAATTAAACAAAGGTATGCAAACCTTTAAAATGGATGGCATTGATAAAATGAAACATGAAGTCAATGTATCTATGAGTGATCTGAATCAGCTGCTATCTATTAAAAATGAAATCGTCAAAGAAGCTGAAAATGAGCATACCTTTGCAGGTGCCCCTACAAAGAGTACAGCAAAAGTAAAATTCATTTATAAGACAGAAGAACTAAAACATGAGAAGAAAGTAGAAACAGAAAAGAAAGCCACAAAAGAAGAAAGTAAAGATAACTTCTTCGATAAGATCACCAATTTCTTTGCCAAATTGTTATAAAAAAACTAAAGAACGATTATCAAAAAGATATCGTTCCTTTTATATGCCATTCTTTTGATAATCAAAACTCCTTACTTTTTCTTAATGATTTCATCTTTGCCATCTTATTGATAAATGCTATAATATTTATATTCAAGGAGGTTCTTATAATGGAAAAGAAACAATTTGTCTGCCCTAAATGTGGGAATACATCTTATGAAAGCGACCAGTTTCAGGCAACCGGCGGCAATTTTGCGAAATTATTTGATGTTCAGAATAAAAAATTCGTAACCATATCCTGCACGCGTTGCGGTTTTACAGAATTATACAAGAGCGAAACAGATGCCGGATGGAATATTCTTGACTTCTTAATTGGCAGCTAAAAAACATCATACGATGTTTTTTTTTGCTCTTTCATAAACATATACCCAAAAGTGATACCATATGATTCATCTTTTGCATTATAACTGCCTGCTATGAAGGTAAGATAAGCTCAATCGATAAATGCTTTCACCTTATGAAATTTATAGAAAGATGGCAGGATTTCTAATAACGCAAATAGCAATAACGTTTCATCCTCAAGCTTATACCCTATAAAACCAAACCATTCTCTGCAAATCGGCAATAATATGATAAGTGTACTACTCTCTGCCACAAGCGAAGTGATAAATAAGGCTGTTTTCGGATATCGGTTATACCATGAAAGAATCTGTGTTTTACTTACGTGAAAAAGCCGAAGTATAAAATACAATAAAAACAGCACCCCGGCATTCACCAGCATTGCCACCTGCAAAAATATACCTAAGCTAAAAAGAAAGCATAAAATTGTTTTCATAAGTACCTCTTGTACAAAAGTATAGCACTCTTCCTTAAAAAAAGAAACGTCGGATAACGTTTCATTTTTATTGATATCTTTGCTATACCCAGAAGATATTATGATTGATATTTAAACTCTAATAACTTCTTCTTTACTTTCATATAAATCGTTAAATAAAGGATAAAGGTTCCAATCAATAGAATAGCGACAATTGTGAAAATAGTCATAAAAATACCCTGATATATCGTTGGATGTGTTAGTAAGAAAAACAAAATACCTAACATGAAAACCATAAGAATAACAATCATCGTAATCAAATTGCGCCAGCTGGATAACAGTCGTTTATACAAAGCATTACGTGATTTACGATCACTATAGATTTCCGGTTCAGGCGCACCGGGTTCCTCTAGGGTGCGGAAATAATGCAACATTCCATCAAATTCACTCTTTTCATGATAAATGCTTTCCCATCCGGCCTCTTTAAAGTTCTCCACATAACGATCTCCATCACGCAGACCATGCTCATAATAGCCTAAATGGTAATAGTAGTTTTTTACTTCACCCAGTTCGAAGGTATAGCGAATGCCCTTTTTTTCTTTAAAGTGATACCCACTCATAGACATCTCATGCAAATAACGCGCTTCTTCATCCATATCAGAAACAAAGAAAATGCGATATTTTACTAACGTTTCAGGCTTTGTTTCTATTTCCTTCATAACGGTTTCCATGGTATCTGATGAAAGATCCTCCAGGGAACCATCTTGTTGTGGTTCTGGATCTTCCTTTAATTCTTCTTTCAACTCTTCCATCATCTGTTCCAGATTCTCTTCCGGAATCAGTTCATCACTTTCCTTCATCTTATCCACATCTGATGTTGATGTAAGCTTTTTTTCTTCTTTCATAGCCTGCCTCCTTATGAAAAGGTACTTATTTAATTTATCATGTAAATGCATGCGTGTCAAATAATGGCAGACATTCCCTTTCATACACATAAAGAAGGAGCTTGCCATTAAAAAACAAGCGTACATCAGAAACAGAATGAACGTAAAAGCGTTATGCGTTCATAAGGAATCGCTGCTACGTCTTTCTATTATGTATTCCCATAGCTAATGAAAGATAATTCTTACGACGGTAATCAAAGAAGTGATGATAAAGTGAAACCATTCACGGTAATTGTAGCAGTAGATTGGCAAACCAATACTGTTCATCATGAACAATATCCATACGACAAATCATCCCTTCTTTAACCTTCTCCCACTCCACCTTTTCACATGCTAACCCTACTACGAGCTGTTCCACAATAAAACCTTTACCAAAAGATAAGATAAGCGTATCTTGCGAAACAGTAAAGTTGCGCTGATTCCATATACTGGACTTATGAAATTCCCAATCGTGATGCTTAAGGAAATACGCATAGCGATTGCGTGCTGTCTGATAAAGCTGCCATTTACTTTCTTTAGGAATCGCTTTATGGATACGTTTGACATCATAGCGTATAGGTTTCCCTTCTAAAATCATCTGATATACATATTTACGTAAAGCACTGTGATAAATATCTTCATAAGCAAGCAATACTTGTTTCCGTTCTCGATCTGCACGAATGCGCAGCTTAATGGTTTTATACATACGAACACCTCCTACCTTTGTATACGACACAAACATGAGAAATCTGTAAAATAGTGATGAAAATGTTCAAAATTTACAGGTTTGGCTGTTTTTTTGTAAGGCCGAAAACAGGTAGGAGGAGCGCCTATTTTTTTGATTTTAGGACTAGACTTTTAAAAATGACTATGATATACTTTTATGGCAAACGAAATGTATGCAAATCAGAACTGGAGTAGTACTCAAGAGGCTGAAGAGGTGCCCCTGCTAAGGGTATAGGTCGGGAAACTGGCGCGAGAGTTCAAATCTCTCCTACTCCGCCATTGAAATAAACAACGTCGCAAGACGTTTTTTTCTTATTCTTACCTATGCCTCATGATTAGGTTCTGATCATTTACTCATTCTACATAAAAAAACTGTAACATTCCAAGAAATCAGATATGTTACAGTTTGCATTGTTACCTGGTGCCGACACGCAGATTCAAGTTATTAGTTTTCTATAGTGCTTTTTTACTTATTATACGGTTAAAAAAGGTATATTTCGTTTATTTTTTACTATTGTTTTTTTAAATTATCACCAAATTTACACCAAATATTGCCTGCTGTTTTTAATTAAAGCTTATGATAATCTATTCCAAGCAAGTCACATAAATTAATCATTGTGTCAAAGTGCATTAGATCGATACCCATGATTTCGTAATATACGTAAACTAGCACAGGTAAATCCAAATATTCTGATATTTTTCTTAATGATACATGTCTTTTCTTTCTGATTATACGTACATTCATTTTTCCACTCTCCCTTAAACATATCTCATTATTCTAAGGGAGCAGCAGGCAATATATACGGCATTCGCCGCACATTTATAATAGCTTATTTATCATTACATTTCATTGGTAATTTTTTCCAATTATTCAATTATTTTCCACTTTTTTATTATTCTTTCGATAATTGATAAAATAACAATATATTGGTAACTTTTAGCCAATTTACTGATTTTATACACTACTAGCTATATAATATGTGTGTACAACATATCTCATTATTCTGGATGCTCATGCATCCTTTTTAATAATATATATAATATCCTCCAACGCATACACCGTTTTTTACCAAGTATAAATATTTAAAATCAATTAACTCTGCTGTATCATACTCGTTCCATTTAATGGTTATTTTTTCGCTTTTATTGCTTTTGTGTATTTCTTTTTTATTGGCATACTTTGTATGCAATTTATTCTTCAATCTCTCGCAACGAAAATTCTCCCCTTGTTCGGTGCTTAATTTTTCGATCATCTTATTGATATCATGAGCCTTGGCAACATTTTCAGCACCACTCAATAAATAAGCACAGTCATGATATCTTAATATAGTCCACGCTCTTAGTTTGTCTATCATCATTTATTATCACCTCAAAATGAGGATACATTAAAATGGGTGATTAACATAATGGTAAATATTGTAAATGGTCTTTACCTTTTGATGTTTTACATATGTTTGATGTTCAAGTAGTCCACGATAAGAGCTATGAACTCCTTGTTTGTTGGGCGCGCTTTACGACCATCAACCGTATTGTGAAAGATGCACATAATCTCATCCATATCACCACGCAACCATGTAATTTCAATGGCAACACGAATCGTACGCTCTACACTTTGCGATGATGTATGATGCTGTCTTGCTATTATCGTATATACATCTTTTATGATATGATTTAATCTTGTAATATCTTTATAAACTAATATAATGGCATCTCTAACGTAATAAAATCCCCTAATATGAGCCGGCATACCAAAATCCTGCAAGATATCTGTTATTTCTTTTGTTAAATTTTTTGTTTCTATGATCATTCTGTTTTCCCCCTGCGTTAAAAGGCAAAGACCATCTAAACTATACTTAGTTTATATCGATTAATAATGTCGATATTGCGCGATTTTATCGATGACAAAAATTAAAAATATTTTTAATACATAATCATAAAAATATCATATTATTTTCATTTTCTTGACAAAAAAAATCCCTACCTCTCAGTTAAGAGAAGTAGGGATAATTACTATTTAAGATCTTTTACATTTCGCACGTGTAATAACGTGCCTTTAGGTTTTTTGCAATGACTTTTTCCACACGCTTCTCCGTTTTTATAGCTTAAGAAACAATTGCGTGCACCATCTGTGCCAATGGTTAGAGTTTGATTATATCTACCATGGCCACTGCACTTAGTAAGTTTGTCTTTTGAGTATACATTAAGGTAGCACTTTACCCCTTTTTCTGTCATATACTCTACAACAGCAATAACATTAGACGTTTTCTTTTCCTCAATTTTTTTGCCCATAATACCTTCTGCGATTGCTTTAGCACATTTATCTGCATCCCAGCGTTTTACATCGTCCTTATCATCCACAAAGCAGCACTCGATCAACATTGCTGGTGCATTAGTATATCTTAATGCATAAAGATTAGGGTTGACTTTTACTCCACGGTTACGGATACCTAAGGCCTTTGAAATATTAGCTGCAACACGCTCAGCCGCAGCTACTGGAGAGCTTGCTGATTTATCATAAATAATCACTTCAACACCTCCGGTATTGCCGTCACCTTTTTTATCATTACGTCCACAGTTTAAGTGGATGGATGCATCGACATTAACCTCATGTGCATTGCATTTTTTAACAATGTTTACGAGGTTATCATCCTCAGTCTTACCTTTGTCATCCGTGCAATCATACACTGTATGCCCTGCAACTCTAAGTAAATTGATTACTTTAGCCTTGACTTTGCGGTCCTCTGTTAGCTCGTCCAACAAGTTATGTGCCCCTGGTGTGAGTTTATTGTGTCCGCCATGTACATTGATTTTCATACTATTCCTCACTTTCCTTATTCTGTAATTGTTCTAAAGCTTCTTTTAACTTATCAGGAATAGGCAAGCCCAAATTACCAGCATTTTCTAGCAAACTAATTCCTTCATTTGCAATATAGAAATAACATACCAATGTTCTAAACATCCAGGTACCGTTATTCATCAGACGGTCAAGCATGACCGCTCCGATTAAAATTAAAATGATCATAAATTTCTTTGTTAGTCCTTTTAGACCAATTTCGCTTGATATCTTTTTATTGATATAAGCGACCAATACGCCTGTAACATAATCTAGCACCATAAACCCAATCAATACAATAACAACGGTATCCCAGTCTCCAAATAAAAATGTAAATGCTGTAGCTATAATAGCTATTACAGAGTTTAATACTTTATCCATATGTTTCATAACCTCACTCTTTCCTACCATCTTGGCATAATAAAAAGGGTGTTGACGTACACCCTTAGAAACGAGATTTAAGGATCACCTCCTACTTAGATTTCTGTAGTTTAAGTTCTGCAATTTTAGCAAAAACCTTATCTTCAAAAGCGCTTTCTGCTTGGCGGAAATCTTCTTTGTTTGCCATATATACTGCTTTGTCATCTGCTGTAGTCCCGTAATCAAAACGCTTTTCTTCACTGTAATTATCTGGATTATCGCTATTAATCTTATATGTCTGCACCCTAATCACTTTACCTTCCAGTTTTATTGTATTAGTCATTACGATTTCTGTTGTTTCTGTGTTTGTAATCATAGCCATTTTAATCACTCTCCTTTTGTAATGGCAAAAGGACGGCTTTATACCGTCCTAGAAAGTACTCTAATTTCGCCACTTATAATGGCATTCAATTTCTGTTCAGCTTTAATTCTAAGCTGTCTTTCATCATCAAGCTGTTTTTCAAGTGTTTCAAGACGTCTATTATACTTTTCATGTGTATTTTTTTGATGAATCATATTTTTTCTTAAAGCTATGCTTGTCAACATATTATAATAATCATATGTTACTGCTAAATATTTTTCAGTACTATGTTCATCTAAAGTAAACTCGCTGATAAAACCATAATCGTGATAGTCAAGACTATGTTTCCCCAGTACTTCAATAAGATCTTGTGCAATGATACCAAAATGTACCTTTCCATCATCACTATTTATCTCTCGCCACCTAAATTGTTTAGGTATAATTTCATACCACGCCGCAACTAATTCATCAGAAATATCTTTTATATCATACTTAAGACGTTTATCCGAGGTATTAGTATACGCTTTATTACCTTTAATTGCTGTTTTAGATGTAAGGTTTATATTGTAACCATAGAGATTAAGATTACCAATATTATTAGCATAAGTGCCATATCCAAGCACGCAATTATCGTTATCATTAAGCAGTGTTAATTGTGTATATTCTTTCCCGTTGGTTGCATAAGCATATACACTTTTATTATTCACGTTAAAATGTATGCCGCCATTAAGCATATATAACCCAGAACTCACTTCTGTGAAATTACTATTAATAGATATCCTGTCTGTGCCATTTATTTGCACTTCACTTTTACCCGTCACCACCAACGCATTGACTGACGCTGATTTTGTGGCACTTGTAGCCCCAATGGATGATACACCGCTTGATTCCATTTTAATGTATTCCCATTCGGACGATACCCATGATCTTATCCAATTGTTTGATGTAAACTTTATGTACTTTGTACCCTTGGTATTTTGATTGATGTAGATATTGTTACCGATGGTTAAGTCTGTTGTGACGTTAATTACAGTTTTGGATGTTAAGCTACCTGCGGTAACCGTGCCTAAGTTTGCGGTAATAGCAGACAGTGAACTAACATTGATCTTACTTGCTGTTACTGCATTGGCGGCTATTTGTGCTGCATTTATAGTACCTGTATAAATTTTTCCGCCATCAATATATGTAATATCATTGTTATAACTCCATTTTTTTACACCATCGATGATGGATTGCACATTAGTATCTAACATCCCAATGGTAACTTTACCTATTAAATCAAGTCTATTAGCTTGTATTTTTACCGTTTCTGCCGACTGATTAATCGTAGAGATAATAGACCCTTTATCTGTCTTTTTTGCTACTGTTACATTGATACCATCAACTGTCGCAATAAGCTCAGTTAATTTACTACTTGTGCTATTGGCTGTTGTTTCAACTTTCGATATGGTTGCACTTATCTCATTAGCTTTTTGGTTTATAGCACTATTCATGGTTGCAGTAGTGCTATAGTTATCAAATTTTTCATCAACAGCTGTTACCTGTGTTTTTGTTGCATAAGTATCACTGACGGTTGCTTTAAAACCATCTAAAGACAGTTCTAACTTTGTGGCTTTGTCAGTAACTGCTGTTATTTTAGTATCAAAATCTGTAATACTTGATGTATGGCTCGCTACTGTACCACTAAGTCCTTTAAGTGATTGATCTAATGCACTATAGTCAGTTTGCAATGTAGTGATACTGCCTTTTGATGTTGTAATGTCTCCTTGAACCTTCGTAATATCTTTTTTTACCTGTGTCGTATCACTAATCAACGTAGATATCTTACCGTCTTGTGCAGTTAATTTAGTGCTGTGAGATTTGACAGTTTCGGTCACAGCAGTTACTTTTGTGTCAACTCCACTAATAGCATTGTTGATATCCTCAGGAGCAGGTGTCCAATCTGTATATTTGTTGCCCTTTTCAAGTTTTATTTTTTCAATAGTGCTAGTACTTACAACATTACCATCATATACATATATATAGATAATACTGTTTGCAAGATTACCTTCAATACCATCAAAAGTAGCCGCATAAGTGCCATCGTTTTGTTTTGTCAGTATAGCTAACTGCGTATTACCACCATCAAGATATGCAGTAAAATAGCTTTTATTTTCACCTAATTTACCCCAAATTCTGATAGTGTAAACTTCACCAGATGTCATTTTTTCTGCCATGGTATATGTCTTGATTAAATATTGATCATTTGTTATTTTTTCATCGCTACGTAATAATAAGTTATTTCCTCCAATTTTAATTTGATCTATCTTTGTTGATATAGTATTAAAGGCAATATCTAATGATTTCCCATCACATAATATGTGATTGGATGTAATGACCTCAGACCCATCGTTTATCTCCTTAACCAACGAGGTGATGTTTATCTTTTTGCCCTCTATCTCGGCATTGTCAGATACCATATCATTAACGATTATTTTATCCTTAATAGCTGCAGCTTTAGCACCACGGCTGTCCCACATAAGATTGCCATCGGCATCCCATTGAGATAAGGCATAATCACCTGTACCGTCTTTACCTATCTGTACCCTTACACGATCGGCATCCCTAACTTGTAGCGTCTCGCCAAAAATATCCAACCGCCCCGACTGTGACTTAAAATGGATACTACTCGCATCAATGGTGCCAGCTGTGACCTTGTCAGCTGCTACGCTATCAATCATGGCTGATTTTATCAATGCGTTGGATATCGTTGTGTTGTCAGCGTTTAACACGATTGTCTGTGTGCTACCTGCTGTTACACTGCCTGCAAGTAGAGTGTTGACACGCTCTAGGTCTACATCCAGTACATGCACCTCTGCTTTAGTAGCATATAGCTCCTGTACGTATTCTTTGGATACGTAGGATGTTTCAATTTTAGCTACTTTTACAGTAAGCTCTGTGACGTCCAGATTTTCAATTTCAGCTTCCATCGCCGTGAACTTTTTGTTGACCTCTAGGTAATTAGTGTTTATGATTTCAAACTCGCCTTCATACGCTGTGATTTTGTCTGCCAATAACTGCTTCGTGCTGATTAGATCACTGTAGGTGCGTTCCACCTTTGTCTGCAATGGACCTTTGTATTCATTTTCCTGTTCTTCTTCTGATTTTCCTTTTGATATTACAGATCCATAATACCCACCATCACAGTTAAACTCATATTCCATTAGAGGTACGTTGTACACGGTACCGTCCTTGTCAACAACCTTAATCAAATCACCAGCTTCTATATCTGGACGTGCCATTTTAAAATCAAGCGTCAACGCACGATACGTAAAACCTTTAATACGATCGTATAGAGTATTAAGCCTTGTTTGTGTCATACCAGGACAGCTAAAGTATATGCCTATACCAGCACCTGCAGATAAAGATTTTTCGTTTTCGATGGCGCAATCCAAACGGTTTATATATGTATCATCTTCTGCCATTTCCAACGGATCAGCGTATCGCGATGGTAATATAGATACTTTGGTATCGGTGTACCAAACGAATTTTAAGTTACCATCATTATCCATGATGGCATTTTTACCACAGTATGCTGCCAATACACCTATTGCCTCCCGTACTGTCATACCTTTTAGCTTATCAGCATTATAAGCTACATCATCAGCACCACCAGCAAATGTAATACCAATCTTTTTA
The DNA here is from genome assembly GCF_018406465.1 of Longicatena caecimuris. Classification (GTDB taxonomy): domain Bacteria; phylum Bacillota_I; class Bacilli_A; order Erysipelotrichales; family Erysipelotrichaceae; genus Longicatena; species Longicatena caecimuris. The sequence continues at coordinate 2,635,523 of NZ_AP024510.1, forward strand.
CATTGCTCATCTAAGATTGCCTTAATTTTTTGGCTACCTTTTAGGTCAGTAAAAAAACCTTTGTTGCAAAGGCTAAAATTGTCATATGCGGTGATTTTTATATACTCACCTGTTTTAATAGGTTTTTCGAGGTGATAAACACCTTTTTTTATCCACTCAGTAGTGCCATCGTCTAAGTCTAAACCAATATAAGGTATGGCCTTTTTGCCTTTTAATAATGTGCTTTTTGGCACATCCGTAAGCGTAAACTCAATTAAAGATGATACTGTATCTCCAAACGTAATATCGTCACTAGAGTTTGTACCACCTTTTATCTTTAATCCTTTAATACCAGTGTATGTAATACCACCTATGTCTATCCTGCACCTAAAATGTCTACCAGATTTATTTACAGCTGCCTTGTATTTATCGGATGTGGTTATCATCTTACCACCTCCCTATTTTTACTCAGATACTTCAATCATAAATTCGATTGTTTCGATTTCATTTGCTGTTAATTCTACGCGCTCTAAGTCGTCCAATGTCAACTTACGGGCATCAATTTCCTCTTCAATTTCAAGCAAACTCTCATACTCTGTAAAAAACTTTTCGCGTTTTTCTTTTTCATCAACAGGAATTTCAAAGTTACCATCTTCTTTTTCCACGCCGTATTTTTTAATAAGATCTTTTCGTTGTTCATCAATAAACATAATCTGTTTTTTGATAGATTCTAACGTTTTTTTGATGTGGTAAGCCTGCTTGACTGGCAAGTTGGTATTTAATAATTTGCCTAATGCCTGCTGTGCTTCTAAAATTTGTTTGTTTTTTAATTTCATAAGTTTTTCCTCCTATTTTTGTACAATTTTTACGGTTACTTTTTTATACCAATAGATGTCATCATCTAATGTCCCGATGTGCTCTTCGCTAAGTGTTCCACGATAAGAGGCGATAGTAAATCCTACACCATTGCCACCGTTAAAAATGAGCGGGAAATATCCAGCAATCACATTGTTTTCGATTTTTTTCATTTCCGTATCCTGGAGTATTCCCCACTCGATGGTTAATGTCTTCTTTTCTTTGACGACATCACCCTCCATGTCGCCATTAGCTACACGTCCAGTATTGCTGGACCAAATGATTTCATCGTCTGTCTTAATAGATACAGGTGCAGGCAAAGCCACACCGTTTGCTGTCAATATTGCCATTCCTGCGCCTCCTATATGTCAATAGGGCACTTGCCGTTTTTACGTGTGTCCTTGTTTACGTTATCAACTACTTTTTTTGTTACTTTCTCACTATCCATATAAATATCCGTGTCCTTGCTTTCTACAGCTTGCTTAATTTCATCAAACTTCTGTTTCAAGCTCTTAATTTCTTCGACCACTTCCCCTAGAGATGTTTCGCTGCTTTGCCGTTCCTCTTTCCATGCATGTTGAACATTTAACGACCTTTCGCCAGCAAATGCTATCGTAGGTTCTTGTAAAGATGCCTGCATAGCACTAGACATAGATGTAGCAAGAGTTTTTACTCTATTGATAAAGGTAGGCGTGCTTGATTCCAGAGTACTGGATAGCCCTTGCATCATATCCGGCATCCACTTCTCATACTCACGTAACGGCCCAACGTCTGGGCGGGAGAAGTGTAACCACTGTGATATGATGTTTGCTGCATTGCTCGCTGCATTTGACACTAAATAGGTAGCATTACGCATCCCCTCAGACATTCCGGACATCATGTCCTTACCCCATGTTGGAGATAAATTTTTGAGCCCCTTGAGCCATGATGTTGCTTTATTCACAGTTGTTTCTACGGCTGATTTGATGCTAACCTTTTTTGTACCATCTGACATGCCTAGCATCATGCTCTTACCACGACTTCCCGCTGTTTTTTTCGCGCTGTCGCGTATCCAGTTTAACGCCTTATCGATCGATGACTTAACAGCTGACTTAATGTCAACGTTTTTAACACTATTTTTTGCACCATTCATCATCAATTTGCTTTTTTCGGTAAAATTTATCTTACCAGTAGTGCCCATCCAAGATGCCACCTCGTTAAGCTTTTTTGTGATGATCGTTTTAATGTCCCCTGTTTTATCTGTAGCGCTTGTCTTCATTGCTTTCATATTTTCGCCAAATTTATCAGCAGTAGATTTAGACTTATTGCCTACAACATTTTTAATATCATCTCCAATAGATGACATCGTATTAAACATAGTTTTGGTATCAGCTGCTACCCCTTCTTTGGTGAGGCCTAGTTTTTTGCAAACCGTTGACTTAATCCCTTCCCATGTTTTACCTGCACCTTCTTTCAGATCATCCCATTTATCACTTATGCCTTTTTTGATATCCCCCCATGTCTTGCTCGCTTTTGTCTTTAGCCCATCCCAAGTCTTGCCAATAGTGGAAGAAATGCCTTTCCACGCTTTGCTTGCAGTAGATTTGATGCCATTCCAAACCCCACTGATAGCTTTACCAATGCCGCCAAATATGCTAGGTATTAAACCAATTAGTCCTTTAATTGCTGATTTTATACCATTAAGCAAGCCTTGTATCAAATAACCACCGATTTCAACCATAACCGTTGATGGGCTGTGAATACCAAATAAATCTTTTATTCCATTGATAAATGGATCAACGATATTTGTTTTTATCCAGTCTATCGGATTGCTAAAAAATTCTTTTAGACCGTTGAAAAATCCTTCGCCGATATTTTTTGCAAGTTGTGCTACAAATCCTAATATCGTTTTGGTCAATCCTACTATGGCTTGGCCAATAATAAGTGCTAGCTTAGCTAATAGCCCTATCCAGTTAATGTTACACAAAAAGTCAGCAATGCTTTGCCCTAGTTTAACCCAGTCAAATGTAGCTATCGTTGTGATCAATAGCTTAAGTGCGCTATTTAAACCGTTGCTTAATGTTTTGCCTGCATTAGCCCATTTTACGCTACGCAGAAAACTATTAAGCCCGTTGCCAAACTTAGTGCCTATAGATACCCAATCAATGCCAGTAATAAAGTTATTGATCGTTGTTATTAGTCCTGATAAACCAGTGCCTAACGTCTTCCCAAGGGTCACCCAATTTATTTTATTAACTAAGCCCATTACACCATTGGCCAATGCGAACCCAGTACCTTCCCAGTCAGCTGTTGTAACAAAACCATACAAAGCATTAATACGCGCCTGGAAATATGCTCCAATAGTGCGCCCAAGGTTATCCCAGTCTACTTCATGTACAAGGCCATTTAGTCCAAGTGCTATAGCTTTACCGATATTTTCCCAGTTGACGCCTTCCATTAACAGTTGTATTGTTTTAGCAATAGTATTGATACCTGTACCAAACATTTTACCGATATTTTCCCAGTTGATGGTTTTTATCAAACTGTTAAACAACTCACAAAATCCTGTCATAAAAGCAGTAATCTGAGTGCCGACGTTATCCCAGGATATCCATTTTGTAAATGATGTTACAGCCTTGTTGACCTGTTGGCCGATGACCTTTCCGATACCAGCATAATCACCTTTTGACCATAAATCTTTGAGTTTTTTCACCCACTTGTTAACAACATTTTGGTTAGGATCAGTCGGCGTATAGACAGGCGCTTTACTACCTCCGCCACCGTTGCCCCCTGATGCGCTATCTTTATCATCAAGTTTGTTTATCTCATCAAACCCCATTAAGGATCTACGTGCTTTTTCAGTGGCTTTTGATGCTTTGTCTGCTGTTGATCCATAAGCGCCCATTGCGTCTTTTGCGGCATAAATACCAGCAGTGGCCTGCTTTGTCGATGACATCGACTTACCAAAGATTGCCGACATAAAGGCAGCGATATATCCTGTAATAGTGGACAAAGTAGACATAAGAGCATTTAAAGCAGGCATTATAGCATTAAATATGGGTGTAAATGCCGTTGCTAGGTTAGATCTTATTTGGTTAAGACTATTTGCAAATGCGGTATTTGTCATCAATGTAGCCCCGAGGTTTTGTCCTAGTGCCATGATACCACGACTTACAAGAGGGAAAATCAGCGAGAAGATGGTAAATGACTTAATCAATCTGCCGATTCCCATGCTTGCACGTCCTATACCTGATGATGCTTTTTTAGATGACGAATTAAGCCCTAACAATTTAGCAGTGAATGACACTAAACGTTTTCCTGCGTTTTTTAGCCCTTGACCTAATTTATAAAGCCCTTGGCTTGCTAGCGACAACATAGAACCGCTTAACCTTTTTAAACCTGCAGTTGCCAACGAAGATGATACAGGAAACTTATTAATAACACCGCTTAATTTGCTTCCGGCTCGCGTCGATGTCATAAACTTGCTTCCAAGACTCCTTATAACTGAATTAAGTCGTTTCATTGAGCTTGTTGGTCCACCACTCGCAAGTCCTAATAAAACACTCTTGAACTTAGCAAATCTTCCACTTGCTTGCATTGAGGACATTGATGTTGTTGCCATTTGTCTATCCATAGCACTTAATGCCTGGTTCATTTCGATAATTTTAGTTTCACCTGATGAAATGCTACTCTTTAATTTTAATATCTTATTGCTGAAATCTAATGATTTTCCTTCGTATCCTTGTGCTTCTATCTGATAAATCTTATCTTTTAAAGCGTCCATTTTAGGTAATGCTGAATTGATTTCTTGTTTTAGTGATCTAATTTCATCATCAATATCTATTTTCTGACGTAATGATGTGACAGCAGTCATTTTTTGTTTTAAGATATCAATCTTTTCTGCTGCCAAATCTGTTCCTGTAGCTAATTTATTAAATTGGTCGTTCAAACTCGTTAAAGAATTTGCTTTTGATGATATGTTAGCATATTCTTCTTCTAGCTTTGTCAACGCATCTTTTTGATTTTTTATTATCTGAGATGTAATACTAATCTGATTTGCAAGATTTGTTTGCTGTGCATGCATTACTTCTGTATTCATAGATAAATCAATTTTAGGCTTTCTCACACTTAAAGAGGGCGGTCCTCTTACTGGATTGCTCTTAGCTGTTGCTGTTTTAGGTATTGGCTGGTCTTCGGCTTGATGATAAGGCATCTGTACACCGGACATTTGCTTGACCATGCTAGCCATTTGCTCTACAAACGCTCTCATCTCTAGCTTAGTACGATCAAGACAAGACTTTACTGCCTCTGTCATTTTGTCCAGACTAGCAACGAGGCTCTTCCGCAAGTTTTTAAACATATCACCACTCATCGAGTCAACTTGTTTACGTATCCTGTCAGCTAACTTACTGGCCTCAGCCTGTATATCATCATCTAAATTAGATTTAACCTCTAGATCCATCTGTATGGATCCTGCACTGGTTGCTCCCATATAGTCACCTACCTTTCTGACATGAAAAGAAGTTATGATGCCATAGACTTAAACATAGCCTTCATTTGCATCATAACTTCTTCTTTGTTCATTTGTTTCATTGTTTCTTGTAATTGGCGATTACGCCATTCAATGCGTATACGATTTTGCTCTGATGAAAAGTGTTCTAATACATCTTCGTCATCCTCTGCACGTATCTTGATGATTTGACCTAATGGTGTTTCCGGCATGATTCCCGATAACAAAGTGACAAATTCTCGCCACTCCATGTCATCATCGTCTGTAGCGTATAAATCCTTTTGAGGATACTGCATGGCAAATGATGCCTCTATCAAGTCCCAATCATCAAAGATGTCATACCAATGGTCGGTTACTTTTTTTCTTCTTGTTCCTCTTTTTCAAAATTCGTTTCTTCGTCGCCAATTGCTGCCATGATTACATCAATGATATCTTGCATAACAGCAAATGTGTAATCTTGTTCGGCAATATAGGCAGCCGCTTCATCACCTAGTCCCATTTTGATGATGTGGTCCATCATTTCCATATCTTTTACAGGATCGGTTTCTTCTTTTCCCTTTTTCTCTGTTTTACGGATATATGCCATCATACACAAGACATTTGTCTTTTTCGTATTGATAGGATATTTATGTTCTTCATCCAATACCACTGTTGGCTTTTCGTTACGACGTTTCAGTCGCTCAACGATATTATACTCTCTTGCCATGTTTACCTCCTACACAGTTGGTGCTGGTGCCTCTGTAAAAGAAGGTTTACCATCCACGATCATATCAAACTCTAACGGTGCGACATCCTGTGATTCGCCACCTAAAAAAGATTTAATATCCAGTACACAATCAAATGTCAGCTTGCTACCATCTGGGAACTCTACAGCAGCCTTGGACGAACAGTTAAGTCCATCTTTAAAGGCCACAGACGCCACATAATCATTGCCTGGGTCGCCCACATTACGTTTGCCCTTTAAAGATACTGTCATGCTCTTACCAGTCATCAAGGCACGTCCCCATCCTTTCATATCCATAGGATTCCATTTTGAGGTGTTCCCTTCGATTGACAAAGAAAATGTTTCCATGTCCTTAATTGTTACCATATCTTGTTCTGTCGAATCCTTGCCTTTTGTTCCAATTTTGAAATCAAGATCAAATACCGGGAAAACTCCACTTTTTACTTTTGCCATAAATTACTCCTTTCGCTCATATGTGAGCCATGTTTCGATTACATATTCGTATATCCCATTATCGTCCGTTCCGACGCTGATGGGTTCGTCGCTTCTCATATCACATTTTACAATCTGATAATCACCTATCACAGGCTGTTTTCCATAAAATAAAGCGAGCACCTCTTGAGCAACACGCTCAGTTTCATCAGGATTTTTTGACCAATGTACAATAATAGATACACCTTTTACAGCTGTACTGGTATTTTGTAAACCGCCTATGGCCAATTTGCCACGATTGCTAGTTAGATTACGTACGCAGATTGTTTTTTCGTTAGATGCATCATAGGTTCCTATTTTCCAAACATCCGCTGATACTTGTTCTTTAAGCCAGTCTTTGACATCTTTTAGTGTCATCATTTGATAAGACCCCCAGATTCTTGTTTTAAGAATTTTGCATAGGTATCTTGTACCCACTGTTTGCCATCACCGTCTAGGTAATAGTCCATCCAATGGTCCTGCGCATTGACATTTTGTGTGCGCTGAAATGTTGCACCGTCAAGATTAAAATACCAACGCCTTGCATACGGAGTGTCAAATACTATACTAGTAACGATTTCAACATCAATGTGATTATCGTCAACAAAACCACTGCGTTCTAGTTCACCTGTGTCTTTTGGTACAACACCACGTGATTTTATATCAGCAAGCATAGCCTCTGCCGTAAGATATAAAGCTCGTTTTTTAGCTTTTTCTAACTGTGCTATTGCATCACGATTTATTTTGACTTTAACATTAGTCACTTTCACAATAAATCTACCTCTGTTGATACGATAAAGCCCATTACAGATGGCTTACTAACCTTGTAGATTTGCTTTTTCTCATCGCCAATCTTTACGTATCCTTGTGGTGCATTACCAATAAACTGTACATCACCTTTGATAATTAACTTACCAGTGAGTTCAATCTGTTTGCTATCAGCATTAAAGACATATTTTGATGTTTGGTCATACTTAGCCATACCATCATACACTAATGTTTCGATTGGTCCTTGGTCCTCTGTATCCTCTTCCTGATATATCTCAATGTACGTTGTTAGCTCTTGATCAGGAAAAGGAAAAGGACACGTGATTATAGCACTCGGCATCTTAATCCTGTGTCCTCTAATAGATTGATAATCTCTTGTGTGGTACTGATACCGCCATAAGTTACATTGGCCAACTCAACTCGCGTACTACCTGCTGTGTATGACTTTAACGGATTATTGATATAAGCACCATACTGTTTTAAGTAATCGGCCTGTAAGCAAGTTGCACGACTAATTAACTCTTGCTGATAAGGTGATAGGTTATCAAATCCTTTACCCTTGATACGGCCAAAACATAAATGGTCAATATCATATTCAGCCGATTTAAGTGCTTTATTTAATTTTTCTTGTGATATGAGTGTTCCACCGTATTCGGTGGTGTAATATTCGGGTGTAGCGTACATGCTATTCATCTGCTTTCTTTAATTCCTCTAATTCTTTTTCAACAGCTTTTAGCTTATCCTTTAAAGCTTTATTTTTTTCTAATACTTTTGGATCAGCAGATTTCTTAAGTTCTGCATTCTCCTTTTTCAAAGCCTTGAATTCTTTTTCTGAAATAGATGTTTCATCATTATCTAGACTTTCTTTAATATCATAACCATGCTGTTCAAACCAATTAATAGTGTCAGGGTTGCTACAATCCCCTACACCATTAGCAAATGCTACACCAGCAGAAATGCCAGTGTAATTTTTATTAGGTGCAATAATTTTCATATTATTGTACCTTAATCTTTCTCATGATTCCTGCTGCTTTTGTAGCCTTTAAAACAACAGCCGCAACCATTTCAACTTCGCCTTTTTTCACAGCTCCAGCAGTATTAAAATCTGGCAGCCATGTATTTACAGGTGCCTGACCAGCCATTGAACAAGCGTGGAATCCATCTAATCCAAGACGTGCAGCATACAATGACGTACATCCCATATCCTCTCCGGAAGTGATAATTTTTGATACATTTTCGTTGCTTCCTGCTTTTGCCCCAAAATCAATAAATGGGATGTTTCCGTAAGATTCCACTTGCTGCCCAAAATCATTTTTTGTTGTTTGGTACATGCTTGCTCTTCTAGCACACGCTCTTAATTTAGCAATCAGTTTTGTATTTCCGCCAATGAATGATGGTGTTCCATCCAATCCCATTAAAAACTCATCCAAAAGATCTAAAAACAACTTATAGTTTTTATCTATTGCATCACTTGTAGATAAGTCAATGATTTCTAATGGTTTAAACTCTGTGCTGGATCCTGTTACAGCTTTTTCCAATCCATCAAACGCTTTAGCATCAACCGCACTATCCCCATTGATAACAGTATCATTAAATAAAGCTGATGCGGCTTTAATTTTCTGCTTCATTTGCAGATCTACTTCTGATACAATTCCACCCATATTTGCAATAATACGGTCAATTTCAAATGCTCCACCAAAAATTTTCAGATCAGCATTGAAACGTTCTTTTTCAACTTCGTTTGTTGAATATTCTTCGTTCACGTTACGGAACTCTGCTGTAGGCTGCGTTTTTAAACGTGTATATGCATAGGTCATGGTTGCTCCACCGCCTGTTGGTGATACGACATCATCAAAGGTTAAGTTATCCCATAGCCAATTTGACTTACGAAATTCATCAATAACGCCCATTTGTAAGTCATCTTGGACGTTCTTTTGTGCTTCTGCTAATGTTAATGGCATATTTAATCACTCTCTTTCTATTTGCCTAATTTAGCTGCAATAGCATCTGTCAAAGATACATTGCCTTTTGGTTTTGGCGCAGGATTTCCGTCTGCTCCTAATGTAATTCCTGGTTTAGGTGTTGGTTCCTGTGACTTTAGAGCTGGTACATCTTCTAACACTTTTTCAATAGCCGCTTTGATATCTTCATCTTTTACTTCTTCATCTGAGATTTGGATATCAGCTAGTTTCAACACGTAAGGAATTTGTTTCATATCTATTCCTAATTCTAATGCCTTCATAGTGGCTTGATTTTCAAGTCTTGCTTTTGCTGCCTCTTGTTGGGCCTGTTTTAATTCGTTCTGTAAAGCATCAGGATTCGGTTTACTTGCCGCTTTATCTGCTTTATATTTATCTAATGCTGCTGTAATTTCTTGTTGAGATAATCCTTGCTGTTTGAAAAAGTCTTTTAATGCTGCATCAGATGCTCTTGCTGCACGTGCTTCTGCAATCGCATCCAACTGTTCTTGTGAGTATCCTACCGGTGTTGAATTAGGCGTAGGATCTGGTGTTGGATTAGATTCAGCAAAAAGCTGAATATCCAAAGGGAATTTTAAATTTCGTTTCATATTAACCTCCGTTTTAAGTCTGTCTGACTATCCGTTCTTTATCCTCTTTTACGTTGGAGTAATATCATTTCAAATGCACCCCAAAATAGGGCAATTTACGTCTTGGCGGGTCATTCATATAGCTGGTCCTTTCTTTTGTTTTTTTTGTCCACAAAAAATGCAGGTATCGTGATATTTAACGACCCTGCAATTCAAATTTTTATCATAATAACTATGACTTACTGTCACATATGCATGTTGGCACACATCACTTATCTAAATCCTGTTCATAAGTCGCCATAAATATATCGGCTTTACAAGGATATAATTCACCCTGTACACCTCTGATTATAAAATCACCGGCTTTTGCTATCATCGTTCCTTCCAATGTCTTTATTTCGCACCAAGCTGGATTTTGATTGAATTTTCCGAAGTCATGTGTAATGACCTTATTTTCTGATACTGCATTCCAGAACCAATCTTCACCTACAAGACCTCTTTCATTTAACTGGAATGCTTCTACAACTACAGGCTTCTTTCTAAATTTCATTTCTTTTTTTCCTCCTGTGGGGTTGCCACTAAAAAAGCACCCATTATGAGTGCTTAAAGTAAATCACTGATATCCATGCCAGGTTGGTCTTTCGTATTCTTATCAGTAAATGGGCTTCTAAATCCATTAACCCATTCATCAAATGCTTTTTTTACATCTTCTGGAGCATCCTTTTTCAATGCTAACTCTTCGAGATTGTTATCAATCCATTCAGGATATTCAAATGCAGTAGGTATCATTTTATCCTCTCCTTCAACAATTTAAAAACTTCCAACGCTATTTCGCTTGGATTTTCTGTTGTTAAGACTTGCGAGATGCATTGTGCTAAAAATTCGTTACTATTTATCTTTGCATAATTTCCGAGATCCTTATACATTTTATACCACTTTGGATGCATAAACTCAATATTAAGATTTTTCATAGCTTGTTCTTTAATTTCGCCAGAAATAAATCCATATTTGTTTTTGAATTCTATCCACTGGCTATCTGTAACTTGTTTTGCATCAATTTTCATTTCCTTTAGTGTCAAATTGATTTCTAAAGCGTGTGTGCATTCGTGCACAATCAGTGACTTAGAAGTCATATCGCTATACGTATGACCACTTTTTATATCTTTGCTAATGGATTGTAATAACGCTGATCTATCAGAAAATATTTTGCCTACTTTTATAGTGGTAGATACCTTTCCTTCATTTATTCCTGTTTCGCTGTATGCATATTCTTTTTCCGTTGAAGGGTCATATGTTATTTTACTGACAAGTTCCTTAAAAGACGGGAATTCTTTGTTCATTTTCCTTATGCCTTCTTTTATATCTGGCATTAGTTCATCCGATATCTTATTTCCTTTCACTTTTTGATTATCTTCTGAACTCATCATGTTTTTTATATTTTTAACATCATAAATCTTTTCACGCCTACTTTGTCGCTTGAACTCAGGATGACTCTTCAAGAAATCTCTTAGATTCTTTTGTGCTATTCTCAGATTACGCTGTGCTTCTTTTCGGTCTTTGTCCTCCACGGTTCCGGCGAGTATCCTCTTACGTTTACGGATCTCCCGCTCCAATTTTCTCTGTTGTTGTTCATTGTTATAATTCTCCAATGCTTTTTTTGGATCTTGCGGCTTTGGAAGACGTGTAATGCCTTCAAAGTACGTTGCGAGCGTATGTCTGCAATTGGGGTGAAGCAACCCCGCTTTGATAGCAACAGACAACAGCTCATATTTGCCTTTGTATTTTGCGATGTAATCATCGCTAGGATGACTAAATACATCATCAATTAGTACTTTACCTTGCCAAGGCAAACATAGCTTACAGGCGTTAGCGTGCGCTGATACAAAGACCAGATGTACGCCTAGTTCATCACGCTTTGAACCTTCGCCTAAAAGTGTTGCTCTATGACTTGCTGTACGCAATGCCATTTCTGCGTAATCTGCGATGTTAACATAGCGTATGATGTGTCCATTCTTATCCTTATATCCTATACAGTTAATACCTTGCTCTAAAAACTTTTCCACAGCATTATCTATTGCTTTGCCAAGCGACAAGGCACCACTTGACAATTGGAACTCAGTCTTAAAAATTGTCTGCCGGTACACATCATCCATTTTGCGATATATTGCATGATTAGCATTATCAAAGTCTTTTTTTGATGTTTCAATCAATGCATCCAACTTTTTCTTATTAGTGCCGAAAAACTGTGTTTCCTTTGGTGGCTTTTGATTCGGTGCCGCTGTATTTTTACCATCTTTTGGTATATTTACAGTGGACTTATACCCTTTATCATAGAAGTGGTTTAATACATCTTCGATAGCTTTCTTGATACGTGCTTTAAACTTGTATATGATACTACTATTTTCTAATTGATACTGATGTATATTTCTAAGCTTAGCTTTCTGCCACATCTCCCAACTAAAGCCTGCCGCCTGCTCTTCCATTTTATGCTTTAAAAAGTTTCTGCGTAAAGATGCAATTAATTCTAGTTCCATCTCTTTATATATTTCTCTCAAAGAGTATGGATCCTTTTCTTTCTTGCTCACTGGTAATCACCATCGGTCGGTACCTTTCCATCAATATCATCAAATTCGTTTATAACAGGCTCTTGTACTCCTAATGCTTGATCATCTTTAATTAGTTTTAATTCTTCTTCAATTTCCTCTTCTGTCCATGTATCTCCGTACATTTGCTTTAATGATTGTTTTACGCTCATGACACCGCCTTGCTTGGCTTTTACAACAGTTTCTACAACTTTGTCAAATGTAGGTGTTCCATATTCTCCAAACTTAACAGATGCCTCATACTCACCTATGGCCTTCTCACACATATTGTCATAAGTCATCATACATACAGACACTACTTCTGGGATGACCTCAGTAAGCGCATCAACAATCTTATTACAAGATATAACAGTAGCCTTTTCTTTTTCACGTTGACTTTCTGCGTTATCTGTCTTTTTTAAATCTATACCCAATGTTCCTGGGCTAATAACTCCTTGTAAGCACATATCCATGAAACTTGCGTATGACTCTACATAAGCCGCATAGTTAATATCTGCTTGTGATAATGTAACAATCTCTTTAGCATCCTCTGCAAGGCTTGTTCCTGCTTCCATGTAGTCGTTATCAAATACATTTGGGGATAATGTTTCTCCGGTATTGGGGTCTTTTGGAACCATACTTTTTGGTATGTACCTATATACCCTGCCTTTACGTATAGCGTCTATCCATTGTGATACAACCTCATCTAATGCATCAAAATCATCGTTTTTAGATGTGAAGATACTTTCTCCGCGGCCTTTGTACTTTACGGATTTAAAAAACATCACAGGTATTCCCATGATGTAATCTCCAGCAAACGTATTGTGTGGTTTTAAACTTATACATTCTTCTACAGTACCAAGTTCCACTTCATCGCCTCGTGCATTATAAAGCTTATAGTCAATGAATCCTCTGCCGTAATGTTCATGTAAGCAAAAGTCTGCCATATCTTGCGTATAAGACGTATGAAATATAATTTCTTGCAATCGCCCTCGCTTGTATACATAGCTTACCCTTTCGCCTCCATAAAATTCGATTATAGGATAAAGTGATAAATCTGTATCAACTGATATTTTAAAAGCGCCATCACCATCTACAAGTGTTTCAGATATGCATGATCCAATTAGCTGCGGAAATTTATTTTCCTTTGACATTTTATCCCACAGTGATTGAAACTTATTGTCTAGCTCTATATTATCCATATCCGCAACTACGATATCCGAAAGTTTGTTTGCAATCATCTTAGGTAATCCAGTATGCATCTTACGTATGGCGCTATCCTTTGACGGTTCAGCAGCCCAAAATTTTGTTTTTGCAGATCCGCGCCATTCTTTCGCTACTTTCTTAAAGTATTGTTCCAATTCATTTGGATCACCGCGATACCATAGTCGATTCCGCAGTGTTTCAGTTTCATATGTATCTCTCTCATAAATTGTTATTGTTTTAGGGTTCGCCGGCTTGATATCCAACAACCTTATAGCTGCTTTTTGTAACATGTTTTTTAATCGCCCCATTTCTACACCTCCAGGTATCTTGCATATGGCTGTATGCCATATTCTCCGCTATCTAAGCAATCGACAGGATAACTTCCATCATCAACACGAACCCATTCACCTTTTGCCTTTTCATCAGCATCCCATACAGCATTTTCATATGCCTCTATCCACTGTTTCATATGATTCATGATCTTTAGTCGCCCTTGGTTTATTAGGATGCATTCAAGTCTTATTCTCGCCACTATGCCGTCCTTCTTGTACGAAGGATTTACAGTAATGTATATCCTTCTACGCTGTAGCTCGTTGCTCAGCGCCTGCCGGAATAGTTTATCAGCACTCTCGCAGAATATGTCACATACATTAAAAAAGAAAGGCACATAGAAATGATACGTCCTCTCCCACTCTACTATCTTGTCTACAATCTCTTTTGCATATCTATCGTGAGTGTAGCCCGATGTGTTCTTTCCTTGTTTGTGATAATATCCATCAAGTTTTATTGCCTCTCTATATCTCTCTGTAAAACCTGTAAGAGTTGCAACAGTAGCATCCGTTCCACCGATATCCACACTGATAGAAAACTGTACGAAACGTTTACCTTTGTCCTTGAACTCTTTATCGCTGATATAGTCAGGTGTTATTACAACATCCTTATAGCTGTATCTCTCATATATACGTCCTGATGCAGCTGTACGCTTGCCAAGGATGTCTGCCATATACCATAGTGATGTTTTGTCATATGTTGCCAATACCTCACGCAATTTATCATCAGATAAGCTCATATTGTCTGCAATAGTGAAATGCTCATAGTTATAAAACGGATTTTCACCGCGCTCTTTAAGTGCATCTTGATAATCAAGTATCTCGCTATAAAACCAGTGGCTTGGCGACATTGGGTTTAGATCAAAAAATAACTGGCGTTTACTACTGGCCAGTGTACGGTCAAATACCTCTTGTACAAATGATTGGTGGCACTCATTAACCTCTGTTATGTATACGGTGCCATATGAGTTACCTTTTATACGTGCCGCATCATTAGCCTTGCCACCGCCTGCACATATGACTATCTTTTCTCCGGTACGTGTTTGTATATACAACGCATCACGTTCTTCAAATTTTCCCTCGCGGCATCGCCCTTTAAAGATATGTTTAAGCCCAAATCCGTTGCTGTCGATAACATTCATTTTTGCGGTTGCTAGTGTAACACCTGCAACCAAATGCAACCTGTCGGGATGGTCCTCCAATACTGCGCCATATGCCAAAGTATTGATGATGTTCTTACCTGCTCTTTTACCGCCTTCTGCAACGTTCAGCCAGCAATACATACACCTTTTTACATAATCACTTTGTTTCTTTGTCAGGGGTGCATAAGGTATCATTCAAGCTCCTTTCTGGCACTGGGTTGTTAATAAGTTCAGCAATAGAGTTTATCTGCTCATTAAAGTTTGTAGTGTTTGTATCTGGCACTTTTGACTTAAGCAAGTTTATACGCGCTCGCTGCTCCTCAGTAATGATAAGGTGGTCATACAGCCAGTCTAACGCTTTATCAGAATCATACAGCTTTATAGATACACCGTCCTTGCCACGTTTTACCTCGTGTATGATGGTGCCATCTACCTCGCTGCTTTCCTTAAATTCTACATAACTACATTCGTGTCCTGTTTTTTCATCTCTATGTACTCCAAACGAAACATAATCTGTTATGTCAGCAAATGCTATTTGCATCTTCTTAAGGATGATGTCTTGGGCTTCCAACTTAACTTCGTTGCGCATTTCGTTAAGCAATTCTGTGATTGTTTTCTGAATTTCAATATTTTTAAATAGATTAGATGCATTTCCACAAGCATTTATATAACTGCAATTAAATGCTTTCTGATAGGCTCTTACCTTATTCCTGTATTTCACATAGTACAAACAAAAGAAGCGTTGTTCTTCGGTTAATTTCCCGTTTACCAACGTCTCTATTTCTTCTGTGGATAGTTCCTCTTTATGATGCCCTTCACCCTGCTCTGTTACTGCAACTTTGGTTGCAACTTTTTTTCTGTTTGGTTGCATCTTTTCTTTCTTCCATATCCTAGATGCAAGTGACTTTATGGTAGATTCCTTTATACCAGTTATATCTGATATCTCTCTATACTTCTTGCCCTCAAGCCACAATTCTTTTGCTTGCTGTTTTAAATCATCATTTATAACTGCCATATCATCACCTGCCTTTCGTTGTTATTAAATCATTTTAAGTTATTCTTATTTGTTTCTCTAATAAATGCGAATAGTACAAATAACATCCACCAACCGCTATTAAATGTCTTAGCTAAAATAAAAGCCGATGTGAACACAAACACTTGCCATAATAATTCATTTGTTTTCATTTTTCTACCTCCCTGATGCTTTTAACCATTCGCATCCTTTTACACAACCTGGTCTTTTCTTAGGGCAATTCAAACACACTATGCTAGTCACTTCCATATTTTTTCCTCCTGTTCCTATACCAATGCTGCCATATTAAATAAGCACCACACAAATGTTTACATGGCACTTTGTTTATACATCTCTTGTCACTACAGGGGCATTTCATTCTTCATACCTCCAGTAATCGCCTTTGTTTAATAACCAAAACTCTTTTTCATCAACATCATAAACACTTTCTTTGCATCCATCGTTTACACATTTCTGTATTTTGATTAACCATCTTTCTCCATGATAGATGGGTGTCATTGTTGTTATAGTTGATTTACCTACTATGTGTGTTACTGGTATTATAGATGTATATGCCTTCTTATGCTGCTTTTCAATTATAATTCCTTCTGATACTGAATGCCCACAACCGCATAAGAAAAAAAGCAATATGATAATTGCTGCTTGTTTGATATATTTCATTATTGTCATTCCTTTCTTGGTAAAATAAAAGCATCCAATTTAATAGATGCTTAATTTCCTTTTTTAAATTTGTGTAGCGCTTTTGTTAGCCCGGTGAAGCGCCTAAACACCAATATAGCCATGTTTTTAATGGTTAACACAGGCCTTTTTAAACCGACTATCTATTGTTTTTTGTAAGGGTATTATCATAGATAGAGAGAGAACATTTGCCCTAAACCACTAACAATAACCTCAAAGTAATCGTTAGCAGTTTACGGTAGGCATCCGAAGATGCCTTACACAAGAGGGGGAGAAACAAAGACAATAGAAAGCAGAAAGTATGAAACTTTCTCCCTGCTATTTCTACGATATCATAATATCATGTTTTTTTATGCAAATAGTGTCCAGTTATACTATCTTTGAAATTACTTTATTTGCATGTCTATACATTGCAGATGAATCATTGAAATGATATTTATCAACCATGTTTTTATAATACTTTTTCTCGATAAATAAATCAACTATCATTTGTCTATCAATAGGATCGGTAATCTTCATAAGCTTAGCAGATACGGAATTGATGCGTCTTATATATTCATTCCTTTCGTTGATAACTTGCTGCTGTTCCATCATGGGTGCAATTTTATTTGGCTTATACGGATCAGCAGCATTTTCACATTTAATCCCATCATTCCCATTAGGACAGCCTAAGCCTGTCAGCTGTACATCCAATTCTTCGATACGTTCATTACATATTAAAATTGCTTTTGTATAATAGTCGTTACTTTTGCAATCCCTTTTAAACTGTTCAACTTTATCTTTTGTGCTCAATATTTCCTTTTTCATTGTTTACCAACTTTCTTCCAGTATTCGTAATCTAACTCTTTCAAAAATTTATCTTTTTTTGAAATTTTAAATAAGCACATCATAGATACACCGAATAAGCCACCAATAAATAACCCAGTAATAAATTCAATCATTTTGTACCTCCATGAGATATAAATTGCAATCATCATCAATTAAATCAATTTCTCCATTAAATAAAGTGTTAAACTTGTAATGGTCTCCATCTTCATCTTCATAAATATTAGTTAAACCCCATCCAAACTCATTGCACCAATACCAATTACCATCTATCAATTCTTCTAATTCAATAGGTGAATTGTCAAAGTGTTCTTCAATAAGTTTATCAATTAATTCAATGGCATCAATAAATTCGTAAACACCTACTTGATTTTCGGTAGGTACATCAAATGCATACTCATTTATTGTTACGATTGCTTTTTCACATTCTTCTTTATTCATCTTCATCACTCCAATCTATCGCTTGTCCACATCTGTTACAATAAATGTTTTCATATGGGTGGTTCTTTTCCGTTACTCTTGATAACTGTATATCGCAACAATTAGGGCAAACAAATTTGATATATGGTTTTTCTCCTTCATTTTCGTAATGTTTAGCTAGTATCTTTTTTGGCGCCGCCTTATCTACTAGTTCTTGTAATATATCTATGTACCATTTTGCTTCACAGTTGCATATTTTTTCAATGTCACATTCTTTGCAACATTTTTCTTTTGGGCAGGAAACTTTTATAAGATTGTTTAATGCTTCTTGATATTTATTCATCATACGTCTATCTCCTTTGTGCTAATATATCCTTTCTTCGCACATCAAATCCAATATCTCTTTAGTATAATAAATCTGTATATCGGTAGTGTAATATCCATTCTGATATGAATAACAAGGAACAAAGAACATATTATTTGGATTACAGAATCTAAACCCTGACCCTTTATTATCGTCACCATAACCTTTTACTACCTCAAATACAAGGTTATCGTCAAATTCAGTTTCCATCGCAAGCGTATCCTCTAAAGACTTAAAATCAGCAAAGTTGGATTCACAGCAATCTTGTACGTGATCATATGTAATTTTATTGCCATTGCCGAACACTATAGCTTCATCTGTAACCTGTATTATTTTCATTTTCATCTTTTCCTCCTTTAAAATGGTAAATCATCCTCTTGCAATCTAAATTCACTGTCGCTAGCATCATGTTCATTGCCTTGATTACCTACATCATAACTTGGTGTGTTAGCAACACTATTCGTTCCCTTTGGTTCTAAAAACTGTACTGCATCGGCTATAACTTCGGTCACATAGACACGTCTTCCACTCTGGTCGTCATAGCTGCGTGTCTGAATTCTTCCTTCCACACCAACTAAGCTTCCTTTATGCGTATACTGTGCCGTATTGTCCGCAACCTTATTCCAGCACACACAGTTGATGAAATCAGCGGTTGGCTGCCCTTCTGCCTTGATTCTGCGGTCACATGCCACGGTAAAGGATGTAACACTGGCCCCCGATTGTGTTTTGCGTAATATTGGATCTTTGGTTAATCGACCGACTAAAATCACTCTATTGATCATACGCCTAAAACCTCAATGTAATTGTCATCATTATTATCAAGATATTCCATCAATGCCTCAATATCTTCTATTTCGTAATCAACCGCTTCATCGTACACGATACTATAAATTATCGTGCTAAGCTGTCCGTATGTAAATTTCATTTTTATCATCCTCCATCATTTTATAAGGGCAATATCTCAGACACGTCTTTACCAATTTATATCCAATATGCCAAGGAGCTTTTGTCATTGTCTACATTTATACCCACCGGCCAATCCCGTTCCTTCGTAGTTACAATATTTGCATTCAGCACATTTCATTTTCTGTCTCCATTGCGGCTTCTTTACTAATCATTTCAAACTCATACACAAATACATAAGGATTTACTTCCCATCTATATTTATCCATATTTGATTTTTTGATTGTTGAATTCCATAAATGAGAAAATCTTTTAATTCCTGTATTACAATCTTCACACTCTTTTTCCACAAACCCTATCGTATTATTATCATATCCTCCAATCAATCCAAAACCTTTACATGTTGGGCAATATTTTTTATTGATAGGATAACGATCAAAACAAGGCACACCTTCTAGCATAGCTTGCTCTTCTGTTATATCTTGCAATCGCTCTACTCTTACATTTGTTACCCGTAAAAAAATGCGTGCTGCTTCTTTTGGCATATGTATGGATGGTTTCCATTTAAATGATATTCCTAAATTTTTCAGAGTAGTCCACTTATTATCAGCCATGTAATAAAATTCTTTATATTTACTTTTAAAAAATGTTTCACGCACATACAGAACATCGTTTATTTTATATTTTGGCTTTCTAACTATCTGTGTCATTCCATTATCGCTTATAAAGGAACAATATCCATATTGGATATCATATCCACTGCCCATATTCCAGCCCAAAAACTTAAATCCCTGTGGTACATCAATAACGCGTCTTGTTACTGTTTTTCTACCATCCAAAATAGCACGCACCATTTCGGTGTTAAATAAAATCGGTTTCATAATTAATAATTCCTCTCTGTGATTGTTTTTTGAATTGATTCAAAACAGTTTACACATTTCACAATCCTTCCAGTACCGTCATTCGCGGCATATAACCAGCCACCAAATCCATTACAATAAGTACGTCCATCACGTTCTTTTTTTTCAAAACATTTATCACAATAAATACCAGATGGTACATAAATCTCTTTTTCTATGTTTATTTTCATTATTCTTCACCATTCCTCCAACATACCGTCAATATATTCCTTGGTTTCTCTTAAGATAGCCATGGCATACTCACCACTTTCTTTCATACTCCATTCATATCGTTTTGCATTCGGCGTTTCTTCTCCAATGGTTACAATAATGTGACGTAATACATTCTCTAACACTTTTAAATTATTAAGGTGTCTTCCATCAGTATTGGTTTCTCCAACGGCTTCAACACTTCCAACAAGTTTGTCAATAACCTCGCATACCAATTCGCTTCTACGCACAACTTCTTGTTTTTCTTCTACAGTCATTTTTCTTCATTCTCCTTCTAACGCAACCTTATAAAGTTGCGTTGCACGATTGCAACCAATTTAGGTTGCGTTATTACATAACATCTTTTAATGCTTTTCCAGTTGAATACAGTAAGTCATATGGAAAATCATTATCTTTAAGAAAATCAAAATATTCCGATGTAGATTTGAATTTTCTGATATTATCTGGCTTTGCATGTGTGTACTGAGTGCATAGAATTTCTTCTAAAGCGTCTTTGTAATTTTTTATGTCAATGTTTTTATTGGCTGTTCCCATACAAATTGTATTATTACCAAACATATTTGGCATGGCATAACGATATAGCTTAGTATTCATTCCATCATACTCTTTGAAACAATACGCTTCTAACTGTTTGATTTGTCCTGCGTGGTGGCATATTACATAAATGCTGTTTGGAAAGTTTACTTTATATGCTTTACCGGCATATGTTACGATACGCTTACGTTCTGGTTGCTTAGTTAGGATGCAGTTAGGTGATACTGCTATTAGCTCATCATCTGCTACAATTAGATCTTTTTTATAATCAATGTAAATTTCTTGTCCACGCATAGAATTTAAGCTGTCAATAAGCTGATCAATACTGATTGTTTTAAAATAGCTTTTTTTTCTTACGTTAATAAGTATTTCTGCATCATATTTTTGATCAGTAACGCGAAAAATCATTTCCATCATTAGAATATTACCTCTTTTCTTGATGAACATATTTTTAATTTATCAAGCAACTTATAAGCGGCACTATTCACGCCATCGTCATTTAACATAATAAATAGATCATCATCTAATTTTTGATATATTTCGTATGAGTTAAGTGTTTTGCAAATTTCTTCAATTTCGCGTTTTCCAAGATCACTAGGGCTTTCAATGCTACCGTCATAAGATATTAAACCAAAATAATACATTCCATGTGTAACCTTTTGGAACGCTATCATTGATAAAAATTCATTAAAATCAATTATGTTTTGTTCGTTTTCATCTACAATAATAATGCAACTTGTCATATAAGTCTCTTCGTACATATACGGTAAGTCACCATTATTTTGAGCTTCCACTATTTCTTTATCTGACATTTTTTTACCTGTATCTTCGTTTTCTATTTCACTGAAACACTTCCAATCTTCCAAAAATTCAGATAAAACATTAGGTTTAAGACCATTGATCCTTCTTCCGGTATTTGTGTATTCCATAAATTGATATTCAAGTGGTGCATCGTCAACCTCGATAATCGCATCTTCCACAAAACAATGTACAATGATTTCTAACATGATATTTTCCAACCCATCAAAAGCATCTGACAAATGATAGTCACCAACCAGACGATCGAACAAATAGAAATCATCGTTTTGATAATTGTTATCATACGCATATTTAATAGCTCGCATTAATTCATCGACCAGATCTTTTTTTTTGCAATGTTCACACAGTTGCTTGACATACCATCCGTAAGTATGTGGCTCTAATTTAATGTTTTGGAACGATGTGTATTGCCTCAAATCGCTTAACAACGCTAACACCTGCCTTTATCTCACCGTGTAGCAATGCACTGATATGTTCGATCACCATGTTAGCCATCTTTAGGTTTGTGACCATATACTGTGTATTGCCTGCGGCCGCTTGTGCTTCACAGCTTTTTTCTGTCGGATGTTTGTCCAAATCAAACTTATAAGCATCGCCGCGTAACTTCCCAACGGTTTCTTGTCCGCTCTTAACAACCACATACACATCGCCTTCATATTCACTATTTGCGGAATCAATATAAATGCATTCATCAAGCTGTTTGAATGTATGTTCTAACAAAATTCGCGTCTTATTGTTATCAACACAGCCGATAAGCACCGGTATATGTTGTTCATACTTCTTTAGTAACTCTAATATTTCATCTTTCGTGATATAGTGGTCAACTGATTCGCAAATATTTCCGTAGAATGTATTGATCTTCTTTGCCAGTGCATTCGCTTTGTTTTCACCGATATCGTGCTGTTGATACGCTTGTCGTACCATGTTTTTTTCTTCCACGATGTCGCCATCAATTAATACCATTTCACTATTTGTGTGAATGAGTAACTTCGGTAAATCCCTAGCCACCAGGGAGCCGGTACCGCCGACCCCCACAACAATAAACACGTATTTCATACTTTAACCTTTAGCGTGTTTTTGAAAAGACACTACCAACATGTTGTCGTCTTGAATGTAATCATATGATACTGATCCGGAGAAATCATAAAACCCATGACGCAACATTTCTTTTGATATTTCATCTGCTGTATATTCTTTATCATCTTGAAACACATGTGTTACATCCTGCTCACTGTGGTTAAAGAACATTCCGAAAGGAAATTTATATTTCTTTTCCTTTACTTTTGCTTCTTTCTTGTCTGTTTTGGCTGCTTTTGGTTTTGCTTCTTTTTTAGGTTTTTCCTGCTTTTCTTCTACATCAGCAGGTTTTAACATACTCATTAAGTCCATTATTCTACCTCCCTGTTTGGCTGATTAAGGTATGCGCATGCTGCTGTGGTATCATCTTTTTGATATATCAGCATTCTGTTGTTAAAACTTAACAATACTTGATCTTCGTTTTCTAATTCAATGATTTTAATTACATCGTCGATATACACTTTAACGTTAAGCTTGCTACCTTTCACTAATTTGCCATCTAATGTAATATCAAACTCATTTGTTTCTGATGATGTTTTAGCTCGGAGTTCATTATCATTTAAAATTTGTAACTCATCAGTGTATCCTCGCAGCATCTTAAGTGTTTCTAACAAATGCTTTTTGTTGACAGTAATAGCGCATACTTGATTGATGTTAAGTTGCGGCATATCCATTGCAACTACCATCAATGATGTATAAAACAATTGCCCTTCGTTGTTTACAAATGCTGCTCTTTTCCCATCGGTCATGCATGTATTAGTATCTTTGATATATTTGAATGCTTCTTTAGGCACACAAATAGTATTTTTGATACCAGTATCGGCCTTGTGTATATAAATGCACTTGGAATCTGTTATGAGATATCCTGTAGGCGTTATGTTAACACCATTAAGCTGTACTCTTGTTTGATCATTGCCAACAAATTTTTGCCCCGGTTCAAAGTCATTTGAGTTAACGCTAATTTGTATTGTGTTATCACCCAAACTTGTATCAGGAATACATGCATCTGTCATATCAGCTAAGGTTATTTTGCTTTTTGGCATTGTGACAAAGATCTTATTTTCTTTTGTTGTTAAATCAAAAGATACAAACATAGATAATGTGTGATAATCCTTTTTGCTTAGCGTAAATGTCATTTCATCGTTTTTTTCATCGATATTGAACATAGTAATAAAACCATAGTCATTTTCTGTGTTGTGTATTGTAACCACACCATTTTTAACCTCTATGTGATTTGTAGTCATGGCATTCTTAAACATTGATCCTATAAATTTCATACTATGCTACCTCATAATCTTCCATGCACATTTGCACATTTTTTTTGTTCAATACCATGCAGCATAAATATATCTTTTAACGCTTCTTCGACCTCATCCGGCATTTCTTCTGGTACAAGCATATAATTGATCATTTCCTGTTCGCATACATGTGCTGTCTTGTTCACTTCTTTTGTTAAACTGCTTAATGTGATACCTTGTGCTTTCATGCGCTTACACATGGTCTCGTATGTTTTTTGCTTCATTGCTGCTCTCCTTTCAGTTTCTCCATCATAGCTTTGATTTCATCATCATCTACTTGTTGACTTGTTGTCTCAATAACATCTTGGTTTTCGTACCATTCAGGAAGTTGTTTATTAGTTTTCGTAGGTGTAGGCTTATTTAAATAACTTTCAAATTTATTACCGAACAATGTTTCTGGTCTTATGTACTTACACATTTTAGGATCCGAAAGCCATTCATCACATTTGATATCAATTACCTTTTTGAAGTCGTCGATTGCGAAACCTTCGTTGTACCTCGCTTTAATCTTCTCTTTTGTTTTTTTAGATTTATAGCGATACTGAGTTCCTGCTTTCTCGTTCAAATAATCAATGATTTCTTTGTACGGTATATTATCTTTGATGTCCTCTTTACCAGTAGGTACGTCGTCGGAAACATCTGTTTCAGACAATATATCTTCACTAACCTTACCTAACCTAACCTTACCTAACCTAGGTGTACAATTTGTATCCAATATGTATCCATTCTGTATACAACCTTCATTTCTAACGGTATATGCCTTGTTTTTCTTGATTTCAAGCATATCTTTTTCATGCTCATATGCAGTAGGCTTATATCTATCTTTTTGAATGTAGTTATGCATTTTCCAATGCTTAATCACACATATTCCAGTATCAAATAAATAGATGAATTTTTTTATAAGTAGGAGCTTCATATCATCTTCTGAAGCCCCTATCATTTTTTGTACTCTTTTTGGATTTCCAAGAAAACCGTCATCATCAGCTTTCATTCCTAAATGGAAATATAAAGCTTGCGCTGATAATGGCATATCTTGAAAAGCATCACTATCTATGATTTGTGATGAGAACATTCGTCTTTCTGCCAATTTACCACCTCGTTTTTATGTTTCCTTTATCTCAATCCCATATTTTTCTTCCATCATTCGCTTTTTCAACCGGTATACGGGAGTTAATCAGATAAATCGTATTCATATAAATTACCATGTATCAATTCATAATGGTAGCATGTGTGACACAATCCACGCGCATGATGAGTTGTTTCTTTACCGCATCTTTTACATATGATTTTCTTATGTTCTGCATGTAAACTAGGGTGTTCATATCTGGTTGTTAATTGCAAATTCTCTAGCCTGTTATCATCCTTTATTCCGTTTATATGGTGCACATGTTCATAAGTTTCTAATTTTCTACCTAAATGGCGCATCATAACAAGTCTATGCTCTTCCATGTCACGTCCATTGACCCTTATGTATTTATAACCTTCCGGAGATAAATGCCCACCTTTCCACTTCTTGATTGTATTGTTATATTTTTTTGATTCTGCCTCACAGTTCTTGCTACAATAATGATTTTTACGTCGTTTTAAATAACATGGGTATGTATTATATTCTTTTCCGCAATAATCGCATTTTGCCTTTACCATATCAATCTCCTAACTTTATCCAATTTATCTCTGTTTTAACCGCTCCATATTTGTTCTTTTTAGGCTTTATGGGAGGTGTTTGCGCAGAGGTATACTTACGTCCGTCTGGGTAGTTTATCATACTAACATGTCACGATAATAAACCGTGTCTATGCCAAGTTGTTCAGCATACCATAACGTTTTATCAATGAGCTTCCCCATCTCTTCTTTGTTCATTTTGCTGGACCCTATAAACACTTTACACCGTGCCCATCTAGTACCGTTCTCGCGGTTTTCATAACCGAGTACCTGTAATGCTCTGACTTCTTGTTTGAGCGTTTCTAGCGCTTCTGCAAGGCATGTAATGTATTCAAACTTGGCACCTGCCTGCGATAACAATATGCAGTACATATCCCAGTCATCATCTGAGGATGCGTTTGGGTGCTGCGTTATCTCATGGATCAGCGCCCACAAATAATTATTTTGATTAATGCTGCGTTTGTTTTTAACCTCAGCAATCTCTAATGTATAAGGCTTTTTTTGTAAGTCTTGACAGTATCGTTTGTAATGATAATTTGATACTTCAAATGTTACTTCAAGGTTTCCATCCTCATTGATTGCTTTGCGTAGATAATTAGCAACTATCTTTGTCTTAGCCATCTTTACGATACCTCAACTTGGTTTCATCCCAATCAGGATAATGACGTTTTAAATGCTCTCTCATGGCTAATTTATACCTATCTGTATGTTGACCTTGGTCAGCTTGCTGATGGCATGTTACGCATCCGCAGACAAGATTTTGAGGTATGCCTAAGCCACCGGCTCCGCGGGATATATAGTGGCATATTTGAGGATGTGAGAGGTGACGACCGCACCATATGCATTTATCGCCATCTCTCTGTCTTACTTCTGCTCTTACCTTAGCGCTTATGTCGCAAGCTTTGCTGCGTTTACTTTTTCCCATACTTCTTTTCATACTCCTGTATTAAAGCTTTATACGCATTCACAAGGTTGATCATTGTTTGCAAATCAGTAGATGCATCTTGTGATACAATACCAAAGTGTTTCTTTAGCCAAGTTGCTGTAGCATCACTTCGATAATCAATTCCCATGGCATCCATTTTTTTTCTTAGCGATGACCATTCCAATGTCCATACATTGAGTTGCTCTTCTGTATTATTTTTATTGTTTTGTTGCTCTTTTTGCTCATTTGAATCAGCATCTTTTGTATCATCAATATTAAATAATCCGTTTAATGCGTACTTACGGGCATATGACGATGTGGATCCTGTAATTTGACTTTCATCCATACCTTTTTTAGCCACACTTTCACGGGCATATGCACAGCATTTGATTGTTTGGTCACTTTCCCAATCATACAATTCAGCAACAGCCTTTATGTAATGCCATCCATCATAAATTTCAGCTTCATCACTAATAATAAGGGTTGTCTTGTTTTTTTTACATAACGGCTTAACCGCCTCAAGGATGTCCTCACAATTACGATAGTTATATTTCCCAAACTTGTTATACTGATTTTTTGGTGCTTTTAATTCACACTGTATACTTGATAATTTCTCAAGTAGCGATATAGTTTTTTCTGTCATGCTTGTTACCTCGCTACTCAGCTGTTTCAGTGTCACACTGGTTATCACTGCACTCTGCATGTTTACTCCTGTAGTAAGGGCACCATTTGTTTACGTTACAATAATTATCACAACGATTATCAGCACCTTCACGCTTTACGATGCTATGTTTGTCATCAAGCATTAAATTGTCAAAATATGCTTTTGCATCACCTTCTGTTTTGAATAACTTCACAGCCGATTTGCGACCTTTTTTCATAATTGCATATGTATCATCCTTATGCCAGCGTTCTGTTGGTGTACAGTTTGGTAAATCTGCATCATCCATTTGCTCACAATCACTCAATTCTTCAAATCGTTGTTTTATCCATTCTTCAATTTCTTTAAAATCATCATCCGTAAAATCCCATCCAATACGATATACAGGGTGTTGAGGATAATTACCGCCCTGCAGAGCCTTTGTTTTACTATGGTCTTTTAGCATGGCCACAATCTCGCCTCTGTTTGCATCAAAACCAATTTGTCGTAACATCCAACAATAAATGAGTGTTTGCTTGCGGTACTCATCCCAATCATTTTTTAGTACCTTTTGAACGCTTGCTGTCTTGTAATCCGTTACTGTTCCAGTTGCATCGTTGTAAAGGTCAAAAATGCCACTTAATTTATAGCCATTCAGCATATCGACTACAAATTTATTTTCTTTTAATTCTTCCAACTCTTCCTGTGATTTTTCCAAGATGCTGTGTACAGCAGTACCAAATATTAACCAAATCATATCTGATACGTCTTGCTCTATTTCATCGTCATGTCTACGCTCTAAGATTGCTTGACATGGCCCTTTTAATAACGCCGTAACGCTGTACTGCTTAGGTGTATATTTGTGATTGCGTGTAACTGCATCAACTAACGGTGCAGGCAGATTGTATTTGTTTGTTATCTTCATTTGTTTTTCTCCTTGCTTAAATGCTTGATATAGTCGATTATCGCCTTTAACTTTTCATTTGCCATTTCGTAAGTTAGATAAATGGTATATGATTCATCAGCATTTTTATTATTTATCCATCTGTTTAAATGAATATCCACCCAAACCGACTGTGTATGAGGGGAATACTCAACAAAAATATCATGTTTTTTACATTCATATGCTACTGCTATTAATTCACCCAGTAATTCAGCTGTTGTCTTCATCCTCTTTCCTTTCTCTCCACTCTTGCTCTTCATGGAGTGCTTTAATATCTGCCAGCTCATTTACTGACAAATCGTCGCTGTAATACTCATCTGGTCCTTTGGCTGGCATAATGTCACCTTAACGTAAAGTACAACTCTACTGCTCCTATATAAGCTAGCAGCAATATAATCATTCGCCACGCTAAACCGTAAGTGATTTGTATCCATAGCTTAAATCTTTTCATGATGTTACCTTATTAGCAGCAATGATATCTTCTAAGATATCTTTAGGGCACGTATATTTCTCAATGATTTCGTTAACATCATCAAGATATTTGCGTTTGATTGCTTTGTATGAGCGTACGCCAAATTTATGTTTAATTTCACGTCCGATATCTGCATATACTCGACCACGCAGTGAATCATCACGATATGCTGGTGTGCCGTGTCCACCTAAAATTTTAGTACCGAGCTGTCTAACTGCTTTTTGGACATCGTCACATTCTACTGGTAAAAGAGGGATATCTTTTTTGAAATTCTGTAAATCGTCATTGATTTCTTCAACACGCCCTGCTGTTTCACTTGATAATGCTAAAGCAATTCTTGCTTGCTCTGCCAATGATGGGATTACAGTTTTTCTGAAATAAGAATCAACAAGTTTGTCGTATAGTTCCCATGCCTTATCTGTGTTTAGCGACTTGGCATGAAGGAAAGCGCCTTTTTCCGTCCATAAATACATTGATCTAACTTTTTGATTTTGCGTTCCGCAATTTGCGGATTGCAAAAATGATGATAGTTCTTCGCCCTGAAGGAAGAAGTAATGTTTACCTTCTTGATAACGTTCTTTGTTAGTGTTGAAATTTTGAGAAATGCGTTTAACTGACGTGTCATAAGATTCAGCCAGTTGTTGAGTGTTCAGAATTCTTTGATTCTGATATGTAATGATTTTTAATTCATTCATTTTTTTCAATTCCTTTCTGAAATATGTGATATGATTGTGTAATAAAGAAAGGGTTGATAAAATGAAATTAAATCCTGATTGTGTACGTTCTGTATTGCTGTATTTAGAAGAAAATCAACTTATGGATGATAAAGGACTAATAAACCCTATTTATTCATCAAAATTGCCTGATAAACTTACCAAATACAAAAACTCTGATGTGTTGTATAGTATTAAACAATTAGATGAATATGGCTATATAGAAACGCGTCAATTTGATACTGTTAATTATTCTTCTGCTATTTTAGACATTACTCCATATGGTCATGAATTTTTAAAAAATATCCACAATGATACAACATGGAATAAAACTAAAGAAATAGCCAAACAAGTTGGTTCTACTTCTTTAAATGCCTTAGCAAACATAGCTTCATCTGTTGTCGCCAGTCTTATTACTGCCGCCATACAAAGTCAATTGTGATTCTATTGCTTTTTTTGCAGAATCGTCCACAATTATTTTAATTTCATCATAGTTTTTTAATAATATTTGTTTGTTAGAAAAATTCCCTCCCGATAAGCAAATGATGCGCGTTATCAATACAGGTAATTCAACATTTAACAAATATTCTTTTTCTTGAGCATAATTCTTCATATCTTTACTCCCTTGCTTTTTACCGTTGATTCCCTTATAATTTATATGAACTTATATATAAGGGTTCGACGTTAGACACTCACTTGTTTTCCAGACGACGGAGTGTCTTTTATTTTGCGTTCTTGATTTGCCATGCGTGTGATATCACTCTCATTTATTCCAGTGATTTGTAATAAATATTTATAGTAAATTTTGCCTTCTAGGTTTTTCTTGCCATCTTCAATGCATTTTTGCCTACATTCATCAAATAATCTAACTGCTTTGTCATTCCCGCAACGCATAAAATTTCTGATGTCCGTTTTAGTTAGATAGATTTTATGCAATATCATTTCACGTTCGATGTTTAAATCATCTCGATACTTTTGCCTCAATGTTTTCAACTCCTTTCTTGTCACTTTCAATAGCTCGCCTTGATACCTCTTTCTAATCGATGTAAAATTGAATTTATGAAAGGGGGTATTAAAGTGACAGATAACCAAAAACGCGCTCACGATTTAGCAATCCTTTATATGTATGCTGAAATCAAAAACGGTTCAATAACTGTTGACAATGATGAAACTATTCATGCTATTTCTTTTGTCAGCGAATATGAAAATATCTATGGCTCATTGTTAGAAGCTATTGAATCTAGCGATGAAATACGTTAGTCTTTGATTTTTTAGATAGAATTTTCTTTAATTCAATCTGTAACAAACTTGGAATTTCTTTAACATCTGATTCACTTAGGCCTTGTTCTTCACATACCGTTAATATGTGATCTATCAAGGCTTTTGTCTTTTCACTGCACTGTGCTTTTTCTAGCATGATTAAGCACTCTCCTTTCATAGTAAATCTTTGATATCTACGCCAAAGTAATCAGCTAAGATTTTCAGCTTATCGGCTTTAGGATTGCTACGGCCATTCTTCCAATCGCTCAATGTGGATGTTGGTATGCCTGTATCCTTGGATACTCGATAAGGTGTAATACCTCTATCTTTTATTAAAGCCTCAAACTTTTCGTACAAAACGTTCACCTCCTTTAACTAAACCTATTGTAACTATTACGGAAATGTGATATATTTTATGTGTCAAATAAAAATCTATATCTCATATCGCTTAGTTACCTAGGATTTACTAGGTACGTGTATATACTATCACGCGTATGCTAGTTATGTCAAGGTGTTTTAGCTATGTTTTCCGAGATATTTCAAAAAGTGAGGTAACCTATGTATGAAATATTTGAAAAACTGTTAAATGAACGTGGTATCACAGCATATCGTGTCTCCAAAGATACTGGCATACCAACATCTTCTTTAACTGATTGGAAGAAAAAAAGAAGCAAACCAAAATTCAAAAACATGAAAATATTAGCTGATTATTTTAACGTACCTATTAGTTATCTATTAGGTGAAGAAAATGAGAAAGTAATTGACAAGCCAGAAAAAAAAGAGCACCAAATTCAAATACCACTATATGCACGTTTATCATGTGGTACAGGTGGTTTTGTGGATGAAGATATCATAGAATATATTTCGTTGCCAGATACTATCTTAAAACCAAATAAAGAATACTTTGCCAATTACGCAAAAGGTGATAGTATGATAGGTGCAGGAATAAATGACGGCGACTTGTTAGTATTTGAAAAAACTAACGTGCTTGATAACGGCAGTATCGGAGCGTTTTGCGTCGATAATGAAGAGGCCGTATGTAAAAGGATTAGAAAATCCGAGCAAGGCTTAATCATGTTATTGCCAGCCAACGAAAAATATGACCCAATTATCGTTGATGTAGAAAATACATGCTTTAGAATAGTTGGCAAATTAGCTTTAGTTATTAGTAAAAGGTAAACACATCTTTTAAGGTGTTTACATAAATTTAAGAAAGGAGGGGGAAGAATGAAAACATGGAAACTCGTTTCAGGCATTTTATCTATTGTATTGTGTCTGTTTGTCCTTTTGCAGTCATGCGCAGCTGGTGCATCTAATGCTTTAGCTGAAACTGGTGAGGTTAGTGGAAGTGCTGGATTGATTGTGTCAATCATGATGTTATCAGGCGGTATAGTTTCAATCGTCACTCGCAATGGTTCTAAAGGTGGTAATATTGCACTAATTGTACTTTATGGTATCGCTGCTTTATGTGGATTTACACTTGCTGGATCTTTTGGTGACCTGTACATATGGTCAACATGGTGCTTGATTTGTGTTATTTTAGCAGTAGTATCTTTAGTTAAAATGAAGAAATAAAAAAAACACCCACCGGCGGCATCTGGTGAGTGTCTATAGAAAAATGTGGCTTGCTCAGTCTACACTTTTTCTGTACCCATTTTACCATAAAAAGGAGGGTATGACAATGGCTGTAAAAAAAGACGAACGAATGGTACGTAGTAAAAAAAATAAAGATAAGATGGTTAAAAAGGTGACATACAAATGCGAAGGAAGTTATGTTGACTTGAATGGCATATCGCACCGTTATCACAAAAGAGGGTTTTCTACAGCAGAAGAAGCAAAAGAATGGGAACATACTTTTTTGCTAAAAGCTAAAACAGAAATTGATAATGATTTAACCTTTTATGATTTGTATGTTTTATATATTAACTCTAAAAAAGATGTTTTAAAAGAAAGATCTTATTATGAGATTACAAAGACATTTGAAAAGCATATCTTGCCCTACTGGAAAGAACTAAAAATTAAATCTATTTCTTTGCGTACGATCGAAATGTTTCAAACAAATTTATTAAAAGAAGAACAATCAAACGGCGAACATTACAGTAATGCAACTTTAAAAAAAATACAAGTGTATTTAAAAGCTGTTTTTAAATATGGTGATAAATACGGTTACACAAAAGACTACAGATTGCATTTATTTGAAAATGTCATGTTCAAAGATCAACACAAAAAAGAGATTAATTTTTGGCAACCATCTGAGTTTAATGAATTTATTAAAGTTGTTGATGAACATATATATGTGGCTTTATTCGATGTTTTATATTGGTGTGGATTAAGAATTGGTGAAGCATTGGCGTTAAAGTGGAGTGACATTGATATGGATAAAAAGACAATTATAGTAAATAAATCTTACACCAAGCACACGCATCAATTTACGCCTCCAAAAACTCAAAACAGTTACAGAACCGTAATTATGCCAAATCACTGCTTTAATGCGGTATTAGACTTATATCAAAATCAAAAAAAGATAATAGGTTTTGATAATAATAAATTGTTGTTTTATTTTGACAAACCGCTCGACGAAAACTCAATTAGAATAAAAAAAGATAGATGGATAAAGGAAGCCGGGGTTAAACGAATACGCATTCATGATTTGCGCCACCCGTATGTCAAGCCCACGACAAAAAATAAATTATCTTCAAAAGCAGAAACCTCAAGCTATCGTTTCCGATAACTTGTAGTTTCTGTTTTGATTGTAAGTTACTTGATGTGTTAGCCCATTTTAATTCGTCATCGTGAGCGAAGAAAGTCGAGATAGTAAGTGCGCATCTTTTGTGGAATTTTTAACTTCAAGCCGCTCCAGCACAGACTGTTCCGTTTCAGGGCTCCAGTAGATCTTCAACTTGTTCTTAGCGCGTGTAATAGCTGTATAGAAGATGTTGTGTGTGATTCTTTCCTCAGTTTCATTTGTAATTACGATTTTTACAAAGTCGTATTCCAATCCCTGCGCCTTGTGGATAGAAACTGCATATGCGACCTGAAATGGAACAACAGTAGAATCGTTATCTTCATCGTCCTCATCGGTGCTCCGATATTTGTTCACGCTGAATGAGATAATAGATTTTCCTGCCTCAGATTCTCCAATGAGTTCAAAATCATATCCCCAGGCGTCAATTGCATTAATTGATTCATCTAGCTCAATATTGAACCAAATTTGCTGCTCCTCCGGGCGAATACCGACAATTCTTCCTTTTGAGTTATTGTGGATCAGCGGAGAAAAGATATTCGATTCATTAAACAGAATGGGATCGTCTACTTTGTAGGCATTTATTCCCCAGACAACACTCTCATTCGGATTGCTGTTTTGCAGGAACCGGTTGATATTATTGATTCCATATAGCCCATCGTAATTCAGACAAAGGATAATCTCATCTTCTTCGTTATGCTCAAAGATGGATTCATCTAATCTTGCGACATAGCCATTCTTTACTAACGGCTCTAGAATTGCATCGTCAAGCTTGCGCACACGATCCCAAACCGTTAGCAAATCATTATTAGTCGTGCGATACGGATGGTTCAGTTCAAATATTGATGTTTCCGGTACAAATTTCTGAGCAATACTAAACCAGTTCCCAAAGTAAATCGACTCTATCTGATAGATATCGCCAACAAGAACGAGCAGCTTGAAGTTCGCTTTCTCCAGCACACGCCGCATATCATCGTTGCTGACTGTGCTACACTCGTCGATAAAGAGGATATCGCAATCTGTATTATTGTTCCGCTTCGAGAGGAACTTTGCAATTGTATTATAGTCACTATTCCCGGCGGTAACCTTTCTGCGCATATTATCTACGGCCGGATGTGTATTAGCTAGGAATATCTTATCCTTATCCGCCCAGAAATTAGATATGTGCTTAATCAACGTAGATTTACCAGTACCAGCAGAACCATAAATCAGCGCAATGTGAGAATTGGCAAACATCTGCCGAAGGGCTTCTTTCTTACCATCATCATCAATTGTATATGACTCTCTTGATATCCACGAATCAACAGAGGCCGTATATTGAGAAACGCCCGATGAAGCCAACTCCTGCAATTTTTTGATTATTTCGGTACTATCTTCGACGTAGCTTTTGATGTAAAGATGATCCTTATATTCTTCAATTCTACGTCCGGTATGTTTATAGTACAGGGAAGAATTGTATTTCCTTATCAAACCATTAATATTTTCAAAACCTTCAATTTCGGCTTTAGATGTAAATAAATGACCTTCTATTTCAGTGTTGTTTTTAATGTATCTAGCAAACAGCTCATGCTCGTGACCGAAAACGGGAATAGATTCAAACAAGTCATATATTTTCGGATTGTGTTGTCGGAGGGAAGTACAATAAGGCATACGATCAAACGGAATACAGCCATAATTTAGGTAAAGGTTAGATAATCCACCACATTGTTCGCCCCAATACTGCCATTTGATGACACGGTTATTCATTTTATGAAGCAAATATCTCAATACATTTGCTCCTGGTTTATTACCAACTATTATAGTTCGGCACTGATCAAGCATCTCATAAATCTTGACCGATTGAGCACGGGCTGTAATCTGCCTTTTTATAAAATCATAGTAATCTTGGTCGCTACTCACGAGCTCGGTTAAGGACATTCTAACGACTGAAAGATACCTCATCAGCTCTCTATATTCATTAGAGTTGGTACTATGCTTTACTCTCGGGCCGAAGATTTCAGAAAGATTATCCCACTCACAGGGGCGAATAGATACTTCATATCCATCAATCACAAGAATGGACATATCTTTATCTAGGATACGAATCCTATCATTGTGTATTAAGAATTTGACAGCATAGTTATCAACAATCTCATGCTGCGTAAATGCAATAACCCGGTCAAATTTACTTGCATTAGCATTTGCTGCAGTAAATGTGACTTCATAATAGATCTTTTGATTGACGAAAAAGGGCTTTACTTTCTGCACATAATACCGGTCGTTATAAGTAACCGGATAGCTAAGCGCACTCGGAGATTCGATTCTTTCCGCAATCTTTTCATAGTAATCCAAGAGCTCAGTGTCCGTATTCAGAGGGAAGTCGCTGATATTCTCCAGCACGTCCAAATTAAAAGTTCGTTTCAGATATAGCTTGATTTTTAGTAGATGCTCATAGTATTTGAGCATGAGACGCTCCGATCCATCCTTGTCAACGGTATAGTGCGACACGGATTTCTGGAGCATTTCGTGGAACCTATAAAGGAATCGCAGATCGCCCCGGCGCTGTATATCTTTCAAAGCAACCACATTCAAATCATAGTCATTAGGATTGACGTCTTGACCGTTGGAGTATGCTTTGATCGCTATATACTCCACGAAGTTGCGAATATGACCAAGAATATTCTGGCTTAGAAGTCCCCTGTCGGCAAAACTTAGCTGAGAGATATTATCACATATTACGCCATTTGTATCGAGTATAGCTTTATCAATTCTGAGCATCTGACTTCGCTCCTTTTTTCTTTACTATTTTGTCCATTTTACCATAATCCTCCCATCGACGTCTACCACGATCTGTTCAATACAATCAACAATCTCATTCAATGGAACCTCCTTCCTGCTGGCTTTCAGCAGTTTGCAGAACACCCGATACTGTTCTTCATAGGCGACTTTGTTTGCAATCGCTCTGTTCAGTTCCACTTCGGCTTGCTCCTTTGCAGGCCGTGCAGCCGCAATAGCTTCTTTAGAACCTTCGCCCATGACATACTTTTCATATAGCTTCATGCTGAAATCTGTGGCTTCCCCATATTTGATCGAAGCTGCTTCAATGGTGGAATCTAAGTGCTGTATTTCTTGCTTATATTGATCTTTGGTAATAAAATGGTAATTAATGTACAGTTTTAGCTGATAGTATACAGCGCTGAACACATCTTCCTCCCGTACATACATACCGGTGCATTTGCCAGCACCTAAACGGTTTTTGGTAATACAGGTGAAGAAGTACCAATCTGCATGATTGGTTCCGCGCTTACGCTGCATTTTCCCGCCGCAGCAGCCGCAGATAACTTTCCCTTTTAAAACATTTTCTGTTGATTGACTATTTGTGGTGAGGTTAAACGCTTTCGCTTGAAATGACCTTTGA
The DNA here is from genome assembly GCF_018406465.1 of Longicatena caecimuris. Taxonomy (GTDB): domain Bacteria; phylum Bacillota_I; class Bacilli_A; order Erysipelotrichales; family Erysipelotrichaceae; genus Longicatena; species Longicatena caecimuris. The sequence continues at coordinate 2,672,452 of NZ_AP024510.1, forward strand.
ATGGCGTCAAAGGTATCCGTGTCTACCAGGGGCTCATGTGTTGCGGCAACAGCTCTCTTTTCTTTCCCCTGTACGAGCATGCCGGTATAGGTTCGATTGGTCAGGATATACTTGACTGATCTACTATTCCAGTCTCCGCGGCCATCATCATAGTTTCCAGCTAAACCATTCGACCTCGCATATTGGATCGGTGTGGGAATATCTTTCTCGTTCAGATACCGAACTATGGCGGTCACACCAGTGCCATTCGCTGCTAACTCAAAGATTTTTCGGACAATAATAGCTGCTTTGGGATCAGGAATAAGTTGATCGCGGTTCGATTCTGATTTTTGGTAGCCGAATGGGGCTCTTGGCCCAATAAATGTACCGTGTTGTGCTTTCATATCTAAATTCGCCTCCACTTTCTTTTTAATTCCAATAGATACTTGTTCATTAAATGCGTTTGTTATTGGTACTCGAATCCTGGAACTGTAAGGACGTTCTTGGTTGGTAATACCATCAATCGTATCAAACTGATCGTTTACAGATACAAATCGGACTCCGTTAGCTGGGAAAATGACTTCGATATAGTAACCGGTGGTAATGTAGTCCCTTCCCAAGCGAGAGAGGTCCTTCACAATGACACAGTTGATTTTGCCCGCAAGGATGTCTTTACTCATTTTTTGAAACGCAGGGCGGTCAAACCGTTTGCCGCTGAAACCATTATCAATATAGTAATTCGATATAGGAATTTGGTGCTGATCGCCCCAGCATTCGATAATGAATTTCTGATTTTGGATAGAACTGGATTCTTCTTGATTTGCAACTGAAAGTCGAACATAGCCTACTGCTTTGGCGATAGAAGTTTTAACCATTTCTGCGTGTTGATGTTTTCTGCTTTTTCGTGCCATGAAAATACCCCTTTCGACGAAAAAGGCTACGGCGCAAACCGTAGCCTCTGACAATATCATACCATATGTCATTTTCCGCTTCCACGAGAGAATATCCATTTGTCGCTTCCACGAGCTTAGGCACTCTCACGTGTCTTTATTGATAAGCCTTGGTTTTAACCCTTTCGACATATCAAAACGTTTAGGGCATACCGTTGAAATGGTAAATAATGTTTATGGACATTGGTTTCAAGATGCTCAATCAAAGATGGTTGATAAACTAAATACATTGTGAATTTACACCAAATTTACACCAAGTAATGAATGAATCATAAAAAAAGCCTTTATTTAAAGGCTTTGTTTTTCTATGGTGCCGACACGCAGAATTGAACTGCGCGCTGAGCATTACCATTGCTCTGTATTACCACTATACTATGTCGGCAACTATGTGCTTTATCTCAAAGCTATTATATTATAATAGGCATCGTCAGAATTTTCAACAGGTAAAGCACATTTTTTTCATTTTCTAAAATTACAAGATTGTTTCTTTACATTTCTCAAATCATCTATGCTATGTATAAGATATTCCTATTGCTTATTTTACATCCTACTCATGAAGCAATGGTAGAAGTTCACGATATACTCTGGAAATCGGTAAACCTACCACATTAAAATAATCACCTTCAATGCTTTTTACCAACAGCTTTCCCATTCCCTGAATGCCATAAGCTCCTGCTTTATCATAAGGTTCATCGCTTGCAACATAAGCAGTAAGCAACTCCTCCTCCAAATCATAAAATGTTACCTTCGTTGTTTCATGGAAAAGAATCGTATGCGTTTTACTTAACAAGGCTACGCCTGTTATAACTTCATGTGTCTGATTACTAAGCATTTTTAACATCCGTAAAGCATCTGCTTGATCCTTTGGTTTCCCTAATCTTTCCTCTTTCCATATGACCATCGTATCACAGCCAATGACAACTGCACCTGGATGTTGCGTAAAGATATCACTGGCTTTTTGTAATGCCAATTGCTCGATTGCCTGTGCAGCAGGAAGATGAAGAGGTACAATTTCTTCCTTCTTTGAAGGAATGATTTGAAATGGCAGACCGCTATCTTGCATGAGTTCCTTACGTCTGGGAGAAGCACTTGCCAAAATCAGTTGTTTACGCATCATGAGAAAGCTCCTGTGTTTCCGCTTGATAATGTTTCAACTGATAACGCAAATAGATATAAGCCCCCACAAAACAGCCTATAAAGCCTATCGCAAACATCATGACGATACGGAATACCAACTTACTGAAGAAGGCTGCCGGGAATAAATTGATCATCAGATCTGTACTAGGATTTAATAGCCATAAATCATTACGGAATGCCACATGATGAAATGCTGTCCAGAAAGCATCAAAGTCAACATATGCCCAACCTGCCAGCATGATAAAAAAGATTGCAAATAGAATCGCTGCTTTCATATAATTAATACTTAACACTGTCCATGCACCTTTCTTTAATCGCACAAGCAGATAAATGCAGCTTACCACCAAAATCACAAAAGCCATGTTTCGCAAGATTTGGGCAAAATGATACAGACTTCTAACATCCACCATATGTGCAGCCTCTTTGCTGTTAAAGGCCTCTACCTTACTACCCTGCACGGTAATTTCGACATTGATATTATCACGCTTATCCTGCAAATAATCTAATAATGTATTTGTCGCAAGATTCAAGTCCTTTTGCGTCATGCCTAAATCCTGTGCTGTTTGCAATGTTTTATATTCACTCTTATAGAAATCAGAATCAAAACAATTGATACTGACACTGGTTACCAGTAAAATGATGACCAATGAAATTGCTGCTGCATAGGAGGCAATTGTATTTAATTTATTAAGTACCACGTTCATAAACAACCCTCTTTTTTTAATTTTAGCTATATTATATCGTACCATATTTTAATGAAAAAGCAAACTTGTAATTCCTCACTTCAGTAAGAATGATATAACATTTACTGCTACATGTTATATAACGATAAGTTCTTTTCATTGATAGTAAATATTTTTATTTCTCGTTTATATCAAAGGTTAACCTTTGTGCAAAATCCCTATTATGAATATAAAGACTTCTTTAAAGAAAAAGCATTTTGATCTTTTTAAAAATAAGTTTTCTTACCAAAAGGTATCCTCCATACGAATAAAAAAAGATCTCTTCTATCACACCATGCAATCACCACAGGAAGGATAGCAAAGAGATCCTATAAAGATTATAAACTTAATTCTAACCCATCAACATCGTTCTATCTTCATACGATAGCGAATGCTTTATTCCACAGCCAGTAAGTGCAGATTAGAAACACCGCGGCATTCATTTAACAACTGCATTAAATCATCAATACCAGAATTCATTTCACTGATATCAAAGGAAATAACCACACTTGCCCAGCCATGAATCGGAATGTTTTGGTTAATGGTCAAGATATTAGCATTGGTTTTTGACATCACATTCAGCACCTCGGAAAGAATACCTTTATCATGATGCAACATCAAAGAGATGACTGCCTTACGAGCACTCATTCCTTTATCCGGAAGGAATACATAATCCTTGTATTTATAATAGGTGCCTCTACTGATACCGACACGTTTCACAGCTTCACTGACCTGCTTGACTTCCCCGTTTTGTAAAAGGCTGCGGGCCTCTATAACTTTATCTAGCACATCCGGTAAAATCGCACTATCTACTATATAATATTTTTCCATTATATCACCTCACATTGTACGCCATCATAGGTCGCATGCAACAAACGACAATCCCATGTAGGATATAGCATCTGTATTTGTTCTATGAGTTTCTTCGCATCTGTTTCTTCCTGTGTCAACGCAATCATCGTAGATCCACTGCCACTGATGAACATTGTAATCATATTTTGTTGTTGGCATAGTTTTTTTACATCCTCATATTGTGGAATCAGATGCTTGCGATATGGTTCCTGCATCTTATCTGTACATGCTTTCCGCAAGATCAGCGGGTTACCGATTTCCATCGCCTTTGCTAAAGCCGCACAGCGCCCCATCTGATACGTAGCATCCGCATAACTCATCTGTTTTGGTAAGACTTCTCGTGCTGCCTTGGTATTGACTTCATAATCAGGAATCAATGTGACAAACAACAGATCTTTCTTGATGCCATAGCGAATCATATTCGGCTTTCCTTCTTCCATAAAGCTGACACAAAGACCTCCAAAGATAGCAGGTGCAATATTATCCGGGTGCCCTTCCATCTGTGTTGCCAAATCAAATAACTCATATTTATTAAGAGGACTTCCTACTAGTGCATTTGCCCCAGCCAATCCGGCAACGATGCAGGTGGCACTGCTGCCTAATCCTCTTGTATAAGGAATGTTGGTATCCATGGTAATGCGCAATCCTGTACAATTTTTCTGTAAATACTGCATCCCCTTTAAAAAGGCTTGGTAAATTAAGTTATCTTCATTACAATAAGCTTCTTCACAGCCTATGATTTCTAATCCTGTAGCGATTTCTTCAAAATAAACAGTTGCATATTCATCTAATGCCAAACCCAAACAATCATATCCTACACCTAAGTTAGCACTGGTTGCCGGCACAATTACCTTAATCATGGAACATCTCCTTTACTGTTTTTTCTACGTAATCACGCATATCCTCTTTATCAATTACATCCTCATGACGAATTTTTGCCCCTTGCAGCAACAATAAAGAATCCGGAATACGGGCACCGCTTTTTCGCTGTAATTCTTCCATACAAGCAAATTCATCCTCATTGCTCTGTTGGAAAATAGCGTTTTCCACTGCCGGAGCAAATTTATACGGACTGGCCGTTGCCAGTAAGACACAAGGTGTCGCATCATTTTTTTGATAATCCTTCATCACCTTATAACCAACAGCTGTATGAGGATCTAATACATATCCCTTTTCCTCATAAAACTCTTTCATGATTGCAGCACATGTTTCATCATCACAATAGCCACCGTAAAAATCTTTTTGAATATCTTTAAATATATCACTGCGTACCTGATAAGAACCTTTTTCTTCTAAAGACTTCATCAGTTCATGAATATAGTCTGCATCTTTTCCGCTCTTATAATACAACAAACGTTCCAGGTTACTGGAAATTAAAATATCCATACTTGGTGATATGGTTTTAAAGAAAGAACGGTTACGATCATAAATACCCGTGGTTAAAAAATCATACAGCACATGGTTGGCATTGCTGGCAACCAGGAAACGTTTTACGGGAAGTCCCATACATTTTGCATAATAGCCGGCTAAGACATTGCCATAATTACCGGTTGGTACACAGAAATTAATCTCTTCGCCGAAACGAATCTTACCTTTGCGTACCATTTCCTTATAAGCAAATACATAATAAACGATTTGCGGTATCAAACGGCCGATATTAATTGAGTTTGCGCTAGATAATGTCGTATTCATCTCATTCAGACGCGCTTTCATCTCTTGATCTTGGAAAATCTTTTTTACATTCGATTGCGCATCATCAAAGTTTCCCTGAATAGCACAAACTTTTGTATTTTGTCCACTTGTTGTCACCATTTGTAATTTCTGCATATTGCTGACACCATGATCCGGATAGAACACTGTGATACCAATATGTTCAACATCTTTAAAGCCTTCCAAAGCAGCTTTTCCCGTATCACCACTGGTTGCTGTTAAAATCATCACATCTTTGCCTTTACAGCTTTGAATAGCAGTTGACATTAATTGTGGCAACATACGCAATCCCACATCTTTAAAAGCACAGGTAGGTCCATGGAACAATTCCAAAACAGGTACATCTTTGGCAATATGAAGAGGGGTAATATCATCGTTATCAAAACGATTGGCATAGGCATCCTGTACACATTTTTTCACTTCCTCTTCCGTGAAATCCGGAAGTAATGCAGACAGAATAGTTTCAGCCATTTGCGCATACGACATTTCCATCATATCGCGGATTGGCAGCTTTACTTCATCCAATCCATCGTATACATATAGACCGCCATCATCCGCCATACCAGCTAAGATAGCTTCTTTCGGTGTCCGCTTTATATCTTTATTACGAGTACTTGTATATATTTTCTGCATCCTTTTTTCCATATCTTTAATTCTCCTTTTTTCATCTTGCAATTCTTATTTTACTATGATACAATGTTCGCAATATAAAAACAAGTGTTTTTATTAAAAAGACAAAAAATTTTAAAAAGGAGGATTTCCATGAATATAGCAATACTTGGTTTTGGAACGATCGGCAGTGGTGTTTATGAAATTATTGAGCATGCCACAACACCAGAAACGAAAGCTTTGCATGTAACACACATTCTGATACGGAAAGGAAAACCTAAAACCCTTCCTTATATGTGTGATGATATTGAAACCATACTCAACGATCCTGCTTTGGATGTTGTCGTAGAAACCATGGGAGGTTTAGAGCCGGCCCATACTTATATCCTACAGGCATTACAGGCCGGAAAACATGTCGTCACGGCAAACAAAGCGGTTGTCGCAGCCTATGTAAAAGAATTTCACGAATGTGCCAGTGAGAATGATGTAAACTTCTATTATGAAGCCAGCACCGGAGGTGGTATTCCATGGATTCAAGGTCTGGAAAAAGCCTTGCGTATTGATCAGGTCAATCGCATTCACGGCATTTTTAATGGAACCAGCAACTTCATTCTAGATCATATGCAGCGTTACCAGGCAACCTTTGATGAAGTATTAAAGGAAGCACAACATTTAGGATATGCCGAAGCTGATCCTAGCGCGGATATCGATGGCTTTGATATTTGCAATAAACTGCGTATTTCCGCATCCATTGCCTATGATTATCATGTCCCTGATAACTTTCCGGTATTTGGGATCCGCACCATCACCAAAGAAGATGTCCAGTATTTTAAATCCTTAGGTATGGCTGTTCGTCTGATAGCCAAAACCAAACGCCAAGGAAACACCTACAGCTGTGTCGTAGAGCCTATTTTATTTAAAGAAAATCAGTTGGAAGCAAATACGATGGATAATTACAATCTGATTACCTTGCATGGTGATACGATTGGTGATTTAAAGTTTTTTGGACAAGGGGCCGGAAAACTGGCAACGGCCAATGCTGTAGTACAAGATATCCTTGATATCCTGGAAGGCAAAGCCCATCGCGTCTTGCATTTCCAAAAAGAAATGCAGTACGATACGACATTGTGTAACCGTGATTATATTGTACGCTGTGATAAATCCTTACGTCCGATGTTACATCATTTATCTTATGACAGCAGTACCTTTGATAAATATCTACATGTAAAAAATGTCGAGGTTGCCCATATGCATGAACTGATGAAAGAAATCTTAAAACACGATGCTACAGCCTTTATGGCAAGCATCCATGATCATAGGGAGGAATTATAATGTTAAAGATTGCTAAATTTGGAGGGTCATCTGTCGCTAATGCCGCACAGTTTGCAAAGGTTAAGCATATTATTGAAAGTGATGAAGCGAGACGTTTTGTTGTCGTCAGCGCAAGTGGCAAAGAGCATAAAAAAGACAACAAAGTAACAGATTTATTATATCTGATAGAAGCTCATCTGAAATACAGTGTAGATTATCTATCCTTGTTCGATTTGATTAAAGAACGCTTTATTTCTATTAAAACCGATTTAGGACTACAATACCCTATCGAAGAGGATTTGGCTAAGTTACAAAGTGAGCTAAGCAAATCGATGTCTACGGATTATCTGGTAAGCCGTGGTGAATATCTGACCGCAAAATTAATGGCAGAATATTTAGGTTTCCCTTTTGTTGATGCCAAAGATATCATCACCTTCCGCTATGATGGCAAGATTGATTTTGATGCCACAAAATATCGTTTGGATAATTTTCTAAAATCCCATGACTGCTTTGTCATTCCAGGGTTCTATGGTGCTTTGCCAGATGGTACAGTAAAAACAATGGCACGTGGAGGAAGTGATATTACAGGATCTATATTAGCACGCCTATTAAATGCCGATATGTATGAAAATTGGACAGATGTATCCGGCATTTTGATGGCTGACCCACGCATCGTGACACACCCAAAACGTATTCATACGATTACTTATAGCGAATTGCGTGAATTGTCTTACATGGGTGCCAGTGTCCTACATGAAGAAGCCATCTTTCCAGTCAAAGAAAAAAATATACCTATCAATATCTTAAATACAAATCATCCGGAAGAAGGCGGAACGATCATCGTCGAGGAAATCAAAGAAAAAGATTCTGATCAGATCATTACCGGAATTGCCGGAAAGAAAAACTTCACTGTGGTAGCTATTTATAAAAACCATATGTCCGATGAAGTCGGTATCATTCGACGTGCATTAGAAGTATTTGAAAATTACCGCATTTCCATTGAACATATTCCAAGTGGTATTGATTCCTTTAGTATTGTTGTAAATAGCGATGATGTCAAGGATGTCATCTACGATATTGTAGGCGATATCAAAAGAGCCTGCAATCCGGATAATGTGAAAGTCATTGACCACATCGCCTTGATTGCGACTGTTGGTCGTCAGATGATGTATCGTCCCGGTATTTCCGGACGTTTGTTTGCCGTACTAGGTAAGCATAATATCAACATTCGTATGATTGCACAGGGCAGTGATGAAATCAACATTGTTGTTGGTGTAGAAGATAAGGACTTTGAGAAAACCATTTCGGCTATCTACAATTCCTTTGTTATTGAATAGGATAGAAAGAAAGGAAGGATTGTATATGAGAACATATAATGTGGCTATTTTAGGTGCTACAGGTGCCGTTGGTCAGGAAATGATCAAAATCTTAATGGAACGAAACTTTCCCATCAATGAATTACATTTATTAGCCAGCAAGCGCAGTGCCGGTAAAAAAATGGAAATCAATGGGAAAGAGTATAGCATTGAGGAAACAACCGAGCAAAGCTTTCAAGGTATCGATATCGTGTTAGGTGCTGCGGAGAATGATATTGCTAAGCGCTTTTTACCGAAAGCTGTAGAAGCTGGTGCCGTTGTTGTGGATAACAGCTCAGCCTATCGTTTAGACCCCAATGTACCATTGGTGATACCAGAAGTAAATCCAGAAGCCGTTGCCTCACATAACGGCATCATCGCCAATCCAAACTGCGCAACGATCATTGCTTTGGTAGCTTTAGCACCACTGCATCGCTACGCAAAGGCAAAACGCATGGTCGTATCAACGTATCAGGCAGTTTCTGGAGCCGGGGTAAACGGTATTCGAGAACTGAATCAGCAAGTTGGCGCAATCGCCCATGAGAAAGAAGTAGAAGTTTCTACTTTCCAATATCAGATTGCCTATAATCTGATTCCTCAAATAGGTGGCTTTAATGAAGCGGGATATTCCAGTGAAGAAATGAAAATGCAAAATGAAGGAAGAAAGATCATGGACAATCCTGATCTTTGTGTGAATTGTACATGTGTTCGGGTTCCGGTATATCGTTCCCATTCCGAATCAATCATGGTTGAATTCGATAAAGAAATCAGCGTTGAAAAAGCCAGAGCCTTGTTGCAAACTGCTCCAGGTGTGAAATTAGTTGATGATCCTGAACATCAAAAATATCCTATGCCATTAGATACCACTGATCAAGATTTGGTATTTGTCGGTCGTATCCGTGAAGATATGAGCAACCATACCAACGCATTAAGTTTTTGGTGCTGCGGCGATCAAGTAAGAAAAGGGGCGGCAACGAATGCTGTTCAGATTGCCGAGCTGGTAATTGCACAGATGGAAAAATAATTAAGACGTGAAAAAACCTGTATTTCGTAAATATGCACAGATGTCATTCTGCCATACCACGATTATACAGGTTTTTTACTATTCGTTTTTGTAGGAATCCTTTTCAATCAGCATGGGCTGAAAGCGTCGTGATAAGGATACCATCATAATAAGAAATGGCAGTGCCAGCAATATACAAAAGAATGCTGTTAATTTTCCTTGCAAAAACGTTTCGATAACTTCTTTCATCCGGTATCCCTCCATTCATACTGTTAGGATACTCCTTTTTCTTGATTATAATATTAATTTTATATGAAGATTTTATGAAGAGTACGCACCGTTAGAAATTAGGCTTCTTCGGTAGCAATTTCGCGATTTGCATCACTTTCAACATCCTGCATAGTTTCTTCAGTTTGTGTAGGAACAACATCCTGATCCTGGGTTTCTGCGATAGCATCATCCAAGCATAATGCAAGTATTTGATTTAGATTTCCAATTTTTGAGATAATAAAACCGATACCATAGCAACCAAAAGCATATGCGAAGAAAGGGGCACAATTGCTGAAATAAGCATTTAGCATATCTTTGATTTCTAAGCTGGCACTTTGACTGTAGGTAACAACTGATTCATACGTAATATAGAAATAAAATGCGGCAATTCCCAGAAATACAACAGATGCTACATAAAAAACGATACTAGCTTTCGAGATTTTAATCTTATTTTTTGACATTAACATTCAACCTTTCTTTTATTCGGATTCTATTATCTACTATAAATATGTGATGAGTGTGTGCATCATGTGATTTCTAGACGAATTTTATGATGTAAGGCTTTTCACATATCTTGTTCGTTATCGTCGCAAGCTTTGCACTGCAACAAACAATGCATAAGCGTTTTGTCTTCTTTCCATTATGGATAGCTTTTTTATAAGATGGAATGCATCATAAGAAAATTAAAAAAACTATGGATAAATCAAAAAAAATATAGTATTATTATAAAGCATAAATGAGCAGCCGTGGTGGAATGGCAGACACGCTATCTTGAGGGGGTAGTGGGCGTATGCTCGTGTGAGTTCAAGTCTCATCGGCTGCACCAATGAAAATCAAAAAAGATGTTTTAGGGTTACCTTAAATATCTTATGAAAGAGCAAGTCCTTTCAAAAGGACTTTTTTTCTACTTACTTTCTTTTTCGGTGATGCCAAAACATCCTTATAACATAGCTTTCATGTAAGAGCATTCTACACTTATCAAAGGCTTTTCCTACATCCTGTGTGATTCATGAATTCATCATATATCATCTGCTATATAGCCTTTATTTATGCACAATTGCGCAATCGAAATAGCTAAATTTCGTCACGTTTTTTCTCGCCATTATATACTGTAAAGAAACTGTTTTACGGATATAATTTTTTCATTTTCTACTAGACAAATGTTTTAAAATAGTTTATTATATATAAGCACTCAATTAAGCAGGAGTGGTGGAACGGCAGACACGCTGTCTTCAGGCGGCAGTGCGAGCAATCGCGTGAGAGTTCAAATCTCTTCTCCTGCACCATATCGTGAGTGAAGCGCTCTATATCAGCGCTTTTTTTATACTCTTTTCCTTACATGAATTATCTCATGTAAATGGTGAAATTTTTTTAAAGTAAAAACTGAGTTATGTTTAGTGCTTACTTTCATATCATACCATAAATATAGCAAATAAATGAGTCTTATATTTTTTAATATTCTTTTGTATACTGTAAATGTTAGAAAGAGGTGGAAACATGGGAACTTTATTATAATTTTAAATTATAGAATAAAAAAGGAGGATAAAAATTAAAAGATTGGTTATAAACGTTTTTAGTATAATGACTTGTCTATGGACCAGGAGGAACAGTTACTGATATCAATAGAGTTACTAGTTATTATACTGTGGTTCGTCAAACTAACTTTTATAAATAAAAAAAATTATGAGAAAAAATTTATTTTCAGCAATATTAAGATATTCAAGTTTTGCAAGTCTCATTGTAGCAATTATAGCAATTTTATTAAAATTTGATATAAACTTGATATAAAAAACCGATTATCTACATAAATATAGGATTTAAGGACTATTCATCACTAAAAAGTTAACTATTTTACCACGAATTTACCATGATTGAATGAGCCTTGATATGACTATATAAATAAAACCATAATTATTTTTTTACATTAGTGTGTAAATGAATAATTACGGTTTTTCTTCACTGAATTTATAGCCCACACCCCAGACAGTGATAATGTATATCGGATTGTCTGGGTCGGGTTCTATCTTTTTTCTTAATTTACGAATGAATGAGGGAAGATTGCTGGTATCTTTTGGCATATCTTCAAATCCCCATACATTTTCGTAAAGCTGTTCTTTTGTAAACACCTGTCCCTTATGAGAATAAAAGAAGTATAATAAGTCAAACTCTTTTGAAGTAAGAAATAGCAATTCTCCATTCTTATTTACGACACTTCTTGTAAAAGGGTTAATCTGAAATTCGGATAACTGTTGAGTAATAAGAACAGAAGAATTAAAAGATTTAGAGGTCAGCCATTCAATAGTCTGCTGAAAAATTATTTCTTCATTTTCCTTAAATTCCACTATTAAAATTTTCCCATACCAACCACCTCCTCAACTAACACATGATAAAACATAAGTTTTCATCACTTACTATACTCATAAGACTTACTTGTTCACTATGTAAATCTCAATCACTATGTAAATCTCAAATTTATCTACTCTTATATCTAGCTAATTTTAAATAAATGGTTCAATATACTTTTGTACAAAATCTATACGGTCAAATATTGTTGGTTTGAAATATGAAGTAATTGCTATCACTATATTATTCGACGGGTTTACATATATAACATTTCCGCTATTACCTATTGCTGAATATATATGCTTATTTTCATCTACAATCCACCATAAATACCCATAAGACATATTTCTAAATTCTTCTCCGCATTTATAATTAGTCTTTGTCATTTGTTCTATCCATTCTGACGACACAATTTGTTTTCCGTTATGGACACCTTTATCTAAACAAAGTTGTCCGATTTTCGCCATATCTGTCGCAGATAAGCATAAACCATATCCTGCTGTTCCTATCCCTTTTGGGTCGCAAAACCATATATTCTTTTTCGGTTCTTTTGATATAGTAAAATGTTTATGCTCTTCGGCGGTTTTCGCTAAATAATTTATATGTTTTTCTACTCCAATAGGTTCAAATAAATACTTATTTGCAAAGTCAACGACTTTTATCCCACTCGTTTTTGATATAATTCCAGTTAGTATATGTATGCCTAAAGTTGAGTATTTGAATTGTCCAGTCAATCCTTTTCTTCCACCCAGAAAATCTAAGGCTGAAACCGTCCAATCATCACTTGAACATATTTTAGTCCATGGCTCGTATTTATACTTATAAGGTGCGGTCATAGTCAATAAATGCTTGATTGTAACCTGTTGAATTGTTTTTTCCCCTCTTTTAATTTTATATTCGGGGAAAAAGTCTAATACAGGTTGGTCTATATTTTCTATAAACCCTTTATCAAGTGCTATTCCGACAAGTAATGAAACAACACTTTTAGTTGCAGACATAACATGGCAGGTATCTATTTTTTTATAATCATTCCATTCATCTGAATAAACTTCTTTACCGTCCTTATAGCATGATATTTGGCAGATATTAGGCTGTTTTTCTTTAATAAAATCGTGCAGTTCTTTTTTATTCATACTATCAATTTCATCTCCGTTCCACGTTATCATTTATGAAATATTCATTCAAAAAAAATACAATTTTTTCATATATTTTCTTATTTCTTTTTTACTGGATAATAAATTTCTGTTACTAGGTCATCTTCATTTGAAGTTTGTGTTGGGTCAGTAATATAAACTTCATAAAGAGGACCATTGTTTTCATAACCGTTTTGCTCTGCCCATTCACACTGTTTCGTATAAATAGATGGTAAATTAGAATATCCGCCATATAGAGTTGTTTTTAAACATAGTCCTGGACAAAAATCTCTAGTTCCAGTAACAAATTGTTCTACTGGAATAGCAAATTCTGTATCTAATCCTAATGGAGTAAACTCATCACTATGAAAAAGTACCATAGGTGGAGCATTGACAGTTAATTTATCATATTGGATTTTCCTCAATATTGAATGAAAGCAACAAGCATATTGTTCTTCCATTTCAACCTTACAAACCATTTTACGAATAGAAACTAAATACATAACTGGTATTTCAACAAGCTGTACATCAATCTTATTCAAATAAGACATGATTGATTTTCCTTGTTTCAAAACTGATATATCTTCATTTAACCGTTCTGTAATTTGGGAATATATCTGTATTTGTTTTTCAAACTCTATCTTTTTCTTATATAGCTCTATGGATAATTTTTCATTCAGTATTTCTTCTGATGTGATAATTGCTTTAATTTCTTCTAAAGAAAATCTGTACTGCTTCAGACGGTTAATAAACAACATAGTTTCTAATTGCTCAATGGAATAATATCTATAACCGTTCTCTTGATTGATTTTGCTGGGTTTTATAAGCCCAATTTCATCATAGTAACGAAGTGTCTTTGTAGAAACTTTACATATCTTTGAAAATTCACCGATAGATAGCATAAATCTTCTCCTTTCAAATTACTTCCACACTTATGTTACACCTTGCCGTAAGGGGAAAGTCAATGTGGTAATTTTATATCATTATTCTTTACTCACACCTAAAGTAACATGATAAGAAATTGATTTCCAACTTTTTGCTGTAAAAAAACTGTACCTGTCAGATCACACGAGTGTGAAAACAGTTACGGTTTTTCTTCGTTGAATTTATAACCCACACCCCAGACAGTAATAATGTATATCGGGTTGTCTGGGTCGGGTTCTATCTTTTTTCGTAGTTTACGAATGAACGAGGGAAGATTGCTGGTATCTTTTGGCATATTCTCAAATCCCCATACATTTTCGTAAAGCTGTTCTTTTGTAAATACTTGTCCTTTATGTAGGTAAAGGAAGTACAACAGGTCAAATTCTTTTGAAGTCAAAGAAACAGCAGTACCAGTTCTGTCTGTAACAGTTCTCTTAAATAAGCTGAATTGCAGTTCGTTTGATTTATTTTCTAAAATGTCAGAAGCAGATAGCTGTTCAGCAATCCATTCAATAGCCTGCTGAACTATTTTTTCTTCCTTGTCTGAAATTTCAATTAGTATAATTTTCCCATACTAATCGCCCCCTTTATTTGCAATTTTCAATTTTCCATGTTTCAACCGAAATACAACGCTACTTAATCTCATTCCATATTTCAACAATTCTTTCACATCTCCTTTTTAAATCTAATCATAAATGCTTTATTCCTTTAAATGCAAATATTCTGAAAAACAAGACGATGTATCAGCAAGTTCTTGAAAACAACCTTGTTCTTTAACATTTCCATTTTCCATATAAATAATTTCATCATATTTTTTCAACAGTTTTTCTTCCAAATTATGAGTAATTGTTATAAGTGTTAAATCGTTCATTTTGAGTAACCTGCTTTCAATATCATAGGCTGTTTGCATATCAATAGCAGACGTACCCTCGTCTAATATTAAGATAGGTTTGTTTCTAATCAAAGCTCGTGCAACCGCAATCCTCTGTTTTTGTCCGCCAGACAAATTAGAACCATTTTCTCCGACTTGATAGAATAGCCCATTTGGAAGTTCAGATATAAATTTATCTAGTCCACTTTCCTTTACAACTTTGTCAATCATTTCTTTTGGATAATCTTCATGTAAACAGATATTGTCGAATATAGTTTCGTTAAATAGATAAATATTTTGATGAATGATAGAAGATAGTTGTACTACATCTTCTTTCACTAGCTGAGTTAATTCTCTATCGTCATATAGGAGTGTTCCTTTATAATCAGAATAATAGCCTGTTAACAACTTTATAAAAGTGCTTTTTCCACAACCGCTTTTTCCTACAACAACATATTTTTTTCCTTTTTCAATGATACAGTTCATTTCATTTAAAACTTGTGTTTGCCTATCATAGGAAAAAGACAAGTTCTTAGCTAGAATATACTGATTAAATGAAGTTACACGTTCTTTATGTAAGTCCATAGAAGAACATTCAGAAATGTTATGCAATTTTTCAATAATAGGTTGTATGCTTTTTATTTTAGGAACATTGGTAAATATCATAATAAGCGGGTTAGCTAAATTACTGCTTACTTGCACCATTCCCAATAATGTACCTATTGTTATACGTCCTGTAATAATGAAATAGGCGGATAAAAACAAAACAACTATCTGAACCATAAGAGCAAGAAAAGAAGATAGTCCCTCATTTAACGCAAGCAATTTATCTACATTGTATTTAGAATGGATAGTTTCACAATTTTCTTTGTTAAATCGCTGAATTACATATTGTTTCATGGAATAGGACTTAATGATTTCAAATCCAGATAAAATGTCTTTTAAACTACCTGTGAAATCTGCTAGTTTAGAAGAAAATGTATTTTGCCTTTTTTCCAATTTCCCTCCCAATAAACTCGGAATGAGAAACATGATAGCAATCGCTACTATAACGCATATAGTCACGATAATATCAAAGTAAATCATTAACATGAAAGAGGAAATAAATATAACTGTATATTGTACTATTTCAAAAAAAGGAAGTAAAAAATTATCCTCTATCATTTTTACATCATTTGTAATAATTGATATATAATCAGCAGTATTTCTTTTCTCAAATTCTTCTATACTATAATTAACTGTTCCACGAAATACATCAGAACGAACTTGACGCATAATTCTGCATATAACTTTTTTGCTAAGCAAGGATTGAAGATAGAGAAAAATCCCTAGCATTGCAAAATAAACAATCGAAAATAAAATCATTCCCGTAAATTGTTGCATGTTTTTTTCTACGGCTATATCTAATAATTGTTGCAAAAGGACAGCCATAAACACATATCCTAAAGAAGCAATTACACTTGTTAAAATGGTTAATAAAAATAAAATTTTATTCTGTTTAATATAGAGTTTCATAATCTTTCTCCTTAATATAAATTATACATGTTACATGTATGTATATGTCTGAAAATAAAATTGCCTTACGACAATCTTATTTTCTTTATGAATTTTTTTTGCATAATTCAACAATATCATTATCAATTATTGGAAGCCCTAACTTATCTGTAATTTCTTTAATCATTAGAAACTTTTCCCACATTTCCTCTGATGTCATTGGATATATCGTAGGTATTGACCAAAAATTAGTCAAAAGAACAAATAGCTCTGCTAATAACTTTGAATGTTCTGTTTGTATAGAGCCGTCCTGTATTCCTTCTTCTATCAATTCTTGATACATAGGAGTTAATTCTTGATTGCTTTCAATCAATTTCTTTAAAAAAGCAGGACTTCCCAAGAGTTCCATGGACGCTATACTTAGTCGACGATGTTCCGTTTCATCAAATGAGGTTTTTAAGACAAATTTTAGTTTTTCTAATCCATTCAATTCTTTATGTTTTTTTGCTTTCTTGAAAGGATTAGTTTCATAAAACAGTTTTTCACATAAAGCGTCAAAAACTTCTTCCTTTGATTTAAAATGATGATAAAAAGCTCCTCTTGTTAATCCACCCATTTCACTTATGATATCTAATACTGTTGTTTCTTCATATCCTTTTTCTAAAAACAGTTTTAAAGAAGCATCTAGTATTTTTTGGACAGTTTCCTCTGGATATTTATTTCGTGGCAATTTTCCACCTCCTTATACATGCACTCTACATGTATAGAATATCATGCAAGGTGCATGTATGTCAATAATTTATACAATCTCCAGTTGTTATCCTTATGTAATGTTAATTCATACTGGGATACCTATGTAACCTTTATCTGATAGTCAATGATTTTGACAATACCTCTCTTTTTTCCTCTTGATTACCCAACACAGAAAATAAAAAGCCCTGTCAAGAGCCTGCCACCATAGGTGGTACTTGTACTCTTGATCTGGGCTTTTTGTTTGCTGTATCTTCCACACAAGAGGAAAATCAAAGTCCTCTGTCCCACTTGTCTTTCATATATTCTTCAAAGTCCATTTCATCAAAATCCTGTTCGGGTGAAGTGTCTGGGATATTGTTTCTTCTGTCTATGTCCGCAAGCTGACGGAATACCCTGTCATCATAGGGATTGTGATATTTGTATTCTTTCGGCTGTTCTCGGTATCGGTCTAACCCTCGCATTTCTTTATGTACCCTCATAACACGTTCCAACTTCTGACGCTGTATCAACTGCTTGATTTCCATAAGTTCTTCCAGCCCCACAGCTTCATTGGCAATGTAATTGCTGATATACTGCATGAGCTTTGTTTCCATATAAAATCTGCATTCCTGCTCTGATTTGAAATATTCATTTTCGGGCAGATAGTCTAAGGAAACATTGAAGTCCTGTTCCCGTTTGATAACGTCCATGATATACGGTTCGGTATGGTCGATATACTTCCATTCTCCCGACAACAATTCATTAGGCGTTACTCCCAGCACGTCCATTATCTTTTCCAGCGTGTCAAAGGTGGGATAGTTTACTCCTCTTTCAATCTTGGAAAGGCTCTGCATATTGATACCGATAGCGTCCGCAAGCTCCTGCTGTTTCATTCCTCTGTGTTTTCTTATGGTCTGTATGTTCTCTCCTAAGAAACTGATTTTCTTTATATAACCCTCCATAACTTAGTATAACCGCTCCTTTCATTGCTTTTCCTGCTCTTTATAAGCCTATCATACTTATTTTGTTCCAAAAAGTCAAGAAAAAGTTCTTGACAAGTAATTCTAATGGCGTTATTATCGTATCAGATAAAGTGATTAAGCACGCTAGGGTCAATCACAAGCTTTAGCAAGCATATAAATGAGTTGTTTTCGCTTTGATAGCATGAATAGGCATGGACTATCAGACCGAAAATCATGGTTTCCAAAAGGGGCTGGCTGGACGGGACACGTCCCCCAGACGTGGAGCGGACAGACAGTTCCTTTTGGAAAGGAACGCCTTTCGGCGTTCGCAGAGGGCGTATATGTAACACCGCCCTGCGTATACATGTCATAGTACCTAGAAACTGTGATAAATAAAGAGAAAAATGCAATTTATACCCCGCAAAAAACGGGGCATACGAAAGGAGTAATGCACTATAACTACACATGAAAATTTATCCGTTAAGATTGATTACATCAGCATTGTATTTGATACTGCAACCGCAGAAGATGTAATCATGTACATTTTAGGTTTACCGACTGATATTTTCAATGTCTATCCAGCAGCGGTAAGATTTAAGACCTATCAGACACGCTGGGAAATTGGGGACATTTATGTATCTGGGGACGCAAGAAAGACAGAGGACAATCCACAGGGGCTTGGCTGTTATCTCGTTATGACTGGCAGAGGCTGTGATGATATTTACCGTATCCTTGAAGATAAATGTTTGACCTTTGGAGATATGTTCCGACGCTGTGAGAAAAGATACGGGACAGGCAATTATCATTTTACAAGGCTTGATGTTGCCATTGATGATAAGAATGAAAAACCATTCTTTACCATTGAGCAGATAAAGAAGAAATGTGAAAAAGAGGAGTTTATCTCCAATAGTGAGGGCTACCACTTTGATGAAAGCAAGTTTGACGATTTTGACACCGCCAAAACTGTTTATATCGGTGCTGGAAAGTCGGGATTGTCCTACCGCTTTTATGACAAGGATAAGGAAGTCTGTTCAAAATATAATAAGACACTTGATGAAGTGGGGAGCTGGAAACGGACAGAAATGCAACTGCGTGATGATAAGGCTCATGCCTTTGCTATGACATTCAAGGACAGACCGCTTGAACTTGGGGAACTGGCTTTCGGGCTATTGGCAAACAACCTACGCTTTGTCGTAGCAAACAGAAATGAAAGCAATAAGAGCAGGTGGAAAACGTGTAGATTTTGGGAACGCTTTTTAGGGGCTGTGGAAGTCTTGAAACTGCAAGTACCAAAACAACATAATTCCCTTGAAGAAACACAGCAATGGCTTACAGAGGGTGGCGTGATTTCCGCTGTAAAAAGTTTCTACTTCTTGGAAGAACATGACGCATTAGGCGGATTGGAACGGGTAGGAACTATGCTGGATAAGGCAAGATACAGCACTTCCCTTTCCAGCAAATTAACCGCACACTTACAGAGGATAAACCGCACCGACCTTATCCCCTATATCCAGTATGATACGAAACACGCAAAAGGGGGTATTTGATGAATAATAATGTTCAAGTACCCGTATGGGAGAAATACGCCATGACGGTAGAAGAAGCGTCCCAGTATTTTTCAGTCGGTCAGAACAAGATAAGACAGCTTGCCCAGCAGGACAGGTTCGGCAACTGGTATATGATGAACGGAAACCGACTGCTCATCAAGAAAAAACAGTTTGAAAAAATGCTGGACAAAATCGACACAATCTAGTGAAAAAGAGCCTTGTATGTGATATTATCATCATAAGTCATATCGAGGCTCTTTCTTAGGAAAGGAGCAGATAACCATGTCAGAAAAAAGACGTGACAATAAAGGTCGCCTGTTAAAGACGGGAGAGAGCCAGCGAGCAGACGGAAGATACTTGTATAAATATGTGGACGCACAGGGACAGACAAGATATGTGTACTCATGGAAACTTGTACCCACAGACCCCGTACCCAAAGGAAAGAGGAACGGAAAATCCTTGAGGGAACTGGAAGCGGAGATACAAAGGGACTTGCAGGACGGTATCGACACCACAGGCGGAAAAATGACGCTGTGCCAGCTCTATGCCAAACAGAACGCACAGAGGGCAAACGTAAAGAAAAGCACCCAGCAAGGCAGAAAGACGCTCATGCGGATATTAGAGGACGATATGCTGGGGACAAGGAGTATTGCCAGCATACGTCTTTCAGACGCTAAGGAATGGGCGTTACGCATGAAAGAGAAAGGCTACGGCTATCAGACCATAAGCAACCATAAACGCTCGTTAAATGCGTCATTCCACATTGCCATAGCTGATGACCTCGTAAGGAAGAACCCTTTTGATTTCAAGCTGAACGAAGTCATAGAGGACGACAGAAAGCCACGACAGGCACTCACAGAGGAACAGGAAGAAAAACTGTTGTCTTTTGTCCGCAAAGACAGGGTATATCAAAAATATTATGACGCAATCGTGATACTGTTAAAGACGGGGCTTCGTATCTCGGAGCTGTGCGGACTGACAAGACAGGACATTGACTTTGAAAATGAAGTTATCCATGTGAACCACCAGCTACTTTACAGCAAAGAGATTGGCTACTACATAGAAACACCAAAGACAAAGAGCGGTGTGCGTGATGTTCCCATGAGTGAGGAAGTAAAACAGGCATTTAAACGTATCATGGCAGAGAGGAAGAAAACAGAGCCGATAGCGATTGACGGTTACAGCGGTTTTCTCTTTCTGAACAGGAAAGGTTATCCAATGACAAATGCTTATTATACAGTAACCTTTTCCAATCTGACAAAGAAGTACAACAAGTACCATGAGGACAGCCTGCCAAAGATAACACCGCATATCCTGCGTCATACATTCTGTACACGACTTGCAAACAGGAACATGAACCCAAAGAGCTTGCAGTATATCATGGGACACTCCAATATCAGTATCACGCTGAACCTGTATGCCCATGCGTCAGCAGAAAGCGTCAAGGCAGAATTAAAGAGCATGATAGCCTAAATCGTACCACGATATTTACCACGTTTGACCATGAAGATATGTGAAGAAATGCAGAGATAAGCAAGTATCTTTCGATAACGAAAACGTCCGCAAAGCCGATAAAATAAGGACTTGCGGACATATAAGAAGATATGAAAAGATAATCAAAAATCTATATTAAGTTTATGTTAAATTTACAAATAAATTATTTTCAATTTTGTTTATTTTTGATAGTTTTTTCTAACTTAATCAATATAGCAAGAGAAAAATCAATTATCAAACATCCCCTTCTATATCTTGCTTATTTTACTTGTATTATATATGCTATTTTGATTATATTTATTTTGTAAACTATGGGTATTAAATTTACTATTTTCTAATTCTAATAAGTGAAACAGGATAGATTGACCAAGCAAATACTTGGTCAATTTTTATCTTTTCAAGTATTACATTTTTGATTATTGTGACTACCTATGTAAAACAATGGCAAATAGATAATCCAGAGGAAAAACCAAAAAAATGTATTCAAGAAACTAGTTTATCTAAGAAAACGGTTTACAAAGGGTAATAGTAATTTTAACCATGTTACGTCATTTTCCTTCCCTTCAGCTATCAGCTTTCACATAGCAAGATATCTACACGATAACCTGTCATTCCATAGGCACTACACTGGAATTAGCAAAAATCGAACAGCTTTTCGCCTTGTTCATGCGCAAGCTAGAAGCCTATGAACAATTGCTTCAAGAAGAAATGCTGCCTAATGCGTGCCTTTATATGTCAAGATGATAAACAGCATACTTGCTATGCTTTTGCAGTAGCTTTATTCGCAATAGCTTTGAAGATATGAAAAATCAAGGTACTGATGAGAAAGAAAAGACCTGCAAAAAGAAATGATAAGCGAGCTCCTGCACCATAAATAAATCCTGCAAACAAAGCTCCGGCAATCATGCCAAGACTTTTCATCGCATTATAAAAACCCATGACCTGATGACTGTTTTCCGTATTACCTTCCCCAGCACATACATCCTGTAATAGTGGAATATAGATGGCATTAAACGCAAAGAAAAGCAGATTGACAACCATGAATGGAACCATGTGCGTGGTAAAGGTCATCATCACAAGTAAGATGCCGGCTCCCGCTAAAACATAGCGCAGGGCTTTTTTTACATTTCCACGTTTCATGATCCACATACAGATTGTCGTATTTGCGAATAAAGACACAAAACCAACAACTGCTTTTAATGCGCCATTGTAGGAAGATGGGAAACCGAACTGATCTTTAATGAAATAGTTGAAATTTTGATCATATGCCGTGGTTGCACAAGATGTTAGAAAGACAACAAAAAACAATAGCACCATGGCCACGTTTAAAAAGTGGCGTGCATCCAAAAAGGCTTGAAAAGGATTGATATCTTTAAAAGAAATAGTATGCGTTTTTGCTTTATCGGGATCAGCTTTTAAAAACAAAGCAAAAAGAACTCCGGCTGCCACCAAGGTCAGACTTTGCATAACAAAAGTCGCAAACAAGGAATAAACACCCATGATACCGCCTATCAAATAACCAAAAGCCGCAAAAACTGTTGGGATGGTGGCAGATAAAGCAAGATAGCGACCTCTTTGTTCAAGTGTGGCATGGGCAATGATATAAGTCAAAAAGCTCACCATGATACCACCAACAAAGAAGCCGGATAATAAACGTGCAACCATGATCAAAGGAAGTGTTTTACTAAGAGCAAACAGCATTTGTCCTGCGCCATAGCCCACGCAACATATGCCCAATACACGCTTACTGCCTAAATGATGTACCTGATTTGCCCATAATGGCGAAAACAAGAAATTCGTAAATGCCATGCCGGCATACAATAAACCAAAAGAATAATCCGGCAGCTGTAATTGTTGAATCAATGTCGGTGTGATGGGATGGGCAAAATTCGCAGCCATGCTTTCCATTGCAACCAGTATAAAGAAAACGACAAAATGATACTTTTGAAATGTTTGTCTGATTTGCATATTGTTACCTCATCTGTAGTTATTGCTTAACTGTTGCTTTCTATCTAAATAACAGCATTATGATACACTACTTTTCCTACAACATGCAATCCTAAAACATTCTTATGATAAGGAAATCTTTGTAAAGGCCATACTGCTGATGTACAAAGATGCTTATCACTATAAAGTAAGAATGTAGCGTTTCATTAAAAAAGCGATTCACCATCACGATGATCCGCTATCTTATAAATATGAAGTGCAAATAAATTACTATTTTTTCTTTTTCCCTTTTACCTCTGGCAACTCCTCATACATTGCCTCAAAAAGGCCCATTAAAAAAGTTTTATCATCAACTTCATTTACCAATAGCATTGCTTTCGCCCCTGCATATGGCAGTTCATAGGTAGCTGTCGGCAAATACTTCACTGCTGATTTTATCGGTTTTACAAGTAATCGATCATCATAAATACCGCCTACGATCTTTCCACGGTAATAGATGATGTATTCCTTCATCATTGCGCGATATGTGATATCCTCTAGCGCAGACAATTGTTCTAAAACATATTGTAAAAAGCTTTTACTAGATGGCATGCTTTCACCTCTCATTTTTATATGGTACGGTATGCTTATTTCACTGCCGGTCTTTGGTATAATGCTTTTCTTTGCAAGCCATTTTGTTTGCTCATTTTATACCAATTTCGATGCGCCGCCAAGATATATAATCTTCTTGGAAAGTAGCTTGGTTCCACATAAATATCCTCGATGCATCGCTTATCAGAAATAGCTTCAGCAAACTGGCGGATGCCTTTTCCTAGTTGTTGATTGGGGCCTTGATCAAGAGGAACCTTTTTTAAAGTGCCAAGCATTTCACCGGCTCCTATGGCAAGTCCTCCTCCATAGAAAAATCCCATCTTGCTGCACCAATTCTTTACAATTTCCAGCAAAACATTCCCTTGTTCACTTTCATAAAAACCAAGGTTAGTTATTACATAAACGGGTAATTGTGCAAACTGTCCTTGATATCGAAGATACATCTGTTCCATAAACTCCATGACTTGGGCAGGAACACCATCTACATATACCGGCATACCTATCACACAGGCATCCGCTTTTTGAAGCAGATCTTTCATAACATTTAGATCTTTTCGTTGATAAAGTTGTACGCTTTCATATGAATCTTTTAGTTGCGTTTTTAATAAATTTAAAAAATGATTTGAATTACTCTTGCTTTTGCGTAAGCTACCATTCAGTAATAGAATCATATCTTTTTCCATACCTTTCTCATTCCCTACGACTTTTTAAATGCATATTGATGTCAAAATGATGAATATAAAAATTAGTTACTTCTTATATCACTAGCTCTTTAAGCTTCTCATAACTATCTACAAAACAAACTTGTTTTAATATGCCGTTAAAATTTTGCACATTTGCTTCTACCAATAGTTTAGCGGTTTTCTTTTCATTTTCAGATAGATCTTCTCCATAAAAAAACACACGGAATTGTATCGTATTATGATATCTTACTTTATGGTGCATTTCCCCTTGGCGTATCTCGAAAAAAGGAAGAAAATATGCGATAGAGCGATCTATAACATTTTTTATAAAAGAACTATAGCTGCCAAACGAACATCGGCTAATAATCATCAACTCGTCTGTGTTACCAAAAAGAGCACCTATTTTTTGATATTCATCTTGTATAACACACTGCCCCGGTGTTTTCGTCCAACAACCAAAGCAGCCCACGCATGGATGGATGACCTTGGTATGATCGATGATTCTTGTATTATTATCTACAGGAAGAGCAAGCGTGCTCCATTCCGCTTGTGCTAAATCATGCAGTATTACCTTCATATCATTTCCCCTTATCATTTTCATTTCATCTGTTTGTATCCTTAATTGTTAGTATTCTATTCCATCTGTTAGTATAAAAGCGCATTAGCCTTTCAAGAATAGAAACAACACTTCCTTATTTTTGCTTACGATAGCGCTCCCCATCTAAGAAAAACATCGTAAATGTTGCGCGTGATAATAAGATTTCTTGATCATTAAAAATAAACACTTCATATACACCTGTCGTTCTTCCAGCAGATATTTCCTGTGCGATGCCAATCAGCTTACCACCTTTTCCCGGTTTTATATAATTGATGGTACCCGAAAGCGTAACACTATCGCGCCCTGTCGCAAAGCTAGCTGCTCCAGCAGCTGTGTCAGCTAAGGAATACAATGCTCCGCCATGAACAAAGCCATGAACATTCAAAATCTGTTCATCTATAATCATCTCCACCTTAGCATAGCCTTCTTTTACTTCAACAACATGCATATCGTTGCTTTGTAAAAACTGGCTGGAGGAGTTTAAACGTTTCTTCAAGTCTTCCATTGATGCCATAAGAAAACCTCCTATCTCAGCTATAGTATAGCATGATAACAAGGAATTATAAAAGGGATACAAAACGTTAGAAGTTCTTGATACGCACATATTTACCAATAAAATGAATCAATTTGATTTCTTTTGAAGACATCCATTGACGAAAACTTCCTTTGTGTCGTATGATAAAGAAAAGAAAGCAGGGATCTTATGCTCAGCAAAGAACGTTTATTTCGCATTATGGAAGTAATTGAAGAACAATCTTTTGTCACCATTAGTGAATTGATGGAATTTTTAAACGCCAGTAAATCTACGATCACCCGTGATTTAATGGAGCTAGAGCGACAGGGATTGATTCAGCGTGAACGCGGTGGAGCGATTCGTAAAGAATTACCACAGACTTTAAGCAGCAGTACCGATTTACCGGTAATGAATAAAGAAAACATTCATTTAGCTGAAAAAGAATTGATTGGAAAAGCAGCGGCTGAGATCGTGAAGAATGGTGAATGTATTTACCTTGATTCCGGTACAACCCCAGTTGCCATGCTGCCCTATCTGAAAGATAAAAACATCAAATTGGTAACAGCCAGTACTTATTTGGTAAGAAAATTGCCGAAACGTTTTAAAGGGGAATTATTTCTGATCGGCGGTCACTATATTCCCGATTATGATATGAGCGTCGGTTTTGTAGCCATTGAAGATATTAATCGATTTCATTTCGATCAGGCTTTTTTCTCAGCAAGCGGTATAGATTTAGAAAGTGAAGAAGTCATGGCTGTTGATTTAGATATCAGTGCTGTGAAAGCTGCTGTATTAAAACGCTGTCGCAAAGCACATATATTGGCCGATGCCAGCAAGCTGCAAGTACAAGCCTTAGCCACCTGGGCACACACAACCGACTTTGATACGATTTTCATGAATGCGCCAACCACCGTTGAGCAATTGCCGGATAATTTTCATGTATGTAAAGAATGATTTTCAAAAACCAGTTGAATGATCACCACATACAAATAAAGAATAATCCTAAAAGCTAGCTTACTTTTATTTTCTAAGAAGATTCACAATCTTTGCCAATACCTTTTGTTTGTATTCCCCAAGTTGAATTAAAAAACACAGGCAACCTGTTGTATGGATATGCTTTCTAAACAGCTCTCCTTAAGGTTTCCTGTGTTTTCGTTTATGCAATGGATCGTAAAATTATTTGTGTAAAAGCTTTGGCCTGGCGCAGATCATTTTCATCTGGATGTGATAGTGCCATATCAAAATTATCGAGAATCCGTTCTATTTTCTTTGGATCTTCTTTTGCTCGCTCATAGCGTTCTCTTAATTCCATCGGCATTTTTCCCTGACACATAAAACCATCCACATAAGTACAATCATCTTCAATAAATGCACTGACTCGCTGTAAGATCATATCATAGTATTCTGCACTGCCGCCAAAGCCACATGTACCGAATAACACGATTTGTTTATTATGCAAGGATGAAAAATAATCTAACAATGCGCTTGGGCAGCTGCCTTTATCCGTCCAGAATCCGGCAAAAATAACATCCGCATCTTTTGTCGCATCCATATCCGGAATTCCGAAATAAAGCATATCCTCTGCCGGAATAACCTGCGCAATCGCCTCTGCCACACGTTTTGTATTTCCTGTGTGACTACAATACACAACAGCGTACTTCATTACCGCCATCTCCTTTTTCCTATATGAATATTGTAACACTTTTTACAGGATTGGAAACATCATTTTCTTTATGATACGCATCACCACGATTTCTTACATAGCATGCTCATGCAGTAGTTATTCAAATGGATATATCATGCCCCATTGTTTTCTTACTTCCCATAAAAGCTTTGTCACATCATAGCTCAACTGCAAAGTTTCGTTTTGCCCAGTTCTTACGGCCTCTTCCATATCACGAATCTCATAACACAATGCCAATGCACTTTCTCCATCCTTCATCATTTCTTCATGACCATCTTGTGTCATTTTCCACGTCGCTTTATCTCCTCTAGGGTATTCACATAACTCCAAGTAACCAAGTTCACCCGCTATAACAGCGCGTTTAGGAAGCTTTGCGCGCATTGTTAAGGTAATGTTCGCCATTTCATCTTCTTTATTGCGTAAGATGATACCGCTCATCTCATCTACTCCGGTTTCAAAAGGAAGCATATCTGTTTTAATGATATGCGGCTGTGCATGCAGAAAATAACGGGCAAGGCTTATTGCATAGGTTCCGATATCCAATAAGGCTCCACCTGCCAACTCTTTCGCAAAGAATCGATTGGTAATATCATATTCTTTACAACTGCCAAAATTTATCTGCAACATTTTTAATTTTCCAAGTTTTCCACTCTCAATGCGTTCTTTCGCTTTCTTCATGATCGGCATATGAAAAATAGTCATCGCTTCCATCAGAATCAGCTGGTGTTTCTTTGCGAAAGCCATAGCCTCTTCAAGTTGTTGTGCATTTACTGTAATAGCTTTTTCACATAAGACATGCTTATGATGTTGAAGTGCCTGCATGATATATTCAAAATGATTGGAATGTGGTGTAGCAATATAGACGATATCCACATGTTCATCTTGCATTACTTCATCAATCGTATAAGCGTGCGCGATTGTGTATTGCTTTGCGAACGCTTCTACCTTTTTCGGATGACGTCCTGCAACCGCATAGATAGTCCCATGTTCCTGTAATAATGCCTGTGCCATTTGATGAGCGATGACACCCTGTCCTAAAATACCCCAATTCATCACTTAAACCTCCTTCTCCAACAAAAGAAAATCATCCTCTTTGCCAATCAATGCTTTCGTTACTTCTTCTGTTAACAGACTTGTATCAATCACACCGGCAATTTTCTTTAGCTCTTGGTTCAATTGCACACTGTCTTGTACGTTAGGAAAGCGCACATCTGCTAATACATTACCATGATCACTCATTAGCAGCCCGAATTTTCCATCACTTGTTCGAGGATGAAAACTTCCCTTTAATTCTTCAACCCTGCGCTTCACATAGGCATAGCTATCTTCTAACAACTCTAAAACGATCGGACATGTAAAACGTAAGGTATCACTCAATTTGTCTTCCGTTGCCATAAGGATATACTCATCTGCCATATGCGCAATCAGCTTTTCCCTTGTATGAATGCCTCCACCGGATTTTAACGCATGCAAATGGCGGTCAATTTCATCACAACCGTCAAATGCGACATCCACATGTGATACCATACGCAGCGGCAGCAGTGGCAATCCTAAACGAACACAAAGCTTTTCTGTTTCAAAAGATGGTGTTACAACCTTTACCGCCAATTGTTTTTCTGTGATAAATTTTGCCAATGTCCCAATCGTTGTTCCCCCACCTAAACCAATGAGCATTCCATCCTTAATAAAGGTTAATGCCGCAAACGCAGTTCTTTCTTTACTATTCATAACAAGTCATCCTCCATTTTTTGATATTGTTCCATCACAAATGCTCTTTGGGCAATACCTTTACAAAAAGCACTGGCACTACCACAAGCAACACCCCAACGTAAAGCTTTTTCATACGTTTTTTCCTTTAACCAACCATACAAAAAACCTGCAACCATGGAATCCCCAGCTCCTACCGAATTAACAACTTTTCCCTTTGGACTCGCTATACGATACACTTCATTTGTTTCACTTACCAACATAGCCCCCTTATCTGCCATGGATATGATAACATTTCTAGCTCCTTCCATTTGTAATTGCCGTGCACATGTGACAAGGTCTTGTTCTTGTAAGTCCGCTAACTGAAACAGCTCTTGTAATTCATGATGATTGGGCTTAATTAAGAATGGATGCTGTGGTAATGCCTGACGTAGAGGTTCACCAAAAGCATCCACAACTACATCAATTTGCTTATCATGAAGTTTCTCCATCAACACTGCATAAATATTTGCTGGCACTTGTTTTGGTAAATTCCCTGATAATACTAAGATATCATTTGGCTGTAAGAGTTCCAGCTTTGCATATAGCTGATGCAAATGGGCCGAGGTAATAAGAGGTCCCTGTCCATTGATTTCACTTTCCTCCTGCGCATGAATTTTGACATTGATGCGGGTAAAACCATCTTCTATAGGAATAAAATCTGTCATGATTCCTTGCTGCTCAATACCTTTTTTTAACGCCTCTCCCGTAAAACCAGCAAAAAATCCTAAAGCAGTGGAGGGTATACCTAAATGTGCAAGCATCATCGACACGTTAATTCCTTTCCCTCCATAGATAATATCTTCTTCCTTGGTGCGGTTGATTGCTCCCTTACATAAGGCATCCAGTGTGATGACATAATCAATTGATGGATTTAAAGTAACGGTGTAGATCATATTGCCACCTCGATAACTTCTGTTTCTTCCTTATATTCATCAGGAATTCCTTTACTAGTGATGATGATTGCATCACTGATATCGGCAGTGCTCATTGCCGTGCAAAGATTAAATTTTGATGCATCGGCTAAAACATAGCATTTTTGAGCATGCTTCATCGCTTCACATTTTACATAAGATTCTTCCATATCCGGCGTCGTAAAACCATTCTCAATGGTAATGCCATTTGTACCTAAAAACGCTTTTGTAAAATTATATTTTTGTAAGGCACTGACAGCACCCAAACCAACAACGGCCATGGTCTTTGCTTTTATTTCCCCGGCTAAGATAAAAACCTTCATCCCCTTGATTGCCAGACGTTCACTTAGATATAAACTATTCGTCACATAGACAGCATCTTTTTCTTCTATAAATTCTGCCATATGTAAGATCGTACTGCCAGCATCCAAATAAATAAAATCATGAGGTTCTATTAAGGTTGCGGCATATTGTGCCAGTCGTCTTTTTTCCTCTATATGTTCTTGGGAACGCTGTGTGACATCGTTCTCTATCGGTGCATACTCCTTTTGTAATAAGGTTGCTCCTCCATGGACCTTACGTAGTTTTTTCATCTTATGCAACGACACCAGATCTCTTCGTATCGTTGATTCTGATATATGCAAAGTTTTCGTCAGTTCATTCACTGTTACCGTCTTCTTTTCCTGTAGCAACTGTAGTATTGCCGCAAATCGCTCTTCTGCTAACATATCCTAATTACCTCCTAAGTAACTACAGTTTATCGCCTATTTCAGTCAATGTCAATCTATATCAATCAAAATTAATCATGAATTCGTGTGATATCCGTCAATTTCAAGCATATATTGCTTCCTTCTGCAAGAATGTTGTTTTATGATGTTCCTATGTAGTACACACTGTTTTCTCGCTTTTAAAAGCATTTTGGATATGCTCTATTCTTATGTATCACTTTACATAGCACTTTCCCAAACTCCTTTTCTTGTTGATTACTTTATCAGTTCTATCCATTGTACACTCTTCGTTTATCGCATTGCATAGCAGATGATAATCTTCTTTTCTTACACATATTGAAAAGAAAATCATATTCCACAAAAAAACACGATTTCGCTAATCGTGCTTTTTTTCATTCTTAACGATGTTTGATTTCAGGAAAAGCTTTGTACAAAGACTTGGCAATTCCGTCCTCATCATTACTAGCCGTAATTTCATTTGCAATCAATTTAATTGGTTTTACAGCATTCCCCATGGCTACTCCATGTCCGGCATACTGCAGCATTGTAAGATCATTCATCTCATCCCCAAAAGCGATGATTTCTTCTCTTTGAATTCCTAAACGTTCTGCAATTCCTGCCAGGGCCTTTCCTTTATCAATTCCATTCGATACCACTTCAATATAGAAAGGAGCAGATGTATAAATACTCAGGCGATCGCCAAAGGGCAGCTTAAAATCCTCAAACTGCATCTTCAGATATTCAGGGGGTGCACTGATTAAAAATTTATTTAGCTCAAAATCAACAAATGTCCGTAAATCATCTACCACCATTGTTTTCATATTCGTCGCATGTGCCTCATATTCCAATTGATAAGTATGCGGATCATCGACAACTACATATTCACCTTTATTCACCATAATACCCAGATTCAATGCTTTAGCATTATTGATAATTGGAAGAATATACTTTTTATCTATGGTCTTGTTATAGATAACCTGCTGATTGGGATAATCACAGACATGCGCACCATTATAGCTTAACAAATACCCTTTGAAACGATCCATTTCTAGAATCTTGGCCTCTCGATATAAACCTGGTGTTGGTCGCCCACTGGCTAACACGATGCTAGCTCCAAGTTTTTGAGCTTCTATCAAAGCTGTTCTGGTTTCCTCAGATATTTCCTTCTTACTGTTTGTCAAAGTGCCATCCATATCCATAACAATTAATTTATAACCCATACAAATCTCCTTTCAAAAAAAACCTTACGCGAGCAAAACTGCGCAAGGCTTTCTCTCTTATACTCTTGACAGAATGAAACGGCAATTTCCTTTTACTCTTACACTGCCTGTTCCAGCTGTTGCGAAAATGCTGTCTCCCTTGCGGATACTCAGCATCGTATCATCACTTTCAATCGTTCCTTCCCCATCAACGATAACGAAAGAAGCAAAGCTTTCTTCATCCACCTTGACACTGCATTCACTTTTTACCTCATAAATATAAGTCGTAAAGTAATCACAGGATGCCATCATGGCTACCTGATAGCCATCATATGTCTTAACTTCACCACAAGGCTTAAAATCACTTTCTAATGGAGTCAGATTTGATACATCAATAGCTTTATCAATATGCAATTCTCTCGGTTTTCCATCAGCACCAACACGGCCAAAGTCATATACGCGATAGGTCGTATTTGAATTTTGCTGAATCTCACAAATCACGATACCTTCACCGATGGCATGAATGGTACCAGCCTCAATGAAGAATACATCTCCCTTGTGTACAGGGACACTCTTTAATACATCTAGTAATGTATTATTTTCAATACGTTCACGGAATTCTTCCTTTGTGATTTCTTTATTTGTTCCATAATACAGGGAAGCCCCTTCTTCTGCATCCAGAATATACCACATTTCGGTTTTCCCATATTCTTTTTCTACGCGCATTGCGTATTCATTATTTGGATGAACCTGAATGGATAAGTTCCCCTTTGCGTCAATAAATTTAATTAAAATAGGGAAATTCTCAAAAGCCGCACCTTTTGTACCAAGTGCTTCTTTTCCCAACTTCTGCAAATAATCGCCAA
Source organism: Longicatena caecimuris (assembly GCF_018406465.1). GTDB lineage: Bacteria > Bacillota_I > Bacilli_A > Erysipelotrichales > Erysipelotrichaceae > Longicatena > Longicatena caecimuris. Next base: position 2,705,320 of record NZ_AP024510.1, read on the forward strand.
ACAGCATTCCTTGATCCTCACCACTGTCGACAATACTTTGCCCATCCTTGTGCGTAGAAAGTTCCCAGCTTTCAGCGACAATGTCTAAATCACTTTTTTTGTTGTAGTTTTCCTTTAACTTTGTGCCTCCCCATAAATAATCCTTAAATGCAGGGAGCAATCGTACCATTGCCATAATTAAATTACCTCCAATTTCTTTAATGCTTCAAATATACCTTCTTCTTTGACTGTGCCTGTTACCATATAAGCAACATCATCCAGCAGTGGATCGTGTTTGCGCATAGCTATGCCATACCGCACACTGGCAAGTAGTTCCACATCGTTATCACCATCACCAAAAGCATAAGTTGCCTCATAAGGTATTCCATAATGCTCCATGATAGCTTTTGCGCCAACACCCTTATGCACCGCTTTTTTCCCAATATCCAAGGTGTCACAATTTCGATGTAGGCTCATCTGATAATGCGGACGTAATAACTGCTTGCTTTTTTGCAAGGATGAACGATTGCCAAATGCTAAGGTTATCTTAGAAATACATCCATGCACCTGCTGCAAATTCTTATACTGGACAAAATTGTCTTCCGGAAGCTGAAAGTTATCCATAAAATGCAGATAACTTGGATCCTTTAAATCTTTTACATAACAGAAATCATTACTTTCCAGTATGTAATTAATACCATGCGCATCCATATAAGCAATCAATGCCGCAAGCTCCTCATCTTCAAAGATAACTTTATGAATCACTTTACCATGCACCGTGACATATGCCCCATTACATGTGACATAACCATCCAGATGCAAATCCTTCGCACCGCTTGGGATATAACTCAATGCTCTTCCTGTGGCTAATACACACAGATATCCCATATCCTGCAATCGGGAAATCGTCTTTTTTGTGATATTACTTGGTACATAAATCGCATCACGCTCATCTACCAGCGTACCATCGTAATCATACAATACCAAACCTTTTACCATATTCATCCTCCATGGTTTAATTATAGGAGAAATATGGTTTGATTGCAATGTATTTAAGAAGGAATTCAGGAAAAGCAAGTGTAGCGAAAAGCATAGCTAACCGATCATGAACAGCTTCCATCTGCATCAGATAAAGAATCGTTTCTTTGCATAAGAAAATAATTATAAGATGCGTAGCAACAGCATGAATTCGCTATGAAGATGGATAAACGCTTTCTGTTCTTTTTCCAACCATATTGCATTTCCTCCCTATTTTCTGCTGAAATGAGAATTGTACAAGCATCGCTTACATGCTAAAATAAAACCATGAGAAGAGGGATAGGATGGAGATAAAAGCAGTGTTTTTTGATATTGATGGTACTTTTTTTGACCATCACAGCAATCAGGTGTTACCGGAAACGATGGATGCGATCAGACAATTAAAAGCAAATGGTTATAAGGTAGCTTTATGTAGTGGACGCGCAAAAGAAATGGCAGAGCAGTTAGGAGTCTTGCAACTGTTTCCCTGGGATGGCTATGTTGGTGGTGCGGGTGTCAGCGTATATGATGAACAAATGAACATCATTTTTGAAGATACTTTTACAGCAGCGCAATGTGAGCGTATCTTTGCCTTAGGGAAGGAATATGATATATGTATTAATTCTCATGGCAAATATGAGTTTATGACAAAACCGTTAAATGCCTATTCCAAAGCCGCGTTTGACCAATTTCATTGTCAAGTACCTATTGTGAGAGAGTGGGATCATGAACCTTTAGTTGCGTTAAGTGCCTATGAAAAACCTGGCTTTGACTGGCATATGTTTGATGGTATTGAAGGCATAGAAGTGCAGCATCCATCTTTAACATGTGTGGATTTTATGAAGACAAGTGTAAACAAAGCAAGAGGTATCGCTCATCTGATGAAATACTGGCAATTACCGGCTCATGCTTACTTAGCCTTTGGCGATTCTATGAACGATTTGCAAATGATCCAAGAGGCAGGAATTGGTGTTGTCATGGGCAATGGACATGAAGAATTAAAAAAACACGCAGATGAAGTGATTGGTCCCAGCTGGGAGCCTTCTCTGCGTGATTATCTCCTTATGCATCATTATATTGATGATAAATAAAACTATTCTACGATTTTATATACTTCATTAATATGTTTTTTATATCCTGAATGGTTTTTTGGGGGGATTTTTCAAAAGCTTCCTTTTGATTCAAGGCGTATTCTTTCATAGAATCGCTTTTTTTATCATATAGTGAATATATGTATGGTTTTTTATAATATTCTTGAAAGGCATGTATCCATTCTTCATCACTATGTAATTCTAAAAGCTCTTGAACGACCTCTTCTGAATAATCATTGACTTTTTTCACAACTTCTTTTGTGACATCTTGCGGGTGTAATTGAAAGGCTTTTTCACGACTCATAATATAGGCATTCATGCTGTTACCATCTTTATCAAAGAAATTATAATTCCCCGGATTTTGATAAAACTTTTCTAATACCTGTTGCATATGTACATTCGAGGCAGGCTGTTCCTGAGAATGTCCATATGTAGCATATCGCCAAAACAGAAATAAGCCAATTGCCACAATTACAGCACTCATCCCCAATCCTATTTTCTTCATTTCATCACCTTCAAGCTATTTTGTTAATATATATTATTAGTATACCATAAATATAGGTGTCTTTTACAAATACACATAAGGAAAAGGCTCCGTAACGAGCCTTTATTCATAAACTTTTATCTCATTTTTTGGTGACACGATGTTATAAACATGCACAACATCGCCGTTTTCATTTAGAAAATTCAAGCTAATTGTTACATATGAACTTTTAGCATCACTTTTTGTATGCAAATACGTAAGAACGGCTGTTTCTGTGATCTTCTCTTTTATCTTAACTGTCGTATTTTCTTCAAATAATTGTACGCTGTATACCTCTTCCCCTGTATACGAAACGGTGTCTTCCCCATCTTTTACACTAATTGTGAAACGATATTCATCTTTAAAGATCCTATATTCATTCCATGCTTCAATCATCTCTGGTATTTTTATTACCAACTTTGCCTGTAATTCATCCTTTTTCAAGACGGCATCTGTCATTTTGATATCTTCTATGGCAGCAATTGGATGCAGCGTAACTTGATGATTATTCACAAAACTTTTATCAATGCAGATGGTATCTTCCTTTCCTTGGCTCTTGCTTACTTTATTATCCGTAGGCTGCTTAGTTTGACAGCCTACCAGCATTGTAAGAGCTAATGCTCCAATGCCTAATGATTTCATAAATTTTGTCATATGTTTAACTTCCTCTCCATTTGATGATGTTATTATATGGAATACTTCCATCATAATTTTTTCATCATCTTTTTTCTATTTCCATGCTCTATATTCTATTGAACGTATTTTATCATACAACGTATATTGTGCAAGATAGTTGGCAACAAAAGGCTTGTTTCTGACATGGATTGGTCTTTCAGTCACTTACTGCTAAAAAGAATCTGTCATAAATGTTGTCATATAGTTATTAAATTCATGTTCCACTGTTTTTTGTTTTTTTCTCGATAATGGCAGCCATCTTCCATCTTTTAATACAATGCGACCGGTATCTATATATTTGATATAGCGCATATTTACATACTGTCCTTTCATATTAGAGCAAAAATCATCATTAGGATACTTCTCAAAAAAAGTTTTAAAAGAACCTCTTACGCGATATGCTTCATGATGACAATTGATGATAAGATAATGCCCCTCTGATAGTAAACTATCAATATCATTTAGACGAAGTACGGTTTGCTTCCCTTCAAATGTAATTGGCACAAGAATCGTTTGCTTTCTTATCTTATCCATAACATTTTGTATCGCCAATGGAAACTCTTCATCAAAATAATTTTTTGATACATAAGCTGACGCTTGATACTCATACCCTTTTCGAGCAAATTCTTCATGCGTTGTCAAAAAAATGATATTTACATCCTGGTGTCTTAATTTTAATTGCTTGGCAATTTCAAAACCTGTACTATGCTTTAATTCCACATCTAGTATATACAGATTAAATTTTTCATCTGGTAAACTATCATCATCACATACAAACACCTTTAATTTACTAAAGTTATGAAGAATATATGTTTTCACCTGTTGTGCATAATCAAGATCATCTTCGCAAATACACACATTTATATCTTGCATTAGCATCACCCACTTTATTTGTAATTATATCACATATGCTTACTGATACTTTATTTAGGGATAGATATCATAGAAATAAAATAGTAATCATCTGTTTCTTGTTTGAAGATCCCATGATACCTCTTAACACATTCCTCAACATTCTTTAAGCCGTATCCATGCTGTTCTTTATTTTCTTTACTTGTTTTAAATACTTCATTCGTTTTTATGATCCTTGCCGGATCGTAATGATTCTTTATTCTAATATAATAAAAATCTTTATCTTCCCGTATCTCTACTATAATTCTTTTATCTTCCACATGTTCTTGTGCCTCGATTGCGTTATCTAATAAATTACCAAATATAACTGTCAGATCATACTCACTTATAATATCTAAATCACTTTGTAAGATGAATTTCGCAGATATCCCTTTTTCTTGCATAATGGCATTTTTTGAATTTAAAATATAAATCAATGCTTCATTCTTTCCATCAATGATAGTTGTATTATTCACATTACCTAAAAGTTGTTCAATATATTCATTTGCTTCTTGGGGATCATGGTCGATTTTATTTTTTATCATCAACATATGATTTTTCAGATCATGTCTTAATTTTCTGTTTTGTTCATTTGCCTCTTCCATTTGCTTATGTAATTTTATATTGAACTCTTCTGTTTGTAATCGGCGTTCGGTTTCAAAAAGTATTTTATTTTTTTTGCCCATTGCGCGTAAATAAAAATAAAATAACATATACATCAAAACCATAAATAAGGTATAAACGTAATTAAAAATAACATATTGTAAAGGATCATTTAAATCTATGTTCCATGTGGCAAATACAGAGTATTCAAAAAAACCTGCCGCAAAAATTGCCATTATCATAAATAAAAACCATTCTTTATTATCCATATGATCATCATCCATTTTGTATTTTTTAAACAGTTTATAAGCCACCACTAAAATAATAGGCTTTAACAACTCTAATAAAATCAAGTAATCGTCATCACAAGGAAAGATAAATTGGAAAATAATATTATTGATAAAGATGTATATGGATTCAGCCAATTGCGTCATAACATAAGAAAAAATAATATAATATATCTTTTTAAAGACATTTCCCTTTAACATGATAAACATTAAACAACCCAAAATACTATATTCCAGTTCAATTGAATACACCTGATAATAGGTAAGTTCATATAAATTATAAATCATGAAAAGTATTACAAAAACAACATAAATACCACGTATTTTCTTATGTTTTAGCTCCATAGATAATTTCGGGAAAAAATACATATATAAAAAGCTGCTTAAATTTACGATGCTGATAAGAATAGTTATCAAAAAATCATATTCCATAATTCTGTCCACCTTTTGCATATAATAGCACATAATAGTACAAAATTACAGATTAAAACAATTTTAGTTTATAACTGCCACGTGATTATTGTATTTTTTTCATCTTCACATTACTTTTTGTGATAATGTGACTTATATTAAAGCTTGCCTTGTTCTTAGAAAAGTTTGTTTTTGTTACAATTGTATACTTGTCACTATACAATTTTCTTAAATTATAAGCAGTTCCTTTTACTGAACTTACTTTACTATTTTTTATATTAGCTGTTGCTTTGAAATCATATTGCACATATTTGGATGATGTATAATAGACCTTTAAATTTTTCCATATTTTATTTTTACCAGCGCGGTCGGAAAGAACCTGTTCATAATCTATAACACTACTTACATGTTTCATCATTTGTCTTGTTACCTTTTCAGGATTATTTTTAAAATCCTTATGTTTGCTTAGAATATAAGAATTTATCTCTTGTCCTTTATCATTTTGAAAACTATAAGTGGAAGGCGATTCATAAAAATCACTAAACATCTGTATCTCTTCATCATAATCACTTGTTGTGTCTTTAGCTTCAATTTTCAAGCATGTAAAAGATAATAGAATTCCTAAACATAATATAATTTTTTTCATATTTACCTCACTTATCCTTTCCCTTATCTATAACAAAATACATAAGCTTTTGCTCATTATGGAGAGTGGAATCGCGTTATTTTCAACGTAGAACAAAAAGATGTAGAAACTGCTAAAAAAGCAAATTTAGATACTGTCTTACCTTTGCCATCTTTAGGACAGATCATGGTAAAAAATCAAGATGGCTATGCCCAAATTGGAGAAGTTTCTCAATATACAAAAGAAGCCATGGACTTGTTTCACTTAGAACTATTAGATGGCAGCTATCCGCAAAAGAACAATGATATCATCATCGAGGCCGATGTGTTGAGCTATTTAGGTTATTCCTATCAGCTTCATCAATCGATACAGCTGTTGTTAAGTGATGGAAAAATGCATAAGTTTTATCTCACAGGAATCATAAAGCCCTATCGCTCGATGTGGAATGTACAAGACAGCAATTCTTTATCCGCTGCTTTTGTCAAAGCGAAAGGTAGTCTTTCTTCCTTATGGTTAAAAGATGTACGCGTAAACGAAGACTATCCTTCCATACCAGGTGTTTCTGCTATCAATACCTATGCTTATGATAATATGGTTTGGTTAAATGGCAATAGCAGTCGTTTCTTAATAGGGATGATGTTTGCGTTGTGTATGATTCTTGTATTTATGTATTTCATTATTCGAGATATTCTTATGAGTTATGAAAAAGAAGATCACATCCTAAAACAATTGGGAGCATCGCGTAAGCAAATACGATGGATTCGCTTTTGGTTTTTCATCTATCTCTTGCGTCTGCCAATTCTTTGTGCCTATTTGCTATATTATGGAGGCAGTGCCTTAGGAAGTGATCTATTAAATGATGCACTACACATTGAAGTTGTTGCTTCTTGGTACGTTGGTGGTATTTTTCTACTTGGTTTGTTGCTAACCATCCTACTCGCCAATTTATTGACGAATCGCAAACAAGAAAAAATGATAAAGAAAACACATATACATAAGCTGACGATACGCCATCCATGGAAAAAGATCACGCCATGGCGCTTGGCTTGGCGAAATCTTACTACATTATCGCATCACACTGTTATTATCATAGTATTGCATGTAATCGTCTTAAGTACCTTCCTCCTATGCATACAAACACAAGCAAATGCCTATATGCAATGGCAAGACTATCAAAAGCGACGAGGAATTGGCGATTATCGTGCTTCTTTCAACGTAAATCCAGAATCAAAAAAGATACGTGAACTTGATATAACAGGACTTAAGAGCATCCCCCATGTAACAAGTGTACGCGCCTTTCACATACGCAGTGATATAAAAATAAGCTATGCCAATATGCAACAAGAAACTTGTTTAAAAGATTATCAAACATATTATCACTATACAAATGTTATTCCTGACACTCATAATACCTATGCCACCCTCATTGCTATCAATGAGGATACAACCGTGATACCCATCATGCGAAAATATCTAAACTTTGATGAAAAAGCCTTTTTAAACGGTGATTTAGCGATTATAAATACGGAAGCTTTTATCTTTAAAAAAAATACTGGCAGTGAAAATGGATATTCAACAACGGATTACTTACTGGCAGATGGTACCAGAGAACAGGCAAAACAGGATGGTGGTAACTATCATGAAATTCAATATATCCATAAAGGTACGATGTTAACATTGACAGGAAAACATACCATGAAGATGAAAGTATTACCTATGAAAAATAAGTTTTCTGATATGGTGGATGCGCTTGGCGAAGATAGTGGAATTCCATTTACCATCTTTCTTAGTGAAAAGGGGTATGCTAACATCATGGGGGAACATCTTGGTTATCAATCACTTGTCGCTGAAACAGATAAAAAAGCCGATTATCATCATACCGATCAACAAGTCATGAACATTCTTAGTCGTTATGGTGATTTGCACATCACTAACTCTCGTTTAGAGGAAGAAATCCATCAACAAAAATTCTTACAAACGGTTCTGCTTTATGGTGTTATAGAAGTGTTCATCTGTTTTCTATGGCTGTTATTACTGTCAAATCAATATCGTTTGCATCAGACTTATTTGGATGTAGAACACAAACTTTTACGCATACTAGGTGTAAGTAAATTCTATCTCTTATGCACTGCCTTTTTAGAAGCTATTGTACAAGCTATTATTTCTTTGATTATCACCGCTTGCCTGTATTGGCTGTATGAGAAAATTTATCACCCATTAACAACATTAGGTGCCCCTAGCAGTCCTTATTATTTACCGGCCTCTTTGATATGGCACCACCATGTTCCATTGCTATGCATCCTGCTCATTAGCTTTTTAAGTTTATCCATCTTATTAAAAGGGAAAGTAGGACAAGAAAAAGGAAGGGATTCTAATGAAATTGCTTGAAGTAAAACATGTTCATAAATGCTATGCGAATACAAGAAGAGTGAGTGAAGTTTTACATGATTTAAGTTTTGCTGCTGAAGAAGGAAGCTTTACTGCCATCATGGGGAAAAGTGGTTCTGGTAAAAGCACTTTGTTAAACTGTATCGCTTCTTTGCTTCCTATTGACAGTGGCTCCATCTTAGTAAAAGGACAGGATATCACCGCTTTTTCCCGCAAACAGCGAGAAGTGTATCGTCGTGAGGATATCGGCATCGTCTTTCAGGATTTTGCGTTATTACCTTTTCATTGTGTCTTGGAAAATATTTTATTACCACTGCATTTAGCAAAGAAAGCAGTAGATCAAGCGCATGTGGAAATGCTTTTACAAGCATTGGACATTGCCCAGTTAACCACAGCATTGCCCCAAGAACTATCCGGTGGTGAACAACAACGTGTCGCGATTGCCAGAGCCTTCGTGCATCAGCCAAAGCTCTTGTTGATGGATGAACCAACCGGAAATTTAGATAGTGAAAACACACATATCCTTATGGAAATGTTAAAAGAACTGCATGAAAAGCAGAAAACAACCATTCTGTTAGTCACTCATGATCGTGATGTAGCCGCTTATGCAGAACGCACATTGCTTTTACAGGATGGTAAGTTTATTGAAAAGTGCGATAATCACTAAGATGCAGAAAGAGCGCTACCATAAGGAAGGCTAAAATAAAAGACATCCGTATAGATTTTATTATCGTATCTATTCTTGATGTCTTTTTTGTTTAAATTGTATATGATGATAAAAGAAGGCAAAAGACTTTGCTTTTTGCAAACTGCCTATAGAGTAAATTAAATTTTAGTAGCTTACTTAAAATTAAAATATATAAAGCATATGGATTGGTTTTGTAACTCTTTGTGATACAGCAAATTGTGGGTTAATCATCCTCATCATAATTGATAAAGCTTGCTGTTTTTGCATCCGCATAAGATTTAAACTTCTTAAGTAATGGATGCTGTTTCACACTGTTTAAATCCTGTGAAATCATCGCTGCTAATACTTGAACAAATGGCAGATAGACAAGTGGTGTTAGATCACTCTCTACCATATCCGATAAGGTTAGTATATGATCATCATCTAAATTAGCGGCATTGCTTAACATAAAGGTATGCTCACTCACACTGCGTGTTGCTTGATAAATCTGTTGCACACGATTGCTTGCCGCATCATTGCCATCGATTAATAAAACCGTATAGGATGGTGTCAATTGCAGGTTAGGTCCATGAATATATTCTTCCATTTCCAAAGGCAGTGCCGGAATATGAATAGTTTCTCCACTTTTCAAAGCACCTTCCAGAGCAATGCCATAACCAGCTCCTGCTCCACATACATAAATGCTATGCATAGAACTGAAATCTTTATAATGTTGTTTTACAAATGTTTGTGCCTTATCGATCATCTCTTCATTTAATTTTATAGCCTTTTTTACTTCTTCTAGCTTTTCACTGCGCTTTGTATAAGCAATGGCAAACAGCATCAGATACAATGTCAGTGTTGTAACTCCTTTGGTGACATAGCCGACCAATTCTTCCCCAACACCATAATCGAACACAAGATCTGCATGGTCTTTGATATCATGTTCCACATTGCCGGTTAAGGCAACCCCGGTATATCCTAACGCTCTTATTTTATCTAATGCCGCAATCGCGTTGGTTGAATAGCCACTTTGAGATACTACGATAACCACATCATCATCCGCAATCGCATGTTCATACCAAGTGAATGTATAAGGGGTAGTGATTTTTACTTCCATTTGTAAGGTATGCATCAAAAAGCTGCGAGCACAATGACAAGCATTGTAACTGGAACCACTGGCTACCAGCCATAAACGACGCATCTTTTTTTCTTTGGCATAGTTTACCAGGGGCGCACACAAGGTAGCATAGTCTTCTATATTCTTCATCGCCTGTGCCGGTGTTTCTTTGATGTAATCCATCATTGTCATTTTTTCCATAATCTATCCTTGGGATGTTAATCTCTTACAAGAGGTATTGTTTGATCCCTTTTCCTTTCTTATTTACTAGGGGAAAAGGTGGATTGCTCCACCTTCTTTTTAATAATTCAGTTTACGGTAATAACGGCGGATTTCCATTGGATGACAAGTTTCTTCTTCCATGTGTGCATCAATGCGATTATTGACTGCATGCATAACCAGATGAGAAATATGTGAACGGAATTTAGGAGAAATACCCTTTAATTCGTAGTCCTTGGTATCAATTACCGTATAGTTCTTACAGATACGTGGAATGAAGTTGACAACTCTTTCAGATAAAGAACGCTGTGCATCTTCTCCAACAAAGATCGTAACCGGTGTATCACGTGTAACGATTTCAAACATACCGTGGAAGAATTCCGGTGCTGTGATGGATTTTGTCTTGATCCATAGCTGTTCTTCCCAATAGCACATAGCATAAGAATACGTAGCTCCCCACTGATTGCCGGCACCGACGAAGTAATGCAATTCATCGTTCCAATGTTTCTTCGCAAATTCTTTTCCAAAGTCATCCGCTTTCTTTTCTACTTCTACCAACGCAACAGCTAAATATTTTTCAAATTCTTCATACATGCGTTCATAATCTGCAAATTCGCCATTGTTAAACATGAAGCGATCCGCAACCATGAAGAATTTCAGTTGTTCATTTGCTGAGTAAGCAATTTCATAATCGACCATTTTTGCTAATTCTGTAGTATCGATATCAATAAAGCCTAAGACTTTCGCACCGGCATCCTGTGCTTTTTTTACTGCCTGTACTACTTCAATCGTACTTCCGGTTACACTGGATGTGATGACGATGGTTCCCTTTCCAATACGTTTATTTCCTGTTGTTAGATATTCTGCGGCATTTTCTGCCCATGTTTCAATCGCAGACATCTCTTTCATATGCACAGTTGCCTGCATACTGCTTGCCCATGTTCCACCAATGCCTAACCAGCAAATATTCGTATAACCTTCTTTACAAATCCCATCTACGATCTCATTGATCTTTCCACGCAGAGCCAAAGCTCCATTTACACTATCAATCTGTGCTTGTTCATTAAATTTTAACATTTCCATTTCCTCTCCTTATTTTTTAACCTAAGAATCCAAAGAATGCGCCTGCCAGACCTAAGACAGCCATTAACAGCAGAATCGTCGTTGTTTTAAAGTTTTTACGTAACAGGAAGAATACCACGAAGGTAAATGCCAATGGCAATAAGCCCGGCATGATACCATTACAAATATCCCCGATTGTTGTTGCTTCATCACCGCTACCAATCGCAATCGGTATATTGATAGATACGTTTTCCGCCGTCATACCACCAATAACCATCAGACCCAAAACAGCAGCGCCATAAGTTAAGCTTTCCATCAGACCGCTTTTTTCAATCTTCGTTAAGAATTCAGCTCCCAGTTTATAACCGGCATTCATTAAGAAGAAACGTAAGCCCTGTGCCGGAATATTAAATACCAGCAGGAATAGGATTGGTCCTAAGATATTGCCTTGACGTGCTAAGGAAATACCAATACCGGTTGCAATGATACGTAAAGTTCCCCATATAAAGCTGTCACCAATACCGGCTAATGGTCCCATTAAGGCAATCTTAATATTATTGATACTGGAAGTATCGAAGTTTTCTTCTGTAGCATTTTGTTCTTCCATCGCTGTAGAAATACCTAACAGCAAGGTTGATAAATGTGGTGTTGTGTTAAAGAATTCCAGATGACGTTTCAGCGCTTCTGCACGTTCTTCATCTGTTTTATATAATTTGTTAATGATTGGAATCAACGCATAACAATAAGGCAGATTCGCCTGTCGCTCATAATTCCATGACCATTCCATAGACAAGGAACGAAGGGCTACTTTATTTAGATCTTTTTTTGTAATCATACTATTTTCTTTTACCGTATTAGAAGTCATCATCTTCATCTCCTTCACTCACACCGGCTGTTTCCACCGCATGCTTATTCTGATTTTTAATTTGGACAAGGACAATTGCCACGATAGCACCAAAGATGGCAATACCGGTTACCGGAATCTTCAAATATGTGCTTAACGCAAAGCCCAAGAAGAAGAAACAAGCAACATTCTTGTTCATGATCATCTGCATCAATAAGCCAAAACCAATTGCAGGTAACAGACCCATTGTCAGTTCTAAGCCTTTTTGTACCCATGCTGGAATCATATCCAGAATGCCCTGAATGACAGGACTACCTAAATAGAAGCTGACACCGACGATCACACCGATGATCAAATTGACACCAAAGAATCCACCTAACAGATGCATTCTTTCAACACCCTTATAATTACCAACAGCGGCATATTTATCTGCTTTATGCACAAACATCGGTAAAATGAAGACCATGCTTAAATTCTTAAAAATCAAAACCAGACTGGCAATTGGAAGACCTAATGCCAAGGCTGCCTCAGCACCGGTTCCGGTAGTGATGGCAAATGCCGTACCTAATACGGTTCCACTGATCATTTCCGGTGGAATGGATGCACCTACAGAGAATGCGCCCATAAAGGCAAGCTCCAATGTAGCTCCCAGAGTTACTCCCATTGAAATATCCCCTAATACGATGCCTGTCAATGTTCCCATCACCAACGGTCTGGATAACAAACAGGTACCAAATAAATATTCTGCATTACCAAGCATTGCGACCAATGCAAGTAAGATTGCTTGTAGCATTGTGTAAAACCCTCCTCTTTCTCAAATAGTTTCATGATTATGTTTCTTTATGCGGTTCGCTTTAACCTTCGATAGATTTGTGTTTCTTATGCGATTTTATAATACATTTTCCGCATGCACTTTCGCATCATTAGGAACCATGCGAATTTCCACTTCGATTCCTTTGTCTACTAATTCTTTCAGTAAGGTTGTTTCTTCTTCTGTCACATTGATTGCCTTACTGATATTTCTTGTGTTCTCTTTTGCTTTCGTGCCACCTAAATTCACAGACTTGATGACATTTGTTTCTGTTGCGAAACGATAAGCATCTTGAATTGATTCCACAACGATAAACAGTTTGTATTTATCTGTAACACCACTATTCACCGCTGCAATGCCATCTTCCACACTTTTCATAACCAGCTTAACACCTTGTGGTTTGGCCATCTTAATGGTTGTCTTACGTAATTCATCCTTCATGACATCATCATTCGCAATCAGGATACAGTCAGCGCCTAATGCACTCGTCCAGGAAAATGCCACCTGTCCATGTAATAGTCGGTGGTCAACGCGTAAACATTTAATCATCTTACTTCACCTCTTTCTAAAATTCATCATCTTCCTCAGCTTTTAAATCATCCGCTGCCAGGAAGGTAATGCCGTCTTGGGCATTCTTTACGATACTGTCTTTGACCTGCGCATCAATCACTTGCGGACAGGATAACAGAATATCCATGGCCAAATTCATATTCATTCCGCTGAATACCTTCACATTGTGATGCACACACAGCTGCGATAAGGCTGTATGAACGCTGCCGCCTTTGATATCGCAGAGAATGACAAATTCCATCTGTGGATTTGTTGCAATGCGCTCTTTCAGCTTGTTCATAAAGTCATTTGGATTTTCTCCCGGAAACAGACAGTAGGTTTCTACATCCTGCGTCAGCTCTTCGCCGATAATCATACGCAGGGAGTTTAATAATCCTTCCGCCAGCTTTCCATGGGATGCGAGAATCACTTGTCGCATACTCATCAGCTCCCTTCACTTACTAACTAGCAAAAAGCGTGCCAACTTGGAATTTTCCATGTTAAACACGCTTTTTTCGCTTTTTTTCTTAATTATTCTTCACGTAGTCGAAGATATAGCCAATCTCTTCCACCGGTATTTCGACGCTATAGTAATTTTCAACGACGCTAAACGCTTTTTTCACCGATTTGATAAACGCTATTTCTTTTTCCGCAAAATCTTCTACATTCGTATACGTTTCAATGCTCTTTCTGGTAACCAGACGTTCAATCAAGCAACAGACATGCACATACAAGCCTACACAAGTATTATTCGTCAAGCGAACCTGCAAATCATTTTGCAGCTTATCAATGGCATCGGCGACATGTTCTAATAGCTTGCTAGGATTTAAGATCGTCAGATTGTTCATGATATTACTTAACGAGAAGTTCTTTAAGATATTTTGTTGGAAGGTCTTCATTTCACTGTCACTGATGTAATCCTTAAAATAATCGTGCAGCTCATCCAAGGTATCGTTGATAATTAAATCCTCGATTGGTATAAAGCGGATGTCAGGTATATTAGGATTCAGTGTTCCAACAATGCAGATGACTTCGTAATTTTCAAAGAAGGCATCGTGCAGCTGTTTTTCCAATAAGGTATTGTAATCATACGTATAGACATGAATCGGTAAGTCGCATGGTAAGGAATCCACCAGAATCTTTTTCAGCTTTTCGGCAGTTCCCATACCGCTGGCACAGGAACAGAGAATGACCTTTTCGCGATTCTTATGTTCCACGATATGATAATTGGCACTACTGTAATCAACGGCAGTTTCAAAGATTTCTTTCATCGGCGTATTGGAGATAATACCCTGCCCGATTTCCAGTGCTAAACGTGTCGTGACATTGTTCATGATGCCAATGCTGGCATTGGATACTTCTAATCCTTTATAGATTTCTTCCAAAGAACCCATATCAACCAGTAAAAATAATTCTTCATATTGCGGAATTTTTGCCAAATAGCGATTTAGCTGTTCAATGATCTGTGTGGAACTAAGCTGTAACGGCATATCCATAGCATCAAACACATAACGCCCTAACAGTTTATTCGCTGCATCGGCCATACTGCTGGCTGTACTGAAACCATGGGCAATAATGATACCGATACGTTTATTCAAATCTGTAATACGATTTAATTTCTTTAGATTTAATGCCAGCACAGAAGTAAACATCGCATCAAATTCCATATCCAAATTTACGGTAAGATTTTCTACGATTTCCTGCGCAATCGCATATTCTCGATGCCATTCGCTCTTTATATAGGAAAGCAATTGTTTGACGTGTTTTTTTTCTTGCTCCAGCCAATTGTTCATTTCTAACAGGTTGCGGCTGTAATCATCAATATAGGAAGCGATGGCAATTACATCATTATTCACAAATTTAAAACCATAACGTGAACTCAGCATATCAAAGATATTGGAAACGATACCTTGCAGATATTCATTCTTACGAATGGTCTTTTTCTTTTGAAAGACGATGGTTTCCTGATACTCATCAATGCTTTGACATGCCGTTTTTAAGAATAAATCACTGTTTTCTCTTGCATCATAAGCTTTCAACAGTTCTTCATTGCATTTTAGAATGGCGCGCTCATGCGATACGAATTTTGCCAGTTCATGTACAGAGATGAGCTTTTGTTCCGTCATGGATGGCACATTCATCTTCGGCTCTTTCAAGGTTTCCGGCAGATTATATGCCCGTATTTCTAAGCGATCCTTGTTGGGATCTGCATGAAATAACGCGTTGACACAGCTTGCTTGAATCGCATTTTTTAATTCTCCGATATTGGCATTGAAAGTTGTTGATAATAAGGTTTGATAGACAAGGGTAGAAAGATAGATAGATTTATGGATACGCGTTTCTTCTGCCGCAAAGATGGAGTGAATGAGCTGTAGACGCTCATGCGTGCCACGCTCTTCTAAGGAAGGAATCGTGATAATCATCGGAATACGGCGCAGCAAGGTTTTTAATAATACCTCTTCTGGTTTTTCCGTTGTCGCAAAGATTAAACGTAAAGAAGACTGATACCACTTTTCATTATCTCCCACCATGTGATAAATGCCCTTATCCATAAATAAGAAGAGCTTTTCCTGACATTCCGGTGGCAGGCAATGCACCTCATCCAAGAAGAGCACACCGCCTTCTGCCAGTTTGATAAGACCGGGATTATCCTTATCCGCACCGGTAAATGCGCCTTTTTTATGACCAAATAGATTCGCCGTTAACAACTCCGGATTATTGGCATATTCGCTACAGTTAACGATGAGAAATTTTTTATCCGCTTCGATCAATTGATGATTTAAGGCATATTCATACATTAACTGTGCCATGAAGCTTTTTCCGGTACCGGTAGGTCCATACAGCAATAAAGGCAGTCCATTTGGCGGATATGATATGGTAGCCTTACATTGATTTACCACATTGGCTAAGCTTTCCTGCGCTCCAATCAGCTTTTCAAAATCTTTCGCTTCCTGTGGCTGCAAGGCTTTTACAAATTCCTTCTTCGATGTGAATTCCTTTTCCTTCAGATGGATAGAAAATAACTTCTCTAATGTCTGCACATCATAAAACAACACCGGACGGGTATTTATTTTAACAAGTTTCCCTTCATTCCATAGCTGGTTTAAATATTGGGATACCATATTACGGCTTAAATGCAACGCTTCACTAATCGCAACTGCATTGCCTGTTTCTGCTAATTCTCTTGTGGTTGCCATAAGGACCTGTTGTCTTACCTTTTCTAACATTACCATCAACCCCTTTTCCATTATTAAGTGTACGAAATTCTCATAGAAAAAGTCAATCAGAAGAATTTGCTTTTTTACGAAAGTTGGCACGCTTTTTGCTAGATATAGATAAGAGGAACTTAGAGGTGATCGTATGAAACAAAATTTAGCAATTCAACAAACGCTTCAACAAAAATATTTATTAACGCAGAAAAATCAGAATGCCTTAGAAGTATTAAAAATGAATCATGAAGAAATCACAAAGCTAGTGTTACAATTTGCGCAACGCAATCCGATGTTTGCCTGTCGCTTTCATCAGGAGAAGGGCTATGAAATGATGGATACCGTACATGCGCCTATCAGCTTAAAGGAAGAGTTGTACTATCAGCTGCACACCTGCAAGACTTCCATACGTGAAGATATTGCCGCCTATCTTATTGAATCCTTAGATGAAAATGGTTATATCAACATCAACGAGGAAGAAGTTGCACACGCTTTTCAAGTAACACTTCAGGAAGTACAGGATGTATTTACGATTCTTCGTACCTTTGAACCAAGTGGAGTCTTTGCCAAAGATGCCGCTGACTCCTTATATTTGCAATGTTTGCATATGGGAAACACCAAAGGGGCATATCTGCTCAAACATCATGCCGATGCCATCTTATCTCATGATCTTTCTTCTATTGCCAAGCAAATGAACTTAACGATCGAAGAGATCAAGGATATTTTACATTCCATCCGCAAATGTCATCCATATCCTTGTGCTCCATACCAAACCCAAACAACAATCAATATAACCCCGGAAGTGGATATCATCGTTGAAGATGAGGAAATTCGCATTGAACCGATTTCCGTCTTTACCCCTTCCCTGCATCAGGAATATGTCAGTGTGATGGAAGAGCATCCACAATTAAAACAATACTTTCAAGAGGCAAGTATTTTTGTCGATATGCTGCATCGCCGCAATGCCTCCTTGCTCATGATCATCAATGAGCTTGTCACCCTTCAAAAAGGCTATTTTCTGTATCATGATGAGCTGCGTCCCTGTACCTTAAAGGATATCGCCCAAAAATTAGGAATGCATGAATCAACTGTTTCCAGAGCCTTGCATCAGAAATATTATCGCTTTGAAGGTGAATGTTATGCTTTTAAACAATTGTTTTCAGCGATGACTTGTCAAGGGGATAGTGCCGATGGAATACGAAAGGCCATCCTTTCTATCATTCGACAGGAAGATAAACACAAACCGTTTTCGGATCAACAATTGGTGATAAAATTATCTGCCATGGATCTTAAGGTTTCACGCAGAACCGTAGCGAAGTATCGAGAACAGTTGCATATCCCCGGTAGTTCACAACGCAAGCTTCGCTAAATCTGTTTTCACAAGATAGCTCAATGACACATTTACAAAAAGGGATGCATAAAAGCAGAAAAACGTGCAAGACTTTCATTAGGTGATGTGGAATGCTGACATGGAAGGATATGGAAACGTTGTATGAACGCTTAGAAGCGGATGATTGTATCGGTGTGTATATTGAAATTAAACAATATGCGCAACACTATTTAAAAGATCGGCAAGAATGCCAAAAGGCCGTAGAAATACTGGACCAAATGCTGTCTGTCATGGATCCATGTATTTGCGTAAGTGAATGGATGCATGGTTCTTTATTCACGTTGTGGAAAACCATATCCTGGACATATATTCATGATATGATCCAGCAACTAGATGATGCTTTTCCACATGTTGCTTTTGCCTTTGGCATTTGTTATCCCAAAGCACAGGAAGAACTATCTACCTTATTTTATAAGTGCCAGCTTGCCGCTATCAAAAGCAAGGATCATGCAAAATATACGACATCTTATGAGCTTTATGATCAATTGCTAGAAAACCGCTTATTACAAGCGGTTTCGACACAGGAAATGGTAGAAAAGGCAATGGCAAAAGGGAATCTGCGTGTTTTTATACAACCAAAAGTTGATCTGGCTACCCAAACCATATGTGGGGGTGAGGCTTTATTGCGTTTATACCATGAAAACCAATGGCTTCCACTATCTGAATGGATGAAAGAAATTCAAAGAAACAGCTTTATTCGCCAGACGGATGTATATGTTTTACATCAGCTTTTTCATATGTTTGCCTTATGTCAGAAACAACAATTCCCCTTACTGCCAATCAGTGTGAATGTCTCTGAAGCAACACTAGAAAATGCACAGGAATATCTCATGGAAGTAAAAAAACTTACAAAAGCTTCTGCACTTTCCAGTAAGCTCTTAGAATTTGAAATCAGTGAAGATATTTTATCAAAAGATAATCAAGCCTTATCCGACTTCTTAACTGTCTTGCACCAGGAAGGATATCCGATTGCCATGGATGACTTTGGCAGTGGCAGTGCTTCCTTAACGATGCTTCCTCATCTTCCCTTTACAAGTATCAAACTTGATCGTTCCTTTTTTCCCCAACCTGCCAATGAAAAAAATAACCTGATGTTACAATCAAGTATACGTATGTTAAAACAATGTGGTTATGGCATTGTTGCGGAAGGTGTCGAAGATGAATGCTATCTGCCTCTATTAAAAGAGGCGCATTGTGATCAGATCCAAGGGCATTATTATTATCAAGCAATGCCAATGTCAGAATACTTGCAGCTATTACGATCATGGGTGTAAAAAAAGAAAATCATCGAGTGTGATTTTCTTTTTTTATTGTTTTAGGCTATTTCGGCAATCTTATCCATGATGAGTTTCCAAGCCAATGCCGTATCTTTTTCAAATGTTTTGGGATCTGCTTGAAAGTTTACGGGCATTGCTTTTTTATAAGGTGTAAAACCTAATCGCAAATACATGGCAATTGCCACATAACTGTTTGTTTGCGTAGTTAAATACAGAGGTTCTGTTACCTGCATAGAGGCATACAACCGAATCGTTTCAATCATTAATGCCTTAGCTATCCCTTTTCTTTGATGATGCTCATCTACACCTACCCAATGCACACGCATTCGTGTATGACCAAAATGCTCGCCTTCCCATACAGAGCTTGTACCGGCAAGCCTTCCGTTTTCATCAACGACCAGCAGCATTTGTTTCTTCACTTTTTCCGGCTGCGATAAAAATGTTTCCTTAAAATATTGCATTCCCTGTGCAAAATTCGCTAACTGACCTAATGCCACATGCAAGCGCACCCAATCTTGACTATAACGCGCATCAAAAGGTATGACTCGATATCCTTCTGCCAAATGGTATTCCATCTTTTCCGGTAGTTCTGTTAGTTCCATTAATACCGGATAATAAGGTATCGTTTTATCTAACGTTGTCATCTGCATCTCCTCCTTATCTAGTTCATATGTATTCTTTACAATAGCATGTTACCTAAAATATAAGGAAAGACCCGAACATAGATTCGAGTCTTATTGTAATTCTATCGTATAGGAATAACGATCTCCTGGATAATAGGAAACCGTATATTCTAACACACGTCCATCATGATCATAAGATACACGCTTACGCACCAGTAAGGCCTCGCCTTTTTTCATTTCTAGCTTTTCGGCAATTTCCTTCGTCGCTGTTACGGCATAAAAGCTTTCCTTACTACGTGATGGCTTGTTTATGTGAAGTTCATCCAGCAATGCATACATACTGCCCTGATAGCGGGTATCATCTAAAGGCAGATTGCGGTCTTTAGAAAAATAGCTGATGAAGTAAACCATTGGTGCCCCATCTCCAGTACGTACACGGGACAGACGATATACTTGTTCCTGCAAAGGACAATGAAATACCTCTGCCACTTCTTTATCTGCTACGGTCATTTCAATATGCACATAGCTAGTGCCAGGCGTAATTCCTCTTTCCAGCATTTCATTCGTAAAGCTTTTGATACCAATCAGTTCTTCTTCAATCTTATTCTGGAATATGACTCTTGTGCCCTTTCCCCTGGCACGTTCTACCAATCCTTCCGTTTCCAATTGGGCAATCGCCTGTCTTGCCGTGATGCGTGATACACCAAAGCGTTTTTGCAGCTGCGCCTCACTTGGAATGGCATCTCCTGGGGCATATTCATTGGATAAGATTTTATCCTTAATAATTTTTTTAATTTGAATATACAGAGGAATTGCACCTTTGTTAAAATCGAGTTGCTCCATGAACTCACCTCCGTGAATCCATTATAGCATGTCTTATTTTATTTTAGGAAAATTTTCTTACGTAAGCTTTCAGAACACCGATTTTCTTACCTTGAGATTCTCCATATGGACGAATCGTATATTCCCCGACACTTGCTGGAATGATGAAGGTTTCCGCATAATGAACAACAAATGGCGCAAAAGCATTCGTTGGACTTTCAATGACTGCTTCTCTTCCTTCTACCAGATTTAGCATATGCACCCCATCATCGGTAGTGTGATGCGTTACATCATCCATCCAATAACGTCTGGTTTCGATAAATTCCAATTCATGAAGACCGGTATGTTCTTCCACATAATGTTCACCACGTGATACTTCATAAATCGCATTTACTAAATTCTTTTCTACCCATGGTGTCGTACGGTCCCACTGAATGACTTCTTTTCCATGTTCGATATGCACCGGACGTGGACGGCCATCTAAACCTAAACGATCCCAATCCCATAATTTAAAGGTAAAAATATATGGTGTAGCACTGATTTCCAAAACCATTGCATTACTTCCGGAACAATGGCAAGTACCTGCCGGGATTAAGAAATGGTCATGCTTCTTTGCCGGAAATTTATTAATATATTTTTCTGCATCAAAGGACATTTCGCCCTGATTCGCTTTACGCAAATCTTGAATCATTTCATCCTTTTGAATACCTTCTTTTAACCCAAGATATACGACAGCATCATCTTCTGCATCTAAAATATAATAGCTTTCATCCTGTGTGTAAGTCATACCGAATTGTTTTTTAATATATTCCGTCAGTGGATGTACCTGAAGACTTAAATTCTGTCCGCCCATGGTGTCTAAGAAGTCAAAACGAATTGGAAATTCTGCCCCAAAACGTGCGAATACCTGTGCACCCAATAATGGTTTTGGCTGGTATAATACCAAATCCATAGCTGGGATTTCTACCGTAATGTCATGAAATCCTAAATATAAAGAGTTCTCTTCCGGTACGCCATCAAAGCTCCAGGCGAAATTTTGTTTGGAACGATCAAGGTCACAAACCTCTTTCATCCACTGGCCTCCCCATACACCTGGATCAAAATATGGGACTGTACGGAATGGCTGTTTTGCGATCTGTTGTAATGCACTGCGGAAGGCATCGCCACTGATCATCTTTGGCTCCATCTTTTTATTTGTATCGCATACATAGTCCATTCGTTCAAATAAAGATGCTTTATGCTTATCCGCAATACGCCATTCAATAAAGAAGCCACGTTTATTTTTACGCAATGGATCTTCATCATAATTGCTGCATTTATAATTGCCCATGCCTGCGCGATAACGCATTTGAATTTCCCAGCGAGCCATATCGAAATAAACCAGAGTATCCCCTGGATGTACCAAAGCAGCTCCAAAACCATAAAGCAAAACCAAACCATCACATGCCATAACCTGTTGCTTTGCCTCTTCCAGTTTCGTCAAATCAATAAAATCAATGACATCTCCATAATACATCTTACCAAAGACACGATCATCCGTTATATGATATTTCAATTGTTCACTGATGGTTTTTTCTTCTTTAAAAAGATCTATCATATTAATTACTAATGCTGGATGCAGTTTCATTAATTCCGGCAGAATTTCATCATCAAATACCCCCGGATACACATCAGCAACCAGTACATGACGTCCTGTATTGCAGTGTTTTTTCAATTCATCCAAAATAGGCGCATAACCAGCCCATGCGCTGTCATCATATCCCTCTATATACGTTGTCGGGAATTTGTTGTAATTGCTTTTCATTCTTCTTCTCCTCTCACAAATACCAGTTTTCCTTTTTCCTTCATTACGCGATAGCCGAATGGCATCGCATCTACCGCTGCATAATCATGTCCGGCATCACAACCCCAGCAGGCAGCCACTTTCATATCCTCATCCCCTGTATTGATCAGACGATGTGCAAGATGACCGTCAATGTGATGCAGGCTTCCCTCAGACACTTCTTCTGCCCAAGTATTTCCTTCTTCATCCATCAACATTAACAATCCTTTTCCACTGACACCGAAATAAAATTCCGCACAATCACGATCTTCATGCCAGTGTCCGCGTGTCATATTGCATTCTCCTGCTACACAAAGTGGATGTAACACGGTCAGTCCCCAGTTTAAATTGCCTCGCTTGGCATCACCTTTTGTGTAGGAATATACATCATACATCACTGTGTTTTCATCCAGATCACCTTCTTTGGCAAAGAAGGATTTGGCATCCTTATACCGTTTCGTGCTAACCGCAACATCACTTCCTTCCATTACAGAATGTATATCGAATGTTACCGGTGCTTTTACTACCTTCATACAAGTTCCTCCCATTCCTTTTTCTTTATTTCAGGATGTGCGACAAATAAGAATTTATCCGGATTCTCCTGAAACTGCGTGTAAATCGGTTTTCCTTTTTCAATACCAAATTGTGGATATTCTTTGGCCTCACAAATGGTAAGGTTTCCTTGGCTGTAGCTAGGATTCATTTCCCAGGTAATATTACCCGCTTCATCCGCCAGTGGGAAAAAAGCAATACCATTGTGTTCACGCACTTCCTGATATGCAAAGCCATAATCTCTGACACACCATGCCCCAAAGCTCATGTTCTCATGGATATTCGCATTCACCGTCGCATGCACCCAACCCGGTGGCACGATGACAACATCACCCGCTTTGGCATGTACGGCATAACAATTTCCGGCATCATCACCGCCATACTGCTGCATATAAATATACGCCTCACCGCTCCATATTTCATAAACCTCACAGGTGGATGCATTACAAGAAGGGGATATCGCATGAATATGTCCTTGTGAGCGGACAGGTTCCTTCCCGATCCTTCCTTTCGCATACGCAACTGCACCATATAAAAGATTGCGCTGTACAATCGCTTCGCGATCCTTTTCCATACCGACATCCATAGCTATACTGTATAAAACATCCGGTCCATCCGCATCTGCATCCGCCAATGAAGAACGAATATCATTAAGATGTCGCTTTTCACAAATCGGTCCAAATGCGCCATCGCCATAGGAAAACGTTAGTGTTTCTTCCTCCATATGGATGGCAAATCCAGGGTCAAATTCCATATCTTTCCTCCTAATTGTTATAACATTATATCTTGCTTGATTTTATTCTAGTAAACCACTGAATAAATGTCAATAAAAGTGCTGAAATTTCCGAAATTCGTTATACCAATTCCATGGAATTGACCTATCTTTTCGATCTTTTTTCATAGGAAATCCATAAAAAAGCTATGGTATGCGCATAAAGCGAAAAGCTCTTCCATCCTGCAAATAGAAGAGCTTCTGAATTACCCCTGTTGAATAAGACGCATTTTGAAGGTATTACGTTCTCCATGATAATATGCCGTGGAATATTCCACACACCGATCATCCGCCGTATATGCCTTTGTTTTAACATACAAGATTACTGCCGGCTGTTCCATATGCAACAATGACTGGATCTCTTCATCTGCCAAACGTGCTTCTACCACACGATCAACATAAGCTATTTTACATTGATACCTTTCCTCCATAATCTGATAAAGGGAAGATGCTTCAAAATCATGTTGGGCAATGTCCGGAAATACTGTACTTGGCACATACGTTTCCACGACGACCATTTCCTTTTCATCAGCATACCGCAGCCGTTTTAAATACAGTGATGTTTCACTCTCCCATAATGATTGGCAACCTTCCGGTGTAGGAAGTGTTTCTTTTTGTAACACCTTTGTGCTTGGCACTAAACCTAAGCTTTTCATCTCTTCGTCATAACTGCTTAATTTCATAAAGAAATTGCCTTCTACTTTCGGTACCGAGACAAACGTGCCTTTTGCTTTTTGTCTGGTGATATACCCTTCATGTATTAACTCCGCAAATGCCTGACGAATCGTTGGTCTTGATATATCTAAGAGTTCACAAAACTCTGCCTCTGTCGGTAATTTATCACCAGGTTTATAATAGCCGTTTTCAAACAATTCCAAGATTGCCGATTTCAACTGATAATATAATGGAACAGGAGAATTTTTCGCAATGCGAAAATGCTGCCGTAGGTTTTTATCGATCATATACATGCCTCATTTCTCTTTTTATTATAAAGGATTTTTTTCTATTTGACAATGAAAATATCTTAATGTTATAATGTAATTACATTAAAGGAGGACATCGTTATGGACACAACAAAATTAACCGCTAAAACACTTGCAAGTGTATTTGATCACACCTTTTTAAAGGCTTATGCAACACATGAGGATTTTGATAAACTCTGCCGTGAAGCGAAAGAAATCGGAGCCGCGATGGTTGCCATCAACGCTTCACCGGTAACCTATTGTAAAGAACAACTCAAGGACAGTGATGTGCATGTGGGAGCAGCCATCGCCTTTCCTTTAGGGCAGACAACACTGGAGACAAAGATTTTAGAAACGCAGAAAGCAATTGCGGATGGTGCTGATGAAATTGATTATGTCATCAACATCGGAGAAGCAAAGATGCATCATTGGGATTATCTTGAAAGGGAAATGCGTGAAATCACACAGGTATGTCATAAGCATGGGATCTTATGTAAAGTTATATTTGAAAACTGCTATTTAGAAAAAGAAGAAATTCGCAAGCTTGCGGAAATAGCTAAAAAAGTGAAACCGGATTATATCAAAACAAGTACCGGCTTCGGTACTGGCGGAGCTAGTGTAGAAGATGTAAAACTGATGAAAGAAACCGTAGGCGATGCAGTGAAAGTAAAAGCAGCCGGAGGCATTCGCGATTGGGCAACATGCAAAGCAATGCTGGAAGCAGGTGCAGAACGTATCGGTACGAGCAGTTCATTAAAAATCTTAGATGAATTTAAAAAAAAAAGAGGATAACCACATGAAAAGAATCATTATTACCGGTGGCAATGGCTTTATTGCCTCTTTAGTTAAAGAATCCTTAAAAAACACAATGGATGTGGTGGCTATGACGCGAAAAGATGCAGATTTTGCTGATCCGGATGCAGTCAGAGCCTGGTTTGAAAAGCAGGAATTTGATTACGTATTCCATACCGCAGCAATGGCACAGACAGCGGATTGTGAGAACTATCCTGAACTCACCTATCGGGTGAATGTGGAAAGTACAAAAGTTATTGCCGATATCTGTAAAGAACGACATGCTCGCTTGCTTTTTATCAGTACGGAACAATGCTTTAACGCTAAGACTTGTGCAGGTCCATTTAAAGAAGAAGACAGCTTGTGCTCTATCACTAAATATGGACAGCATAAAGTGGAATGTGAAAACTATATCACTTCCCATCTGGAAGATTATCTGATTCTTCGTTTCTCTTGGATGTTAGGCATGAATCGCCCCGGCATTAAGGCAAGTCCTAACATCATACGCAACGTCATGCATGCTCTGTTCTATCAACAGCCGACAAAATTTACCGTAAATGAAATCCGTGGTATGACCTATGCCCAGAAGCTGGCAGATCAATTCACAAACATCATGGAGCTGGCATCCGGTATTTATCATATCTCGGATACCAATACCCACAACACCTATGAGTCCGCAAAAATAGTAGCTCGTAAATTAGGCTTCGATGAAGAAACCATCGATCGCTATATTTTGCCTGATCATGAACGCTATAAAGAACGTTTCCGTGACTATCGCCTTGATCATCAAAAGATAGAAGAGGCCGGCATCCATTTTGGTACCTTTGAAGAAAATGTAGATGCTTGTTTAAAAGATTTCGGCTGGTTGAAATAGCTAAATAGACAGATTTATTAAACAATCTGTCTTTTTTATATATCGTTGTAAACGGATACAAGTGATGACGAATATCACTTCGCATTTTTACATATCAATGCTATAATAAGGAAGATAATGAAAACACCCAGGATGATTTATCATCTTACAGAATGGAGGATACTATGAAATTAGCATTTCTGGTACATACAAGCCGTGATTATGAAGAAGTAATTGAAATGATCAATCAATTGACGAAGCAAGGTGATCATGTCTTCATCATGATCAATGATAACGATTTAAGAGACAAAGTAGCCTTTGTATATACAGATTATTTACGTGTACACGTATCACGCACGCAAGAATATGCCCAAGAAGGAGATCTCTCTTTAGCAAGAGGAACCATCATTCAAATGAAAGAAGCAATCGAAAAAGATGATTTCGATTATTTCATTAATTTAACAGATGGCATGATGCCCTTAAAGAGTCGCAGCGAAATTGTTGCATTTCTAAGCGAACATGAAGGAAAAGATTTTTATTATGATGCCACAGCCGATTATGATCAAGTGGCCCTAAATAAAAAAAGTAAGAAATATTATCCGTTTACCAATGCTTTAGATTTTCCTAGAAATAACTTTCTGCGTTCCCTATCAAAAGCTAGCGGTTCTTTCTTTTCCATGCTTGGCATACGCCGTAAGAGTGAAGAAGTATATCGCATCGGCAGTCCTTGGTTCATCTTATCGAAAGCGAGTGCGAAAATCTTAGCTGCGCATTTTGATTATGTATCTGAATCTTACAAGCTTTCTTGGTATGCGGAGGAACAATACATTCCGATGATGATGCAGAAGTATGTATATGTCAATGGTCGAAAAGATGATCATATCAATCAAGATTTGCGTGTTGTCGGTCCAAATGGGACTTGGGTAGAAAGTAGTGATGCCAAACCATTAGCGGAAGAAACGTTAAAAGCGCATCCGGAATGCTTATTTGGTGGCAAGATCACGGCAGAAGATACCTTATATTTATATCATGAATATTTTGATATTTATAATCGTGATTATGAAAAAGTTGCGCAAAAGGAAAAACGTGATGTGGATCCAAATGCTTTGATTGATGCTCTGACAAAATCATCTGTTGAATAACACCACAAAAGAGCCCTGCAGGATGCAGATGGCTCTTTTCTTTTTCAAATGATAGAAAGTATAAATACTGTGCTTCATATTTTTCATAAAGTATTCGCAAGCCAAAATGTGTTTTCTTTCGGTTTTTGAAAGTTTTTTTCCAACATAGCCACATGAGATAAAAAATCTGCATCATCAAAATATTTTGCCTTTACCAAACAGCTCTGAACACAAGCCTGACATTTTATACAAGTACCGATGATTTCATAAAAGTTTTCAAAAGAGATTGCCCCCATAGGACAATGGGTAGCACATATCCCACATTTGGTACAGAGATCGAGTCTTGTTTTGGGCGTTGCTTTAAGGAAGTGTGCGGGTGTTCCATCTTCTTTGAGCGGCTTATAATACGATAATTTTGTTGTCATCTTTCTTGTAAGGACAGCTGTATCCTTAGATAGGTCATTTTCCAATAGGGTTTGCACAAGTTGCATTAGAAATTGACGTAATGCTTCTTTATCCTCTTCATTAGGTCGAGAGGTTGCCAGTTTCTCTGTAAAGGCATGTTGGCAAGACATAGCTGCTGCACCTATGACACGAAATCCATGCAAATGCAGTTCTTGTATAGCTTCATCTACCGCTTGATCATAAGCACGATTGCCATAGGTAAGGATAGCTAACGCAAGGGTGTTATTCCCTTGCAAATGGTTTTGCAGAAAGGTCAACATCTTATTCGGCAGTCTTCCTGCATAAACACTGGATCCAAACAACACCAACGCATCTTTGGGGAAAACATAGGTTTCTTTTCGCATAGCGGGCAATGTAAAATCAATATAGGTAATCGGAAGATGGAGATATTGTTGTAATGTTTCAGCCGCTGTTTCAATTACTTTTCTGGTATTGCCACAGGCACTGTAATAAACCCCATAAAGCGCTTTTAGTTTCATAAACATCATCCCTTAACCTTTCTTTTCGTTATGTTCATTGTACCGTATATAGCAATTATTTGCATCAAAAAAGCGCTTGGATAAGCGCCTTTTCCTATTATTTTTTCCCCTTCTGCAAATCATTTAACATTTGCAGTACCAGTTTCTTAGAATTGCGGTAGCTTAGATAGAACAAGATCGTAAAGATACCTGTCGGAATTGCAAGTATCAATCCTAGCCATTTCATGACACTGCGCGCTGTTTCGCCTACACTGAGGAATGCATCGTGCATACCTGTGAATCCCCATATAGCCAAAGCACTAAATAATAAACATAGGAAGAAACACATCTTAGCATTTCTTATCAATCGTTTGGTCATCATATCACGATAAGATATCTCGTTCTTCAATTGTTCACGCTCTTTTTTTGTCATCGTACTCTACCTCATTTCATTGTAAAAATCATACCATCCCATACTTCGATTTGCAAGACCTAAAGAAAATCATCCCTTTTGGGAGTAAGGGATGATTTTGAATGTATTGCTAAGTATTATCCCAGCAATCCGCTGACAGAACCTAAGAAACCAATTACCACAAACAGAATTAATACTTTGATTGGAGTAACGTTCTTTTTCGCCATCAGCCACCAAGCGAACAGTACAAACAGCATTGTCAGAATGCCAGGGAATGCACCATCCAGTTTTTGCTGCAACATAACTGCTTTACCTTCAGAGTCAGTAGCGATCTGAACAGCTGAAGTAATGTTAACCCAAGATCCAGCCATCGCACCAACGATAACCTGACCCATAACGATAACAGATTCACGGAACGCAGTTGCCTGTGTACCAACGATCATTTCAACAGCAGAACCACCAAGTTCATAACCCTTGTTATAGATAACTTTCTGGAATAATGTACTTGTTACGTTCCATACTACGATATAGAATAATGGACCTAAGATAGATCCGCCTTCAGCGAAACCTAATGCGATACCTAACAGAATAGGAATGTAAGTACCAACGATCAAAGAGTCACCGATACCAGCCAATGGACCCATCAAACCTGCACGGATACCATTGATCATTTCATCATCAATTTCTTCAGCACCATTTGCACGAGCTTCTTCCAAACCAGCAGTGATACCAACTACGATAGCACCAATCTGAGGCTCAGTGTTGAAGAATGGATAATACGTTCTCATTTTTTCACACTGTTCTTCGTGTGTAGGATACAATTCCTGAATGATTGGCAGCATAGACCACATGTAACCAAATGTCTGCATGTGTTCGTGAGAGAAACAAGTTAAGTTTCCATACCACCAGCGCCAGAAGGAACTATTTAATGTTTTCTTTGAGATTTTTTTCATAATTAAATATCCTCCTCGTCATCATCATCGATGGCAGCTCCGCCGCCACCAGCTTTCACCATCGTTAACTGATAGTTAATCAATGCGAATACAGCACCAACAGCTGTAGCAGCAATCAGTGTTAATCCCATAGATTTAGCCAATGCGAAACCGAATGCGAAGAAAATCAAATCGGTTGTCTTCGTAACAACGGATTTCAGCAGAATAGCAATACCAACAGCAGGCAATACAGCACCAACCGTAATCAGCGCCTTAACATACCATACGTCTGTTTTCAAAGATGCAAAGATTTCCGTAACGGCATCTGCACCATAGTAGCACAGTAAAGTAACAGGCAGGAAAGATAATACGAAGTGTGAAATTAATGGGAATAAAGCATCGACTTTACCGATAATTCCTAAATCACCTTTATCCAATCTAGCCCAACCAATGTGCTGCCAGATCAAGTTCATCATAGCTGTTCCATAGAACAATGTAATACCGATAACACCGGTCATAGCTGAGATACTAGATGCCAAACCTGCAGCATCCTTTCCCGCTAAATCCATTCCAGCAGCTTTCGCACCAACGTAAGCCAATGGAATACCAATGTAGGAAACTGCACGCAAGTCAGAAGCTACGGTTCCACCAGGTGTAACCAGAGCAATCCACATAACCTGCATAGGCATACCAACCAGGATACATCCCGGTACATCACCAAGAATTAAACCGACGAACAAAGATGCTACCAACGGTCTATTCAGAGTGTAGTTACCAACAGTAGTTCCCAAACAAGCAATCGTACTAGCTGCAGTACAACTCATAAGACCAATTAAAATTGCTTGAATTAAACTCATAATAGCATTTCTCCTTTTCCTTTTATATAATCCAATTCAGTTTCAATGCTCCCACCATTAATAACCGAATTTAGATCTGAATTTAGGCCATGAACCAATTGCGGTTTCCTGCAATAATGCAAAGTATACATCATAACCAGCATTTGTCATAGCTTCGCAAGCCTCTGCTTCTTCCGGGATAATGGACTGATTCTGTCCTAATTTAACAGCTCCCGGACGGTCATTACAAGGCCCGATAACAACGCGTTTTACATCACTTGGAACAAATTTATTATCAACCAGGATTTTTTTCATATCAACCGGGTTTTTTGTGATCAAGAAATATTTCTTATCACTGTCAAGCACGGTCTGTGCTTTTTCTAAAAAGTGTTCCATCGTCCAAACGAATACTTTTTTATCAGTAGATGCTTTAAAGGACTGTTTTAGAACCGGCGTAGTTGCTGCTTTATCATTTACAGCAATGATCCCATCACAAGGGAATTCCTTAGACCAACGTGTTACAATCTGACCGTGAATGATGCGGTCGTCAACTCGTACAAAACTAATCATAAACTTTTTCCTCCTTTTTATCTGAATGACTAAATGTCATCATCAGCGTCATCAGCTGCCGTACTGAATTCTGTCATTCCTGCATGACCTTCACTTAGAATGGTCTCTTTCAGTACATTCAAATCATCAAAATTGTCTTTCATTAATACGGCGGTTATTGCCATTGGCATGTTCATACCTGCAAGTACTAACGTGTTAGCCATCATACCTTTTTCATCAAGTACTGCCAGCGCATTCGTAAATGGTGAACCGCTCAAAATATCTGCAAGTAAAATTACGGAGTCGTCAGTATTCAGCGGCTCCACCAATTTACGGAAGTTTTCCGCAAATTCATCAGCACTCATATCTTCACGTAGACTCGTGCTTAATACGTCATCTCTACTTCCTGTCATCATTTTTACAGCAGAATGCAGACCCGGAGCAAATTCGCCGTGGCTGACCATAATCACATATCTCATTAGTATCCTCCTTTTTAATAGACATGGATAGTAACTTTCTCAGGTGTTGCTACACTGTTTTTTCACACAAAAAAGTAAAGCACTACGGATAGCACCATCACTATTTTATTGTATGAAGTATCAACGATATGCAGAATCTCCCAGCGATTCAGTTACCTGTAAGTGCTACATTCCAGAGTGACCAGCTCTTATTTTTCCAGGAATGTAATCGCTTACGCTGTCTTTTTACATTGTTATCTTACATCAGTGGATATGGTATTTCAAGCATTTTGTTTAATTTTTTCACATACATTACAAATGTAATCACACAATTCACCCAAAATTGACACAAAGAACCCAACAAATTATATGGAAAACAGCCTATTTTCTTCGTATATAGATTTTTTTCCTTTAGCTTTTGGCATCTTGCCTGATAACATCCAAACATTACATCCTTTCCATACCGAAATTTGCATGGATATACAACGGTTTATTTCTTTCCCATATTGTAAACCAAACAAGAAACACCTGTAACAAAAAGACAGCCTTTGGCTGTCCAGATCATACGACATGATTATCTTGCTTTATTTCACATAGCTAAGTAATACTCTGGTATCCCCCTGTATGGTAAGATCCTTGCACGCTGCCGGAACAAAGATGCTTTCTGTAAAGAGGAACGGAATATGCATACCGTCACAGATGATTTCAGCATCTTGACCAACATTCGATAAACAATAAAATTTTGTGTGATCCATAATTAATTCATAGGATGCATGAATGTCTACCAGCTTGACACAAAACTCTTCACGCTCTACTAACATTTTCTCCTTTGTTTCCTGTACTTTTTCTAAAGGAGAATGAACCGGTGTACAAACTAAAGCGAAATCCGCAACAGCAAAGCTTTTTTGAATATGCAAAGGACGTGGATTGCCGTTTGCATCTTTACGATTATAATCATAAAAACGATATGTCGTGTTGGAATTTTCCCCAATTTCCAACGCTAAGATGCCTTTCCCTAAGGCATGCAGCATCCCTGCATCAATACATACAAAATCTCCGGCTTTTACCGGAATGCGCCGCACATATTGCTCAACTGTATTTTCCTTTACCGCCTGATACAAAACCTCCTTATCGGCAATGGTCGTGCCAGCTACCAGCGTTGCTCCTTCATCTGCCTCTAAAATATACCAGGATTCTGTTTTCCCTTCATCATTTTCATGTTCATGCGCATAAGCATCATCCGGATGAACCTGGATGGAAAGATTGTCTGCCGCATCCAGAAAAGCCAAACGTAACATACGCTGTCTAGGTACTTCCCCTAGCATTTCTCGCTCTTTCTCATCTAACAATTCCTGCAAAGTTTTGCCGGCATAGTCTCCATTGATGATCTTATTCTGTGCATGCGGATGGGCACTGATCTCCCAGCATGTGCCACATCCACTCTGGGCTTCATGACGCATCGTCGTTAAACGATCATTGGCCCAAATGGTTTTGTCATAAATCGGTTTTAAACGTAATGGATACATAATGTTCTACCTCTTTCTTTTTCTCGCCCCTATTATAATATGAATCACATACAAAAGCAACGAAATGTCATTACATTATGACCTTTCCTACATTTTTCATCTTTTTTTCTAACAATTGTTATAACAATTGCTTAAGAAAATGGTATAATCATAATACAGAAAGGAAAAATGACTGCACATCTTATCGCTGCAGTCAGGTGAATGTATGCAATATGCCATTATAACCGACCAAATTTGTGAAGATTTAGAACGTGCTTTACAAATTGCGAAAGCACATCACTATTCCCATGTGGAATTACACAATGTCTTTGGTAAAAGTATTGAAGAATGTAGTCTGGCAGAAGTCGAGCATATCCGCACGCTCTTACAAACCTATCATTTGGAAGTATCCTGCATTGCCAGTACTGTCTTTTTTCTTTGCCCTTTATATGAAGGCGATCAAGTTTCTTTATTCAATGATTCTTTTTATGCCATTGAGGGCGATATCAACACGCACCTGCGTTATCTGGAAAATGCCTGCCGCATTGCCAAACGTTTAAATTGTCCGCGCGTACGAATATTTCCCTTCCGTTTTCCTGATAATCGCAACCCCCCTTTCGGCGTTCAGGAAGATATGAATGCCATACTGCGTGCGATACGCCTAGCTTTACGGATAGCAAAGGAGTATGATATCACGTTGGTTTTAGAGAACTGTCCATATTCACGATTGCCAAAGGGAATGATGACGATACAGATCATCAAGGCTTTCCAAGATCCACACTTGCGCTTATTATGGGATCCGGCCAATAGTTTCAGAGCAGTAAAAGAAAATGTGCCAAAAGATTATTTACTCTTTTCATTAATGGATGAGTTACGTTATATCTATCCGCAAATAGGTCATATTCACATCAAAGATTATCATTATGATCCTTCCCAGCAAAAACCTTTTGTGCATAAAGAATTATTCGACGGCGATATACCATATGATCAGATTCTGACATATTTACACAATCGCGGTTATGATAAAGTCCTTTCCTTAGAAGCTGAAGTGCCTTTCCAGGAAACCATATCCAGCATGGATAAACTAAAAGACACTTTAGAAAATATCACCTAAAACACCAAAAATGAGGAATTGCCAAATTTGGCATCCCTCATTTTTTCTTTATTTACGATTAGCCTTTATGCCAGCATAGCACTTACGTAATACTTCATAACATTTCCTATAAGATAAGCTTTTGATCCTCCCTTTAACTTTTCATTCACTTATTCATTACAAGATTCTCCACCCTTTGATAATCGATAAACTCCTTTAAATGGATAACAACTACTCAGCGTTATTTATATCTAACTACATGTGTTTCAACCGGATAACCGATAATGATCATTTTTTAATACCCGTTATATGGTAACTTACCAATACATATTTACCGTGTATCAGAAGGGTACATATCACTACGGAAAAGGTTTTTCAAATAAAAAAAGAGGTTGCTAAGCAACCGGATAAATACTACATGAAGCAAGCGTTTTTCATAATCTGTAAACGCTAAGCTTTTTCTGAAACTATAACACATATTTAACGAATAAGAAGATTAAAAATAAAATCAATGGTAAGCCAATTAATACCAGATATCCTACATTGACTTTTTTCTTTAATTGATTCCAGTTCTGCTCATCAAAGTAAAAGCGCTCATCCTGCGTCCGTTTCACAACCCCATTTTCCATCAGATTCGCAATCGTATAAGCGATGACCTGGGTTGGATATGATATATTTTTAAATGCCTCATAACCGACAGCTGTACTTTCTGAGTATGCCTCTTTTCGATGTAATACATCTAATACACGTTTTGCCGCTGTCTGCTGAACTGTTGCTTTTTTCTTTGCCATTTCCTTACATCCTCCTGCTGATAAAAGGAAGTTATTCCTCATTTTGATTGTATTGTATAACACATTGTACCGCTTGCGCAACACTTTTTACGATTCTCTTCCCATGACGCTTTACTTCCTCTTGCGCACTTTCCATCACAAAACTATGCTCTACGCAAGAAAACATCGGCACATCATTATGACCATCCCCAATCACCCCAACTTCATGCTTTTTTAGATGCAGCTTATCCATTAGGGTACAAACGGTGTTGCCTTTATGA
The DNA here is from genome assembly GCF_018406465.1 of Longicatena caecimuris. Taxonomy (GTDB): domain Bacteria; phylum Bacillota_I; class Bacilli_A; order Erysipelotrichales; family Erysipelotrichaceae; genus Longicatena; species Longicatena caecimuris. The sequence continues at coordinate 2,741,036 of NZ_AP024510.1, forward strand.
ATACCTTTTTTAGTTATTTCAATATAGTCGATAGAAGTAGGCAAGACTTCATACTCTTTAAATATTGCCTGAAGCTTAGGCAATAAAGCATTCGTTGTCTGCTCATTGCAAGTATACAAACTGATTTTGACCACACTCGCTTTTGTTCTATGCAAATGTTGGAGTAAATCTTCTTCACTCAGATTGCCCAAATAAGCAAGTGTCTTACGTATAGATTGCCATGCATCCGCTGTATAGGCATGTTTCATCAAAAAGAATTCACGCTCTTCACTACAAATAAAAGGATGACACATCCCCACATAAGCATCCAATTGTTTCATAATAGCAATGACTTCTTCACCATCCATATGATGTTCAAACACCTTATGTTTTTGAATCCATAAAGAGCCTCCATTATTGGCTACGATACAATCGGCTTGTAAATTATGGTGTGTTAACAGATGACGACAAAAGCCGATATCTCTTCCTGTCACCAAACCAAATTGAACACCATGTTCTTGCAGCTGATGAATTGCGTCAACATCAGTCTTATGAATCTTTGGATCATATTGAATCAAGGTACCATCGATATCACTTAATAATAATCGTATCATTGCTTTATCCACCCATAGTGAAGGCAAGCGTTCCATATGCCATCTTCCTCAACATTAGATGTCACATAAGCAGCTGCTTCTTTGACTTTTTCACGGGCATTCCCCATGGCAATGCCATACCCACAGCGCTTGATCATATCCAAATCATTATAATCATCGCCAAACGCCGCACATTCTGTCATATCGATACCGATATGCTTACAAATACATGCGATGCCATCTGCTTTGCTATGCTGTCCATTGATATCATAATATGTCGTATCAAAGGGCGTAAATAATAATTCGGGAAAATGTTCTTTGATCGCTTGCAAATCCTCATGTTCAATTTTTGCCACAGCAGCTAAAGGAAGACTTTTTTGTTGATATATTCTTTGTTCACGCTCATCGCTTAAAATATCCAAACGTCCTAAAAATCCTTCCAGCATATGCGCAATACGCTTATAGCCATGATAACAACGCGCCGCTTCGATACATTGAAACATCAAGGCATCATCTTTGGTGCGAAAGATATCAATCAATTTTTGGGTCTGCTGTTTCGTAAAAGAAAAGCGATGTAATATCTCATCCTTGCTATCTATCACACAGGCACCATTGCTGCAAATAAAATAATCAAATGTGATTTCATCCAGCAGTTTCTTCTCCATGGCAAAAGGAGGTCTGCCACTGGCAATGGCCAGCTTCACTCCTTGTTTTTGCAAATTTTTTAATGCTGTTATCGTGTTGTAACTGAACTGTCTATTACCTTTTGTAATCAGCGTACCATCCACATCAAACACACATAATTTTATCATTACGAATCATCCTTCACCTTTATTTTTTATGTTTCTTACGGTTTTTCCAGTTGTCATAATGAACATCAAATGCCTCACCCATCTTATGTGAAATCGTGATTCGTTTTTCTTCAGTTGATGAAATTTCCGTGTTTTTCATTAAGCCTTTGTTTCGTGTTACGTTCATGATAGAACGGTAACGATAATAAGCCTTTTCATATAAGAAGCCATTGTCATCAAAAATAACACGTCGTTTCACAAGCGTATCCATTCCCATGCTAACGGCAATCAACGCTATTAAACTGTAGGCAAGACGATAATAGTAAACGTTATCCTCCACATATGGGAAAAAGGCAAGGAAAATGCCGGCTGCCATCATTATGGCGAAGAAAATCAAAAAGCCGGTATAAACATTTACTTCTTCATAGTCCTTATGACTGTTTTTGTACTCATTTCTTAATTTTATATTTGTTCTTAACTGCTGTGCGGAACGAAATAACATCCAAATGCCATACCCGATCATAACCACACTGATAAAGGTTTCCATAGTAAATATAGTATCCATAAAAATTTCTCCTTCTTCCAATTTCGGTATTATTATACACTATTTCAAGGAAGAATTTAAGCGGTTACGTAAATCAGTGACATTTGTCTATACCCGTTTATAAAGCAATCCCAAACCTAAAGGGATAATGCCGGATAAACCAATCAGCAATAATGTCATGTCGGCCCCCATGGCATTGACCATTGCACCGGCAATCACAGGGGTAACTAATAATGAAACACCTACATAAAAAGCTGAAGCTATGGTCTGTCCACTACTACGCAAATGTTTTGGCGTCGTATCATCAACCAAAGTTTTGCTGGTGATCATGATAAGCGGATACGTGATACATTGCATCAAAGTGACAACAATCATCATTTCCGGCGATTGCACAAGCGAATAGGCGATAAAACGAAGAATGTACATAAAGGTACCAAACATCATCAGCTTATAGTCACCGAATTTCTTTAACAGCCAAGTACCGGCAAAAAACAGTGGCAGTTCGGTAAATGCCTGTATGCTCCAACGTGCGCCGATCATTCCTTCTTTCGCTCCAAGATTCATCATCTTATCCACCGTCGTATAAATATCTGCCGTTGCGATGACATTAATAAATAGGAAGATCAATACAACGATGATATATTTACGATTGAGCAATAATTCCTTTAAATCGCCGATATGAATACCACCACTTTTTTCCACCTTTACTGCATCTTGCATCATCATCGTCAATAAAATATTCAATACGGCCAAACCGGCAAATACATAACCTAAGGAAGCATAGCCGTAATGTTCAACGATCATCGCCCCAATCGGACTTCCAATCATCCAACCAATCGCCCCAAAGGCCCGAATCGGTCCAAAGTTATTTCGACAGGTTTCACTCGTCTGTAGTGTCCAGCTATCCTGTATTGCCATTGTCGTACGAAACATACCGCCGACTAAAGACATAAAGATCAAATGCAGATAAAAGCTCTTTTCACTTACCTGATACATCACCAAAGCCGCTAAAACAAAGATAATCAATGATAAATTGAAAAAGCATTTATCACTATGGTACTTATCACATAAATAACCGGCAAATAACTGTGTTACAATAGCGACAACAGCCGTACCAGATAAGATAACACCACGTTCTACGACATCATAGCCAACGGATTCCAAAAACGTTTGCATGTAGCCATAAGGCAATACAAATGCCAGATAGCTTAAAAAGTAAAAACCACACAACAGCACGACATTTCTTCGATCTTTTTTCATAGATTCCTCCTGTATTGTTTCCTAACATCCCTTTTCTATTATCATAAACGATATGCTTTCATAAAACAAACCCGATAACGCTGTTCTGATATGGCAAGGAGGTCGCTCTTCATCAGTAGATTGGTCAGATCCTACAACAGTGTTTATCGGGTATATGGCCCATGTCTTATCTGGTCATTCAAAAGTATGCTCATCTACCATGATCAGCTGTTTTACACCTTTTACCATTGTCTGCTCTTCCTCACTGATCGGATTGGTAATCATGACATCATAATCCGAAAACTTCGCAAACTGATAGGTACTGGTCTTGGTAAACTTGCTGGAATCACAAAGCAAAATACTTTTTCTGGATTGGCGAAGAATATGGCGGTTGATTTCCGCATGTTCCATAGAGAATGTCATCGGTCCATCCATATCCTGGAAACCGTCACAGCCTAAAAAAGCAATATCGATGCGAATGGAGTCAATCACATTTGTCGTATAATAGCCAATAAAGGCTCTGCCTTTTTTCTGCAGCTTACCACCGGCCATAATAAGTTCTAAGCCACTGTCACAAATGATATCGCCAATGGGCAAAGAATTTGTCAATACGGTAATATTCTTCTTTAACCGCAACAATTTAGCCAGTTGCAAACAGGTACTTCCTGGATCTAAATAGACGATGGAATCATCCTGTATAAAATCTAATGCCTTGCGCGCAATCCATTGTTTCTGCAGTGTATTTTCCTGCAGTTTCACATCAAAAGGCAACTGATAATAAGCATTGCGAACAGTAGCGCTGCCATGCTTTTTAATTAATACGCCACGATCTTCTAATACTTTCAGATCTTTTCGTATGGTTTCCGTAGTAACATCCAAGGCTCGTGCCAAATCCCCCACACGAACTCTTCCTTCATTCAGAATGATCTCATATAACGCATTTCTTCTGGCATCGCTTGCTTTGGACATTTTCATCAGCCTCCTTTGACACACTCTTAGTTTAAGTATTTCCGAGGAATTCGTCAATTAAAAATCCCAACATTCCAAATTTAAAACATTAATTTTTTTGTTTTTATACAAATTTCCCACTTTTTTCGCAATATTTTAATAATTTCTAATAGAAACAAACTTTTACGATTCGCATATGCTATAATACCTTTGTTTTCAAAGGAGAGCCACTATGACAACATTTGATTTACACATGCATTCTATATATAGTAGTGATGGACAATTCACCTGTCAGGAATTAATCGAAAAAGTAAAGGAAGCCAAGCTGTCTCTTATTGCCTTAAGCGACCATAATACGGCACAGGGCGTTGATGAAATGATGCAGTTAGGTAAGCAAAACGCGATACGTGTGATTCCTGCCATTGAATGTGATACTTTGTTTGACGGATTGGAAGTCCATATCCTAGGCTATGGCCTAAATCATCATACGCCGTATTTTGAAAAGCTTCCTCAGCAGATTGCTCAATTGAAGCAGGGCACGATGACAAAACGCATTGCCAAATTGAATGAATACTTCGATATGGAATTAGATGCACAAGCGTTATTACAACGCTTTGGAACGATGAATCCCTTTCCCGCTATCGTTGACTATTTTCTCAAGGATCCTCGCTATGCAAATAAGCCAGCCTTTCAGCCCTACCAGCCGGGTGGAGAGCGCTGTGAGCCGGCTTGTGTCAATTTTTATTGGGACATGTGCAGTGCCGGTAATCCCTGCTATGTTCATGTACCATATCCCAGTCTGCAAGAAACCGTAGAGCACATCCATGAAGCCGGAGGTATTGCCATTATCGCCCATCCTTTCCGTAATTTCTTCCACCAAGAAGAACGCTTGGAAAAAGCCCTTAGCCAAGGTATAGACGGCATTGAGGCCTACAGCAACTACCATACGCGGGAACAAAATTTATATTATGAAGACTATTGTCAAAAACATCATGTGCTGATGAGTTGCGGCAGTGATTTTCATGGTAAAATGAAACCAAAGATTCAACTTGGTGAATATGGCTATGAAGGTCACCATGCAGAAATAATCTTGCAACAATTCTTGCATGCCTTAGCTAACGATTAGACTGTTGAAACAGTCTTTTTTACTTATGCAGGTGGTGCAAGCCGTCCTATATAAAAAATGAAAAACTTGTATAAAATTGTTGACTAAGGTTAACTTTTATTGTATTATATAGGAGAAGTTAGATAAAGCTAATCATGAGAGATGTGTACTTCCTTTCTTACACATGGCTTATTTCCTCTATAACTTTACAACCACAAGCACTAACTTCCCACTATATGTTTTATATCATTTACAACAAAGAGTCAGGACTGCTCCAGAGCCTGACTTTTTGTTATATATGGAAAAAAGGCAGTCCATTCCTTGCTGCCTGTCATATCATACCCGAAGATTAACCATATATAATGTTTTTTCACAATTATAATTTCCAGAAAATATTTACCTTATCTTCTCATTTTGTATAATTTTATCATCTCCGTTTTATAAAATAATTCTTTTTCTTTTCTCATATAGGACTCACACAGATCTGATAAGAGATTTAACACAAAGATAGCAGCCTGTATATCGTTTGCCTTTCTGGCAGCCTTATAGGCTTTTAAAAATTTCTTTTCTTTTAATTCAAATGGTTTTGTTTCATAGAGATAAGTCGCAAATGCATCAATCATCGCAATGCGATATTCAGAGGATTTTGTGCAATACAATTTTGCCTGACGTATCTGTTCTTTTGCTTCATTACGTAAATTCGTTTTATGATAAGCGTAGGATTTATAAAAATACATCATTTCATGCGTTTTGCTATGTTTTTCTGCCTCATTTGCATATTGTAGCACTTTATCATATTTACCCCATAACAAATTTATCCAAGTGAGATTATTAAAGATTGCAACCATATTAGGCAATGAAAGTTGTCTCATAGCATTTAAACATTGTATATACACTTGTTCAGCCATAGCATAATCATTCAAACCTGAATACAAGTTTCCCAGCAACACATTACACATGACCACACGTTTTAAATACAGATTCTGATTAAATAAACTGATGGCTCTTTTGATACAGTCTAAACCTTCTACATAAAAGCCCTGTTCTACTAAAATAATTGTCTTATGATAAAATGTCATTGCTTGTATTTCAATACTATTACTATGTATTGCTTTATTGAAGTAACTTTCAGCAGTTTTATAATTATAAATATCTGCATAATAAACACCTGCAGTATCATAAAACAGCTTTTGAAGTTCCGGTTCTAAATAATCGATGTATTTATTCAGCCTTTTGATATCTTCTTCATATAAATATTCATCCTCGGCATGATATACACGATAAATAAAGACACCTAACAGCCATATGATATATTCGCCTTGAAATTGTACACTGGATTTCTGTTGATAAAGTTTTTTGTAGATATCCGCCATCGGTTCTGATTTAACAATCGCCGTAAATAGATTCCAGACCATGACAGCTATATTCACATTATCTTCAACCGTATGAAATTCCATGCCGATAACCGCATATAACTTTTTCACCGTTTCGTGCGTAAGATCTTTCTTCCCTGTTTCAAAATCGCTTAATTTAGAAACTGGCACAATTTCTTTGAATTGTGCCAGTCGAAGTCCGGATTCTCTTCTATGTAAGCGAAAGATAGGACCTAAATGTCTGTTCATATTACCATCCTAAATGTTCTGAATTAGCAGGCATCACCTCATACATGCATCCAGTGCCTGTTTCCGGATTGTAACCGCAGTGCTGATCGTGTGTATGACCTCCAACACATGGAGCAATAGCAAAAGCCAGTCCGAAAACCATCATTAATTTCATTACTTTTTTCATTTTATTTCTTCCTCCTATTTATCTGTGTCTTAATTTAACATAGGCAATCCATTTTATCAATAGGCATATTTCCAGAAAAAAATAATGGTTTTTATAGTTTTTCACCTAGATTGTGAAAGCATCTTATCCGTCTTTCCCCATTTTTATACAGAACCATCGAAAATTTACAACACTCCATCTTAATGACTCTATATGTGATATGTTTTTAACACCTTACGTACTGTCTTATTGAAGTTGCCCTTATTTTAATTTTTCCTGACAATTTTGCATTAAGATAATTTTATGTATCATTTATATAACGCAGATACATACCATCTTGCATGGTATGTTGTTTTACGATACAAGCTTGTCCAAAAAGAGCAATTGCTTCTCTTGTGGGAAGCACAATTACCCATACTTTCCCCTGCATTTAGGTCAAAAGATTAGCAATAAAACCATGCAGTTCGAAAAAAGACACGCGTATAGCTTGTTTCGTTCCATATACATAAAACGAAACAAGAACTCAACTTTATACGGTGTTTTTATTTGCTGCTTCTGTCCTTCATTATGACATGCCGCCAATGTAGCGGAAAAGCTTCCTGTAAAATAAGGTTTATCTGTAAGGATCTACAAAAAAAGTCTTAAAAAAAGAAAGCTTTTTAAACTTTCTCATGATCCTTTTGCATATTACGAATTTCTTTTGCCAAAGCATATGCCAGTTTACGATGATTTTCTTCATCCATATGCACACCATCCGCTTTACTGGCACAGGCAACACTGGCGGCATCAAAGAAATGACAATGATATTGTGCACAGATTTCTTGTATTGGCTTTGCCATATGCCTTGCCACCTGATAACTCCTCTCATGGAATTCGCCTACCCATGGTGAAGTTGTCAAAATCGTTTCGCCCAAGGCAATCGGTGAAACTACCAGAATCTTGGGAATGGCATAACGTTCATAAAGAAAGGGATTCTGCATGATCTTAATATTTTCTCTGACCCCCTTCGCTATCATCTCGGCATTCAAATGATACATGGTTTTCAAATCGTTAGTTCCCAGCATCATAATGATAAGATCCAGAGGCTGATGGGTTCGCAATAGCATTTCCAAAACAGCACTGCCACATCTTCCCTTGCCATAAGGATCCTCATGAACCAAAGTACGCCCATTTAATCCCTCTTCAATAATTTCATCCTGTGGCAATTGCTGTGCTAATACCTTCGGCCAACGATGCGCAAAACGCATACCACTTGTTGGATCATATCCCCAAGTATTACTATCCCCATAACATAAAATACGCATAACTTTCCTCCTTTTACATCATTTAAAGCTTTCCCTGTTTTTTAAAATCCAATAATATTTATATTGGCTTTTACTTATGAAACATCATCCCAATAAGTTTTCTAGTTCTGTGCAAAAGCGATATGGATTTTCCGGATACAATAAGACATCCTTTCCTTGTTTGGTATGAATACACACTTTATCCTTCGCATATCCGATATTAAAAGTATCCTGTTGTTTCACAGATACGATTTCATCATAGCGCAAATATCCTCCCTTGCGATTCCACAATGCCTTATGATAACGCAAACCCTCTTCATCAAATACATAAATATTGGTTGGCGTATGAAAGCCATATTGCCATATCGTATAAAAAAGAAACAGCATTGCCAATAGTAAGGTCATATGGCACAACATATCATAAGAAATCGGCAGCATACATGCGATTATCAGGAAAAACAAAACATAATTTGTTATCATTTTACGACTGCGAAAACTCAATTGTCCTTGTTCAATTTCTTTTTCCATAATCATTTTCCCATGCTGATACACTTTATTCGCTGCTAAATAATTTAAGATGGCATAAAGCGGCCATAAATATGCCACCACACGAAAATACAGCGCAGGGAAATCAAATAGAAATCCCAGTGCCCATAATGCATCCATGTAGAAGGACGGCGTAAAGACAAGTGCCGGTACGAGTAAAACCTCAAAATTCTCATCAATTCCAATCACCTGCTGATATGCAAAGCGCAATAAATAATAATAGGTTACAGCACCGATGATACCGACAGATAAATTAAAATAACGATAAGATATTTCTTCCCCATGCATTTCTTTATATCCATAAGCAATGCTGAATATCATAAATGCCAGTAATACTGATCTGGCTAGTTCTATATATAAGTTTTTTAAAGTATCCATCTGACGTTCATCCAATGGTGCTTTTCCTTTTGTTTTTCCATAACGTATGATATCTTTCAACAAGCTTTGTTTCGGCTGTTTCATTCCCATTCCTCCTTATCATAGGACGCATCCCAAAATAAATCATCTAAATGTTTATGCAACGCAATACAGATATTGATACAAAGCTTAATGCTTGGATTATACCTTCCTGCTTCAATCAACCCAATGGTCTGTCTGGTCGCTCCAACTTTTTTTGCTAATTCTTCTTGTGACATATCCAGTTCCATACGGGCCATCTTGATCTTGAGATTTTTCATATCGCATATCCCTTCTTTATCGTTTTTATTATAGGTGGATGAGAGAGGAAAAGCAAGGCTTTATGAAAGTTATATCTTACAAATGCAAAATATATATTGCATTTTAAAGAAACTTACTTTATAATGCAGCTAACAATAGGAGGGACAAAATGAAACTAGAAGTACACGACTTGCATAAAAGCTTTCAAGGTAAGGAAGTACTGCATGGTATATCTTTTTCCATTGAAAGTGGCAAAGCTTTAGGTCTATTGGGGCGTAACGGTGCGGGGAAATCAACAACCATTCGCATCCTGATGGATGTATTCAAGGCAAATCAAGGAATACTCCTCATGGATGGAAAGCCATTTCATGCGAAGGAATATAACATCGGCTATTTACCAGAAGAAAGAGGCTTGTATCCCAAAAAGAAAGTATCTGAACAATTGCTTTATTTAGCTGAGTTACGAGGTATGAAAAAAGCCGAAGCCAAAAGCAACTTGAAAAAATGGTTAAAACGTTTGCATATTGAAGAATATGAATCACGTGTTTTAGAAACACTGAGTAAAGGAAATCAGCAGAAAGTTCAGTTAGCACAGACTTTGATGAATGATCCGGATATCGTAATTTTAGATGAACCATTTTCCGGTTTAGATCCGGTAAATTCACAGATTTTACAAGAAGTCGTACAAGAGCAAATACAAGCCGGTAAGCTTGTCATCTTTTCTTCACATCAAATGAATTATGTTGAGGAATTTTGTGAAGATATTGTAATCTTGCATCATGGCAATGTCGTTTTACAAGGCAACCTAAAACAAATAAAAAAAGCATTTGGTCATAACCGTCTCGTATTACGTCCAAATGAATCCTGTGCTGGCACCTTTGAGGACACTTTAAAACAATGTCAAAATCTGATCAATCTGTACACAAAACAAGCAGAGGATTATATCGTAGAATTAAAGGAAGGTATTGATAAGCAGACGTTGTTCGCATATCTTGTGAATCATCATATTGATATCGACGTATTTAAGATATATGAGGCATCACTTACAGACATTTTTGTAGCAAAGGCAGGTGATGAAGAATGAGAGCCTTTTTTATCGTTTTAAAATTTGAATTAGAAACCATGTTAAAAAAGAAATCTTTTCTCATTTCAACCATTTTAGTAGCAATCGCTGCCTTTGCTTTATTATCCTTCCCCCGCTTTCTATCAAATGACAGCGAAAATAAGGATACCCAAAAAGTTGATAAGGTCATGATCATACAGGATATGAAACAGATCTTACAAGATGACAACTTGATCAAGCAACAATTTCCTGCTTATAAGATTCTGCACACCACGCAGCTGGATGAATTAAAAAAACAGGTAACTGATGGGAAAGCAGATATTGGTTT